>JADMJT010000080.1 GCA_018781585.1 Burkholderiales bacterium
CTCTAAGCCCTTGAAAATTTTCGTGCCATCTCCTTGCTAATCCGGTTTTACAAAAATACTGCGCTATGTTCGTTAGCGCACGGAATCCACTGCTGCTTTTGCTTATTCTTCTTCAATCATGCTGACGCAGCATCATGTCACGCTAGATTATCCAAGCCAGTACTCCGTTCCCCTTATTCATATGAAAGGTAACATCATGAAATATTCAACCCTATTTGTAGCGCTCGTAACGGTGCTCGGTTTGAGCGCTTGCGATAGACCGACTGTGGTTAATGTACCGGCAACGCCGGTTGCCGTGCCGGGTCCTGCTGGGCCACAAGGCGCGACGGGTACGCAAGGCGATACCGGCACCCAAGGTGCGACGGGTTACCAAGGCGACACGGGCAAAACCGGCGCGACAGGCACCCAAGGCGACACCGGTAAAACCGGCGGCGATACCATCGTGATTGTTCCGGTGCCTGCCGAACAGAAATAGATCGCCGTGTAGATTCGCTGGCCGAGTAGGTGGTCGGCGAATGGCGAATCGTGTGGCTTCACTCACTCCCTGTACCTCCCTCCGCGGATAGTTAAAACGCGGATTCGCCCTCAGATTTTTGAGGGCATTTTTTGGTTCTTTGTTTCGCAAGCGCGCAATGACAAGGAATTGTGCAAATTTGAAATGAGTCTACCCGAGGGGTGCTTGCAAATTAGCGCTTACCGCACGTAGCGTGCTTCTCGATTTTGTAACACGAGCAAGCGGCGGCTTCCAGACCAAGTCGATCGAGTAGGGTGATCTCGCCCCGGCTGTAACTGATCAGATTTTGTTGTTGCAGCGCGTGCGCGGCCTTGGTGACACCGACGCGCCTAACGCCGAGCATGCTCGCTAAGAATTCATGCGTTAGATGAAAGGTGTTCGAGGGTGCGTAGTCGTCGGCCATCAACAAGCGTCGGGCGAGGCGAGCCTCGACCACATGAAAACGGTTACATGCGGCTGTCTGCGCAACCTGCGCCATCAAGATATGGATGTAGCAGTACACTTCGCGCCGCAAGGAGGGACAGTCTTGCAACCCTTTACGAAAGTGCGATGTGCTCATGCGCATGGCCGTTCCGCTACCTTGCGCCAGCGCCCGCATCGGCGAATGGTCGATGCCGAGCGCCAAAGGCGTACCCACCATGCCTTCACGGCCGACCAGCCCCACTTCCAGTGCGAGATGGCCTTCTACCAGCGTCAAGAGTGAGACCAGCACATCGTTGGGAAAATAAACATGTTGTATCGGATCCCCGGATTCATAGAGCACTTCCCCCAAGGCCAGCGTCACGCGTTCGAGGTTGGCATGCAGATGCTGATATTCCCTGTGCGATAGCTTTGCCAGCAGGTGATTTGCAATCAGCGGTGGGTGAGCTGCTATGAGCATGGGCTGGGGTACACCGGTTAAGGCAACATATCGAGCCCGACGAGACGCGGACGCCATTTCACTGTCGGCGTGCCAAGGAACGCACGATCTCACCTTGTGCAATGAGATAAACCATCAAGGGAAAAGATTACAACAAGAATATTTTCCTGTATGTGCGTTCTCGTACAGAGCGGCTAAATGACAGAGAGGAGAATTTCAACAATGCAAAAAGTCGTTACTTATCCTTTTAGACCTTAAGGAGGAAGCATGTGCACCCGGAAATTGAAATTAGTGGCACTCACGATCACCTTTGCGTGCGCATTGGCCGCATGCGACAAGCCTATCTCGGCTGAAAAGGCCGGAAGAGAAATGGATCGCGCCGCGGAAAAAGCCGGCGATAAGCTAGACGAGGCTTCCAAAAAGCTAAGTGAGCAAATGGCAAAAACGAGCGTAGTGCTCGATGATGCAGCGATTTCCACGAAAACAAAAACCGCAATGTTGGTCGAATCCAGATCTAACGCTTTGGACATTGAATGTGGATATGGTGGGCGGCGTAGTTCCCCTCGCTGGCTTTGTCGATTCGCAAGCCAGTCGCGATAAAGCGCAGCAAATCGCGGGTGCTGTGTCGGGTGTCCGGCAGGTTGAAAATCGGTTAATCGTCTGGTCGCCGAAATAAGGTCAGTCACGAACTGTAAATCAAAACTGTAAAAGGAGAATGCAATGAATTGGGATCGTATTGAAGGAAATTGGAAGCAGCTCAAAGGCAATGTGCGCGAGAAGTGGGGCAAGTTGACCGACGATCATATCGATGTCGTGGCCGGCAAGCGCGACAAATTGGTAGGCAGGATTCAGGAAGTGTATGGCATTAGCCGGGACGAGGCGAATCGTCAGATCAGCGAATTTGCCGATTCGATGCAGGAAGTAACGAGCACCGAGCCAAACAAGCATCCACGTCCTTAATTCATCAAATCAGTGCAGTCCGGTACGGATTCAATTTGGAGAATGGAAAATGAAACCACTTAAATACGTTTACGCATTGTTTTTAAGCCTGATGCTGCTGTCTTTTCTCGGCTGCGCCCCGACGCCGACCCGGGAAGGTACCGGAGAATATATTGACGATACGGTGATCACTGCCAAAGTCAAAGCATCCATCCTGAATGAACCCACGTTGAAGGTGACTGAAATCAACGTCGAAACGTTCAAGGGGGTGGTGCAACTGAGTGGCTTCGTGAATTCTCAGACCGACATGAATAAAGCGGTGGACGTTGCACGTGGGGTGCCAGGGGTGAAGTCTGTGAAGAATGACTTGCGGGTGAAATGATCATGAACCTTCGCCACTCGAAAGTCTTGTCGGAATACGACGCTGAACCCGTGCCGGGCCGCATCAAGCATACGCTCCCCCCTTTGCCATACGCCTATGACGCACTGGAACCCTATATCGACACCCGCACGCTGACGCTGCATCACGACAAGCATCACGCCAGCTATGTGACTAACTTGAACACGGTGTTGGATAAATACCCTGAGTTACACGCACGCACGGCGGATTGGCTGCTCTGCAATTTGAGCCAAGTGCCGCAGACTATCCGCGCCGCCGTCCACCACAATGTGGGCGGACATGTGAATCACAGCTTATTCTGGTTAATGATGTCGCCTACGGGTGGCGGCGCACCTACGGGCCCGTTGGCGGGTGCGCTGAACCGCGATTTTGGCGGTTTCGAGCAATTCAAAGCCGGTTTCGAAGAGGCAGGCAATAAATTATTCGGGTCGGGATGGGTTTGGCTCGTGCGCGAGCAGAAAAACGACGGTCCGCTGCAAATTATCACTACCGCCGGGCATGACCATCCCATGATGAAAGGCCATTACCCGCTATTGGTCAACGACGTTTGGGAACACGCCTACTATCTAAAATATGAAAACCGGCGCGCCGATTATTTGCATGGCTGGTGGTCGATCGTGAATTGGGAAGCGGTCTCCCGTCGTTTTGAAAGCTCCGATGTGGGCTGAGTATCAACGCAAATGCATTCCCGAAGGATAAATCGCGCCTAATACGCATGGATGGTTGGCGCCAGTGACGGCGGGCAGGTTGCCCGCTTCGCCATGTTGCGTTTGACGGGCGAGCCAAGCGAAGGCGAGCGCTTCCACTTGTTCTGCGGGTATACCTAAAGCATCGGTCAGAGCAACCGGTGCCGCCCTTTCTGCAAAGGCATGACGCAGCGCTTTGATCAATGCGCCATTGCGCGCACCGCCGCCGCACACAAAAACTTCTTGCACACCTGCGCAGTCATGCTTGATCGCCTGTGAAATCGTTTGAACCGTGAGCTGCAAGAGCGTGGCTTGCACGTCCTGTGGTGCGTATTCCGCGCGCAGAAACGACTGCAGCCAAGCACTATTGAAGACATCCCGACCCGTACTTTTGGGCGGGCGTTGTTGAAAATAAGGCACTTGGAGCAAGGCACTTAGCAATGCCGGAATCACTCTGCCGCTGGCGGCCCAGGCGCCGTTATCATCAAAGGCGTGCCCAGTATGCGCGGCGCACCACGCGTCCAGCAGCATATTGCCGGGGCCGCAATCGAAGCCGATGATTTTGCCATTGAGCGGCAAATCGGTGAGGTTGGCGATGCCGCCTATATTGACGATCACACGATGTTTTTCCGGATGGCTGAACACCGCCGCATGAAACGCCGGCACCAGCGGCGCACCTTGACCCCCCGCCGCGATATCGCGGCTGCGAAAATCGGCGACGACGCTGATGCCGGTGATCTCCACCAGCAAGGCAGGGTTATTGAGTTGCAGGGTGTAACCCAATTCGGGGCGATGGCGCACGGTTTGGCCGTGGCAACCGATGGCGGCCACTTGCTGTGCGCTGATTTGCTGTTGCGCGAGGAGTGCGTGTACTGCCATCGCGTAATGTCGTGCTAAATGATTGGCGGCGAGTGCGGCGCGCTCCAATTCATTTTCACCAGTCTGATTTAACGCGAGGAGTTCTGCGCGCAGTGCGGGGTCGAAGCCAATATGCTGGCTGGCAATAAGCTGGGGCAGATTAGTGCTGAAATCGGCGAGCACGGCGTCCACGCCATCCAGGCTGGTACCGGACATGATGCCAATATAGCGCTGGGACTGAGAGCTAGGCACTCAACAACGGAAAACTAATCTGCGCTGGCGAAATTCAGGCCGCGCAACATTTCGAGTTGGGCGGTGAGCGGCTGGGCCGATGCGAGGAAATCGTTTTTGAACTGCGCGGCAATGGGAAACGACTGCGGCATCGGTACAGTGAGCGGGTTGCGCTGAATGCCCGCGACGCGGAATTCATAATGCAGATGCGGGCCCGTCGCCATACCGGTGGCGCCAACATAGCCGATGACATCACCTTGTTTGACGCGCGCACCTTGGCGCACGCCTTTGGCAAAGGCAGAGAGATGTCCGTACACAGTGCTGTTGCTGCCGCCATGCTGGAGAATGATCACATTGCCATAGCCGCCCTGCTTGCCCGCGACGGCGACGGTGGCGTCGGCGGTGGCGCGGATGCGCGTGCCGGTGGTTGCGCCGTAATCAACCCCTTTATGGGCACGCCAGGTTTTCAAGACGGGATGCAGCCGCGCTTTACTGAAACCGGAGGTGATGCGTGAAAATTCCAGTGGAGAGCGTAGGAAAGCTTTACGCAGATTTTTACCATCGGGCGTGTAGTAGCCTTCACGCCCTTCGCGATCCTTAAAATAAAGCGCGCGATAAGCTATTCCTTGATTCACGAATTCTGCGGCAAGCACGCGGCCAGTTTTCACCGGCTCGCCGTTGCTGTAGAGCGTTTCATAGACCACGGTAAAACGGTCACCCTTACGGATATCAAGATGGAAGTCGATGTCAGAGGAAAATACTTCGGCCATTTGCGTCGCGATCGCATCCGGTACGCCGGCAGCATCTGTCGCGCCAAAAAGCGAACTGCTAATCTCACCCGACTTCATCGCGACACGGGTGTCGAGCGGCGCGGTTTGTTCGACGGCCTTAAATCCTTCTCCTTCGCGATCAACGGATAGCAGTGTGCTATCCGAGGCGATATAACGGAGTGCAATTAGTTCACCGTCTTCATTGGTTTTCGCACGCACGCTGCGGCCGGGGACGAGCTGATAAAGGGTTTTAGCGTGTTTCGCACTTCTAATAAAGGTGACGGCGGCTTCGTCTTCGACTTGCAGCCGGTTGAGCAGGCTGCCGATGGTGTCGCCGCGCTGAATGCGCGCTTCGCGCCAAAAGGTGCTGTCGCCTTCATTTAATATCGTTACTTGCGGCAGGTCGAGGTTTTCGATAACGGTTTTGAGTTCTACTGGGCGCGGATCGGTTGCTGGGGCGATACCAAAAGCCACCGCCATGCCGAGGAGCGGTACCGTAGACAATGCAACCAGCCAACGTAGGCGGATTTTTCTGTCTTGAGGGGTTTGATTTTGCGCTAAAATTGCGCCTGCTTTGTCCTGCATAGGTGAGCACCCTATATATGAGTGCCGTGAGGATAACAGAGATTAAAGGCATGACAAAATACATAGCTGTCATGTGCCGCCTTGAAGTATTTCATAAAAATCTAATATTTAACCCATTTAAATCCGATACATGGCATCAATAGACGAAGCGCTCCAGGTGATTAAGCGCGGCTGTGATGAGCTGCTGCTAGAAGAAGAGTTGAAGCAAAAGCTTGCCAGCGGCCGCTCGCTGCGGGTGAAAGCCGGCTTTGATCCGACCGCCCCTGACCTGCATCTTGGGCATACGGTATTGCTCAACAAAATGCGTCAGCTGCAAGAGTTGGGGCATGAGGCCATGTTTTTGATCGGCGATTTTACCGGCATGATCGGTGACCCGACCGGAAAAAGCGCTACGCGGCCGCCGCTTACGCGCGATCAAGTGATCGAGAATGCGCGCAGTTATGAGAGCCAGATTTTCAAAATACTGCATCCCGAAAAAACTTTGGTGATGTTCAATTCGAGTTGGATGGGCGAAATGCGTGCTGCGGATCTCGTCGCCCTTGCCGCCAAGCACACCGTGGCGCGCATGCTGGAGCGAGATGATTTCCACAAGCGCTATGGTTCCGGCCAGCCGATTGCGATCCATGAGTTTCTTTATCCGCTGATTCAAGGCTATGACTCGGTAGCGATGAAAGCGGATATGGAACTCGGTGGTACCGACCAAAAATTCAACTTGCTGGTCGGGCGCGAGATGCAAAAACACTACGGCCAAGCGCCGCAAGTCGTGCTGACCATGCCGATTCTCGTGGGGCTGGATGGTGTGCAGAAAATGTCCAAGTCCTTGGGAAACTATATCGGTATCAATGAGCCGCCGAATGAAATGTTCGGCAAACTGATGTCGGTGTCCGACGATTTGATGTGGCGCTATATAACATTGCTATCGTTCGAGCCCCTGGCGACGATAGCGCAATGGAAGCAGGAAGTGGCGGGTGGTCGTAATCCGCGCGATATTAAAGTGAGCTTCGCCCAGGAAATCGTGGCGCGTTTCCATGACCGCGCCACCGCAGAAAAAGCGCTGGCGGATTTCGAGGCGCGCTTCAAGCAAGGGGGAATACCTGATGATATATTGGAAGTGGTTCTTGCCGCAGGGCTGGAAGGCTTGGGTATAGGTCAAGTTCTTAAACAGGCAAGTTTGACCGCGAGCACTTCCGAAGCCTTGCGCATGATCGATCAGGGCGGTGTTAAATTAAATGGCGAGAAAATCAGCGACAAAACGCTGGTGCTCCTGCCCGGTGAACCGATCGTGGTTCAGGTGGGCAAGCGCAAGTTTGCTCGGGTGACGCTTACCTAGCTACTCTCAATCGTCATCCCAATCACGGTCGTGATGGCGATGATGTTTTTTGTGATGCTTCACCTTGTAGTAGCGCGGCCGTTCTTCATAGTAAACGTGCCGTACGTGGACGGGCCGATGCACCACTACATAATGATCGTCTTCCGCATAGCGTACGCGCTCCCGCACCACCACTTGTCGTTCATGCGGTTCGCCTAAGCTGCGCCCCACTACCGCGCCAGTAGCGCCACCAATTGCGCTCCAGATCACCGCATCGTTGCGTCCGCCGGTTCGGTTGCCGATCGCGGCCCCTGCGGCACCCCCGACCGCTGCACCGATGACTGTTTCGGTGTGATCGGCAAAGACACTGGATGTGCCGAGCGCCATCATCGTACCTACGACGAATGAAATCCATTTTGTTTGCATGATATCCCTCCAATTGTGATGATTGCCTGTCTATAAACGAGGCGATTGCGGCGGCGTTGACGGCGTAAATAAACGTTAATTTTCCGGGCAAAAACGCGCAATGTCATCAATTCGTAAATATCCCTTGACCCCCTTTCTCCCATCGGTATAATGCGCGCTTCCGCTTTCACAGCG
>JADMJT010000030.1:0-25926 GCA_018781585.1 Burkholderiales bacterium
CCGCTGCATTGAAGCCATTCGGCACACAGCTAAAACAACACGAAATGCGATTTTTCTACCGAGTGAATCTTGCCCCCAGCATCCAAAATCAACCGCGTATTACGAATACCCTAAATTACTAGCCGCAACCCAGCCAACCACAACCCCAACACTCCCATGCCGAGAAACAGGCTGAGGCCAAAGGTGCGCCAGAACCGGTAATGGCTCGCCAGCTTTTGCGGGGGCTTGGAGGATATCAAGAAGTGGTAGCCGTTATCCGGCGCCATCACGCGGTGCACGATCGGGGCGGCGAGTTCTTTGACCTGCTTTTGCTTGGCGATGCGCAAAGCTTCGCGATGCATCATCTCCCATTCGTCCGGATCCAGCACGCTGTTGCCGTTGCGGTCGAAGCGGCGCAGCAGCGACGGTTTATCCGCTTGCCAAATACTGAGTTGTGAGGCGACTTCGTTCACCAAATCCCACGGCCTTTCGGATGGGGTATGGGTAGAAAAGTCGCCCAGCACATAAAGCGGATCGCCGGGCATGATGCGCTCTTCCGTAAAACGGGCATCGCCCTCGTGCCAGGTTTGGCGATGCGCCGCGATTATTTCCGAACCATGGGGGAAGATCACCGCTTCGCCGGAGCTGTCTTGTATGCCGATACAGGATTGGCTTTCTTCGTGCTCGTCGGGAATATAGACGGTATGCGAGATCAGCGTGGCAGCGAGATCGTTGCCATGCCCGCCGCCGCCCCGGCGCGCGATTTGCCAGCGATACCATAAACACGGCGTGCCTGAGAGGCCCGTGACCAAACTCATGTCATCGATTTTGCATGCCTTGCCGAGCAATTCGACATAGCCTTGTGGCGCGCTGGCGATACGGCTGGTGGGGATGTCTTCGATGATGCGCGCGAGACGTTGCCCATGCTGCCACATCCAAAACCCCGCCAAGCTGGCAAGCGCACAATACCCAATGCTGAAAACAAATTTACTGGAGACAGGAAAGTCGTGGGAAACATACCACAGCAGCCCAAGCCCAGACAAAAAAAGCAGGCCCGAGGCGAGCGCCAGCGGGTTGGAGCGATGCATCGAGTAGTCGCTAGCTAAACAACTGCTTGATGTTCACATCCTGCTTTTCTTCGATTTGAAAATTCAATAACTCGAAGGATTTGAAGTTGAACGTGCGCGCCACGACCACATCGGGAAATTGCTCGATGCGCACGTTATTGATGTTGACGCTCTCGTTATAGAATTCGCGCCGGTCGGCGATGGCGTTTTCTAAACCGCTGATGCGCGCTTGCAGGTGCTGAAAGGTATCGTTGGTCTTGAGATCGGGATAGGCTTCGGCCAGCGCAAACAAATTGCCCAGCCCCATGCGTAGCGCGCCTTCGGCTTGGCCCAAAGCGCCGATGTCCTGTGCTTCGCGGGCGCTGGCGACGCGGCTGCGTGCTTGCATCACACGCTCTAATGTTTCCTGCTCGAATTTCATGTATTGCTTGCAGGTTTCGACCAGCTTGGGCAATTCATCGTGGCGCTGTTTGAGCAGTACATCGATATTGGCCCAGGCCTTGGACACATTGTGTTTGACCTGAACCAAGCTGTTGTAGAGCATGACCAGGTACACCCCGGCCACAATGATCAGTCCCCAAAATACAAATGCAGAAATGCCCATGCGCGACTCCTTTTGATTATTCGCGACATGGTAGCCTGCTCACCTAAACTGCGCCAGCACCTATCAGCGTGGCAAACACTTTAGCGCCTGCGCATGAAACCCAATGCTAGTGCTGAATGCTCAGCAGTAAGCTATCAATTTCCGCTTCCGCCGCCGTCCAGTCTTCCGCCGGATTACCGCCGATGAAACCGCGGCGCTCGGCGCGGTAATAAGCCGCATCACAGATCATGCGATAGCGCTGCTCGGGGGTGATGGGCGTTGCGCCATTGCCCTTGGTAGTCTTATTTTTGGCCGAGGTGGACTTAGCGGCAGGCATCTTATCCCCGCCAGCTTTGGCGCCAACGGCCGGCTTGGTGGCGCGCGGTTTAGGGCTTGCGGCCTGAGTGGACGCGGCCTTTGTCGCTGGTTTAGCGGCGGCCTTTTTCGTGGCCGGCTTTTTAACCACGACCGCTTTGGTTGCCGCAATCGATTTCTTTGCGGCCGGAGTCGCTTTCGATACAGACATGGGTTCACCTCGTTTCTTAAATACAAGCTAGAAATATAGCACGTATTTTAATGACAATAACATTAAATGTTTTGTGCTTGTAGTAATACAAGCATTGGTCGTGCCAGGCTGCGCAGAGATGAAATACGATAAAAACAAGGGAATTAAGCAGTGTTTCGCACTGCTGTGGTGCGGTGCGTGCGTACACCGCACCCAGGGTGTGCTGTACTTACACCGTGCCGCCGACAGTGAGGCTGTCGATTTTGAGGGTCGGCTGACCCACGCCGACGGGGACGCTCTGACCTTCCTTGCCACAGGTACCGACACCGGGATCAAGCGCCATGTCGTTGCCGATCATCGACACGCGCGTCAGCACGTCGGGGCCGTTGCCGATCAAGGTTGCGCCTTTCACCGGATAGGTGATCTTGCCGTCTTCGATCATATAAGCCTCGGCAGCGGAGAATACGAATTTGCCGCTGGTGATATCCACTTGGCCGCCGCCGAAATTCGCCGCGTATAAGCCATGCTTCACCGATTTGATGATCTCTTGCGGGTCTTTGTCGCCATTCAACATATAGGTATTGGTCATGCGCGGCATGGGGATATGCGCGAACGATTCGCGCCGTGCGTTGCCGGTGATTGGCACGCCCATCAGGCGCGCGTTGAGCGTGTCCTGCATATAGCCTTTGAGGATGCCGTCTTCGATCAACACGGTGCAATTGGTCGGGTTGCCCTCATCGTCGATGTTGAGTGAACCGCGCCGGCGCGCGAGGGTACCATCATCCACCACCGTCACGCCGCTGGCGGCGACCCGCTCGCCGACCCGGCCGGAAAATGCCGAGCTGCCCTTACGGTTAAAGTCACCTTCCAAACCATGACCAATCGCTTCGTGCAATAAAATGCCGGGCCAACCGGCGCCCAGCACCACGGTCATGCTGCCTGCCGGCGCCGGCCGCGCATCGAGATTGGTGATGGCTTGATGCACTGCCTGCTTGGCATACTGGGTAATCACCTCTTCGGTGAAATAAGCATAGTCGAAACGTCCCCCACCGCCGGCCGAACCTTGCTCGCGCCGCCCGTTGGCTTCCACGATGACTTGCAAGGACAAGCGCACGAGCGGCCGCACATCGGCCGCCACCAGGCCATCGGAACGCGCCACCAGCACCACCTCATATTCGCCGGCGAGGCTGGCAATGACTTGGCTGACGCGCGGATCGAGGCTGCGCGCGATGCGCTCCATTTTTTCTAGCAGGGCCACTTTGTCTTTATCCTTCAAACTCACCAGCGGGTCATGCGGCAGATACAAGGCCGGACGTGCCAGATGCAGTTTGCCGTGCCGGTCGTGCGTCAGTGCCGGTACCTCCACACGTGCTTCTGCGCCGGCTTTTGCGATGGCGCGCGTCGCAGCCGCCGCCTGTTGCAGCGCGGGTAAGGTGATGTCGTCGGTGTAGGCAAACGCGGTCTTGTCTCCTGATACGGCGCGCACCCCTACGCCCTGATCAATGCTGAAGCTGCCCGATTTCACGATCCCCTCTTCCAACTGCCAGCCCTCGGCGCGGCTGTATTGGAAATACAAATCGGCAAAGTCCACGCCGCGCGACATAACTTGGCCTAACACCCTTTGCAGGCTGTCGTTGTCGAGGCCATAGGGTTTGAGCAGGCTGCTGCTGGCGGTGGAAAGTAGGGTTTCGGCGGGGATAACGGTATCGGTCATATTCAACTCACAAAAAATAAATCACTGATTACTAGAGCGCCAAGAGGGCAAGGAGTTCACTTATTTAGGAGAATCACAGCCTTCAACGCTACGTCCTCCCCGTACTCCAATGTTCACATTAGCACTTATGTAGCGTTCGATGTTTCAGCGCGGGCAGGCTGTTGCGCAGGCTCGCCTGATACGCCGGGTTCACGCCCGCGATCACCACCCCCGAACCGCGCGGCAGGCGATCCAGCACCACGCCCCAGGGATCGACGATCATGCTGTTGCCATGGGTTTCGCGCCCGGAGAGGTGATAGCCGCCCTGAGCCGGGGCAATCACATAGGCAAGATTTTCGATGGCGCGCGCACGCACCAGCGTTTCCCAATGCGCCTTGCCGGTGGTATCGGTAAACGCGGAGGGCAACACGATGATGTCCACATCGCCCATCGCGCGAAACAGCTCGGGAAAGCGCAAGTCGTAGCAAATCGATAAGCCGAGTTTGCCGAATGGCGTATCGACCGTGACGATCTTTTTGCCCGGTTCGATGGTTGCCTCCTCGTGATAATGCTCGTTGCCAAGATCGAGGTTGAAGAGGTGAATCTTGTCATAACGCGCGGCGACTTTGCCTTTGTCGTCATACACCAGGCAGCTATTGCGTACTTTATTCGGGATCGACGCTTCGAGCGGAATCGAGCCGCCAACCAGCCATATTTTGTGCTTCTTGGCTTGATTGGCCAGAAAACGCTGAATCGGCCCTTTGCCTTCTTCCTCGCGCACTGCGACTTTATCCGTCTCCTTCACCCCCATGACCGGGAAGTATTCCGGCAGGGCGATCAATTTTGCACCCTGCGCCACCGCCATCTCGATCAGCCGCTCGGCCTCGTCCAAGTTGGCCGCCACGTTCGGCCCGGAAGCCATCTGGATCGCGGCCACTTTAAACACCCCCGGCTGTGGTTTGCTCTTGGCAAAGCTGGTGCGGGTTTTTTTCTTGGCGAAACTGGAGGGAGTCTTGGTGCTCATCGGTTGTCCGTTATATCGAGAGTGAGTTGATCGGTCGGGCTGTCTTCCACCAGTTCGATGCGGCTAGCTTCGATGCCCAAGGCAATCAGCCAACCGCGCAATTCCTCGGCATGGGCGGAAGATTCGTCCCGTTTATGATGATGCAAGCGCACGCGCGGCTGAGCAAGCTGAAAATAGGCCGCGAAAGCCTTGCTCATTTGCGTATTATCACGCATCGCTTGTCCACTGCGGGGTGCGAGCCAGAGCTCCGCCGGCACCTCGAAGGTTTGTGCCGCAACACCCATCGAGCCTAGCGCGAGCACGATCCAACACAAGACCTTAAGCTTCATTGCGTGAACTCCGTTGCTTCGGTTTTTACCTTGGTGGCCACCGGATTGGCCCAGGTGCCCGTCACCGCATAATCGTAAGCCACAATTTGACCCAGCGGGTCTTTCAATAATTTTTGCAGAATAAACGCGCCCAAGCCCACCGCCGGCCCACCCAGGAAGGCCACCAACGAGACGCTGTCGCCTACGCCGGGCACCACTTTCACGCGCAAATTCTGTGTCTCTTTGGCCAGATCGGTGGTGCCGGTCATGGTCACCACGGCGGCAGGCCCTTGCATCACGAAATCGTTCGTGGTCACCACGCCTTGATTAACGGTCATCACCCCAAGTATGTTATCAAACGCGAAGCCTTCGCTAAACACATCACGAAAATCCAAGGTCAAGCGCCGCGGCAACGATTGCAAGCTGAGCAAGCCCAATAACTTGCCGACACCCGGATCGACTTTCAGAAACTGGCCGCGATGCGCGTCGAGCTTCATATCGCCACTCAAGCTCGCCAAGTTGAAATCCTGCGGGCTGCCGCGCCAACTTAGGCTGCCACTCAACTTTGCCGTGCCCGCCTTGATGCGATCCGGATGCCCGACCCGCGCCAGCAACTTGCCCACGTCCTTGGTTTCCAATTCCAGGTTCAGTTTAGTCAGCGGCTGCGCGAGCCAGCTTTGCCATAAGCCATCGGCGTTGAACGTCGCATCCGGATTGACCATGCGCAAGCGCTCAATGCGCCAATCGGCGCCCTGCTTGCGCGCCAACAACTCCAGCTTGCCGAGTTTGGCCTGCTTCAACTGCGCATTCTCGATCACGATATCCAGCGCGGGCAAATCGATATCGCGGCCGCCAGCCACCGGCACGCCGCGCACCGGCGCGGCCTCGGGAAACGTGAGTTGCTTGAAGCGCGCTACCAGCTTGCCGCCATCACGCTCGCGCCAAACTACTTCTCCCCCCTGCATTTCGTCACTCTCCAATGTCGCTTGCCAAGTGTCGCGCTGCGTCCAAGCTTTGAGATTCAGATTGCTGAAGCGGCGGCCAAGAAAATCAAGGATTTTTACCTTTAGATGCACACCACCCAAGGCCAACCCAGACGCAGCATTTTCTTTGGTCGGCGCCAGGCTGCGCCAGGCATCCGCATCCAGCTTTTCCAACTCACCCTCTACCCAAACGCCATCTTGGGTCGGTATGGGCGCGGCTGCGCCGCCGAGCATGATGGCGCCTTTATCAATCATGGCTGCTTCGCCTTCGGTATCGCGCAACAACTGCGCGGACAAGACCCGACCCAGACTCAGCACCAACGCGTCGTGATTTGCATCCAGCAAGCGCCGCTCGAATTTAAGCGGCATGCTCTCTTGCGCCACTTTAGCCAGCGGGTAGGGCAACTCGGAACTCAAACCGACCAAATTCGACACCAAGGTAAAATTGGCTGCCTTTTTACGCAGCGCGATCGAGGCAGACCAATCTGAGGCCCCCTTCAAACGTTGGGTTAGCGCGCCGGGGTAGATCTGCTGTAATCCTCCGGCCGTGAAGCGACCGCCCGCGGTCACTCGCACCACGCCACCCGGCGCGGGATTCGCGCTGATGGTGATTGGCCCGCCCAAAGCCTGCGCGGTGATGCGTGGAATAGTTAACGAAGCATCGGTAAAATCGATTTTGCCGGAGGCCTGATCCAAGATCGGACCTTGGGTGCTCAGCCAAATTTTATTTGCCGTGAATTGGTAACTGCCGGTTACGCGAGAGTTTTGCAAATGAAGCATTGGCAGGCGTAGTGACAGGACAAGCTTGCCGCTGCCTTCAGCTTTCATAGGCTGCGTGAAGTGATCGATGTTTTGCGCGACCGGGCTCTCCTCAATAAAGCGCAAGAAATTCGCGCTCTCGCCTTGCGCCTCACCATCGATCTCCAATATCCCCTCGTGTATCAGCAAATCAGGGATAAGCACTTTAACCTTACTCAAGCGTGTGCCGAGGATTACACCTTGCGATGCGGTAATGTCCATGCGTTTGCCGTGGAAATCGAGATAGGCCTGAATTTGTTCGATCTGCGGCCAACTCGGCGCATAGCGTAGGGTAGCGTCCTTCACCTTGGCGGTAATTTGAAAAATTCCTCCTCGATCATCGACGAACGGAAAGCGATCGAGGTTGCCTTTGACCTTGACCCGTACATCATCCGAACTGCCTTTCAGCACCGCCTCTTTGAGCCAAAGATAGGTATCGTCCCCCACCACGCGCGGCAAATATTGGTAGGCCGCAGTGCCATCCCCGCGCGTCAACGCGCCATTCAGATCAAGATGGCCGGCACTGTCGGGTGACGATTCATACGTCGCGGAGACGCTGCCGCTTAAATGCGCGTTGGAGAAATTCGCCTTATCCAGATCAAAGGTCACGCGCTGATTTTTGATGCGCCATTTTGCCGTCGCGACCAAATCGTCGAAATTCAGCAGATGACGAAACACCCGCGGCATATCGAGCGTGGCCTGTTTGCCTTCAAGCTTCAACTTACCGCCTTGCTCATCTGCTTGCAGCGTGCCGCTCATATTGCTAAATCCGGGTACCTTGCCGACCGGCTTGATACCGAGTTTTTGGAATTCGCTCTTGAAGCTATATTGTTTGGGAGACTCGCGCGCGCCCTCCCATTTCAAATCGAGCGATTTGAACAGGCCCTGGGGTGACCATATTTTTAATTGACTGCGCTGCGCATCGCTCAGTGGCAAGTATTCCGACAAGGCCAACAGCGGTGCGATATTAAGCGCATCAGCATGAAACTCGCCCTGCTCCAGCGCACGGCCTTCGGCGGCTTGGTAGCGCGCGCGTATCGCTTGACTGGAAAATTGATGGCCCGCGCCCGCATCCACTTCGATTTGCTTGGCTTCCATTTCAAAGCCGCGCGGCAACTCGCGCCATGCCAGCCTCCCCGTCAGTCGAGCCAAATCTAGTTCGGGAAGATTCTTCCCGAGCCGCGCTTTGACACCCTGTAATTTCACTAAACCGGTCACCGCATCGGGACGGCCTGCCTTCATGTCCACCCACAATTGCAAGCCGCCATGACCTTGATTGATACGATAAGGTAAATCAACCCAGGCGCGCCAAGCGGCGATATCGGTGTCCCCAAGATTGGCATAGAGGTTGCCCGACCACTCCTGCCAACGCTCGAACGAGACGCCGCGCAGATCACCCCGCACATCCAAGGTAGAAGCCAGTTCCTTCGGTGCAGAAGCCTGCAAGCCGAAGCGATGATGCCGGCCCCTGCTCTCGAACCGCAAGCCCACATCGGCCAAAACTAAAGGCGGCGCACCGCGCAGCTTGTCGTGCCACTCAATGGTGGCATGGTTGATTTGAATCGCTTCCTGCCGCAGCAACCAGTCACCCAAGCTATGTGGCGTAGCGGGATCGTTCACCGCAATACTGGAAACATATATCAGGCCATTCGTTTCGCGTTTAATCTCCAGGCGCGGGCGGGATATTTCCAAGCGATGCAGGCGCAATTCCAACGCGTAGAGCGTGCGCCAAGACAGCGTGGCTTCGACGCCATCGAGCGCCAGTGCCGGCTGTCCTACGCGATCGTGAATCACCAGTTGCGTAAGCTTGAGATGCGGACGCAGGCCGCGCCAACTCGCCTGAATATCGCCGATAGCGACCTTTTGTCCAGCCGCGCGCGAGATTTGCGCCTCTATATCGGCGCGATACTGCCCGACCTCGGGCAATATCCACCAGCGCAAAGTAGTGATGATCAGTGCGAACGCCAGCACCCCCGCCATGGTGGCGTAGAACAGGATACGGCGCAGTAAGGGGAGCCAGGAAGCCAAGGGAAGTATCTATACGAAAACGATATTATGCCTGGAGGAGGCGGCCAATGGGGCGTTGAGAGCACGCGGGAAAATCAATAATCCGTGTTCTCTGTGGTTGAGTGAAAGAAAAAGCTTGGTAACCACGGATGCACACAGATGAACACGGATAAAGGACAAAGCGCTGGCGGTTTATATCCGTGTTTATCCGTGTGCATCCGTGGTTAAAAGGCCGTTTTTTGGATAAAGCGCAACCGGTCAAACCACCGTCTGTTTCAACTGCTCCAGAATGGCAGGATTTTCCAGCGTCGAGACATCCTGCGTGATCTCCTCCCCCTTGGCGATCGTGCGCAGCAAGCGCCGCATGATTTTGCCGGAGCGGGTTTTGGGCAGATTGTCGCCGAAGCGGATTTCGTCCGGTTTGGCGATGGGGCCGATTTCTTTGGCGACCCATTCGCGCAGATCGGCGACGATTTTTTTCGCCGCATCGCCTGTCGGTCGCTGGCCTTTGAGCACGACAAACGCCACGATCGCCTCGCCCTTGATCTCGTGCGGTTTGCCCACCACGGCGGCTTCCGCCACCAGCGCGTTGGCCACCAGCGCGGATTCAACTTCCATGGTGCCAAGGCGATGGCCGGAGACGTTCAGCACATCGTCGATGCGCCCCATGATCCAGAAATAGCCGTCGCTGTCGCGATGCGAGGAGTCGCCGGCAAGATAGGTCTTGCCGCCCAACTCTGGTGGAAAATAGGTTTTCTTGAAGCGTTCCGGGTCGCCCCACAGCGTGCGCAATTGCGAAGGGAAAGGGCGCTTGATGACGAGAAAGCCGCCATGGCCTTTCTCCACCTGGCCACCATGCTCGTCCACGATGTCGGCCTGGATACCCGGCAGCGGCAAGGTGCACGAACCGGGCTTGGTCGGCACCGCGCCCGGCAGCGGCGAAATCATGTTGCAGCCGGTTTCGGTCTGCCACCAGGTGTCGACGATCGGGCAGCGGGTCTGGCCCACGACTTCGTGATACCACATCCAGGCCTCGGGGTTGATCGGCTCGCCCACCGTGCCCAACAAACGCAGCGAGGACAGATCGTACTGCTTGGGCAAGTCGGCGCCGAGTTTGATCAGCGAGCGGATCGCGGTCGGTGCGGTGTAGAAGGTGGTGACTTTGTGCTTCTGGATCAACTCCCAGAACCGGCCCGGATGCGGATAGGTCGGAATCCCCTCGAACATCAGCATCGTCGCCCCCATCGCCAACGGGCCATAGGCGACATAGGTGTGACCGGTGATCCAACCCACATCGGCAGTGCACCAGTACACGTCAGTCGATTTGTAGTCGAACACCCACTTCATAGACAGGATCGCACCCAGCAGATAACCCGCACTGGCATGCTGCACGCCCTTGGGCTTGCCGGTCGAGCCGGAAGTATACAAAATAAACAAAGGGTGCTCGGCATTGACCCAGGCCGGCTCGCAGGTATCGGCTTGGCCTTGGGTGAGCTCACTCCACCATACATCGCGCTGTGTATCCCAGTGAACGCTATTGCCCGTGCGTTGATAGACGACAACTTTTTCTAAGGTATCGCAGCCACCCAGGTTCAACGCCTCGTCCACCGCGTCTTTCAAGCGCACGCCTTTGCCGCCGCGCAAGCCTTCGTCGGCGGTGATGATGGCTTTGGCGCCAGCATCGATCACACGCTCATGCAAGCTCTTGGCTGAAAAGCCGCCGAACACCACCGAGTGGATCGCGCCGATGCGTGCACAGGCTTGCATCGCCACCACCGCTTCCACGCTCATCGGCATGTAAATGATGACGCGGTCGCCTTGCTGGATATTAATTGACTTCAAGCCATTGGCGAATTGGCATACGCGTTGATGTAATTGCAGGTAGCTGACGCGCGTGACTTGGCCATCGTCGGCCTCGAAAATAATCGCGGTTTTATTTGCTTGCGTTTGTAAGTGCTTGTCGAGACAGTTGTAGGAGACATTCAACTCGCCATCAAAAAACCATTTGTAGAACGGGGCATCACGTTCGTCCAAGGTTTGCGTGAAGGGCTTGTGCCACAGTATCGACTCGCGCGCACGCGCGGCCCAAAAGCCTTCGTAATCGTGCGCCGCCTCTTGGCAGAGGGCTTGATAGGCTTCCATGCCGGACACGTTGGCTTGCTTCTTAAATGATTCGCTCGGGGGAAATATCCGGGTTTCAGATAAGATGGATTCGATGTTTGCCATGAAGCTCCTCCAATCGTTCTTGTTACAGGCTAGAATATTCGCTGGCTGATGCGCGACAAGTCGTTTGCTGTGTATCTTACCAAAAGAACCCGATAAAAAACTTCCCGCCGATGCTCGCTTCCGAAACACTTATCGACGCCGCCCTACGCTATACCCGCTATGGCCAACGCCTACTTGGCGCCGAACCCGCTTTGCGCGACGAATTGGGTGCGGGCTTAGGTCAGGCCTTTAGCCGCGACGAGATGCTCGCCTTCTTGGCGGCGCAGCCGATCCAGGACGAAGCCAGCCTGAAACGCGCCTTGCGCGCGCTCCGAAAACGTGTGGCGTTGCGCCTGATGGTGCGCGACTTATCCGGCCATGCCGATCTGGGCGAAGTCATGACCGGCATCACGCAACTTGCCGAAGTGGCGATTCAGGTGGCGCTGCGACATCTCGATGACTGGCTGCAACAAACCCACGGCACGCCCATGGGCGAGGAATCCGGCATACGCCAAGAATTGATCGTCGTCGGCATGGGTAAGCTGGGCGGCGGCGAATTAAATGTGTCATCGGATGTGGATCTGATTTACCTCTACCCGGAAGCGGGTGAAACCACCGGCCGCAGCCCGCTCTCCAATCATGAGTATTTCACCCGCCTCGGCCAAAAACTCAGCCAGGCATTGTCAGAACATACCGCCGATGGCTACGTATTCCGCGTCGACTTGCGCCTGCGGCCGTATGGCGATAGCGGGCCACTGGTGTCGAACTTCGCCATGTTAGAACAATATTTCCTCACCCAAGGGCGCGAGTGGGAGCGCTATGCCTGGGTTAAAGGCCGCGCCTTAAGCGGGGATGAAATGGGGCTGATGGAATTGGTGCGGCCGTTCGTGTATAGAAAATATCTCGACTACGGTGCGTTTGCCTCCATGCGCGAGTTGCATGCGCAGATTCGACGTGAAGTCACACGGCGCGAGCTGGCGGACAATATCAAACTCGGGCCCGGCGGCATCCGTGAAATAGAATTCATTGCGCAAGTCTTCCAACTCATCCGCGGCGGTAAGGAAGCGGGGCTGCAGCTACGCCCCACGCGCGCCACGCTCGATCTGATTGCCACGCGCAATCTGCTGCCCACGACAACCGTGCAAGCACTCCATAGCGCTTATGCGTTTCTGCGCAATCTGGAACATCGCCTGCAATACCTGGAGGATGCGCAAACCCAAACGCTACCCACGCAAGCGGCCGACTGTGAATTGATCGCGCAAGCCATGGGCTTTGCTGATTGGGGCAAGTTCAGCGCCGAACTCGATGTGCATCGCACGCGGGTCGAGGCGCATTTTGGAGAAATCTTTTCCACCGACACCCAGGCCACGGCGAGCGATTCGCCCTGGCTGCTGGAGGATGGCGCAGCCGAGGCGCTCGCCACCCTAGGCTATGCCGAACCAGCCCGTGCCGCCGCACAACTGGCAAACCTCAAGCAGAGCCAACGCTATTTGAATCTCCCGGCCAACAGCCGCGCGCGTTTCGATGCGCTGCTGCCGCGCATCATCGTAGAAGCCGTGCATCACGGCGATTCCACCGAGACGCTGACCCGCATGATCACGCTGATGGAGACGATTAGCCGGCGCGAGTCCTACTTAGCCCTGCTCGTTGAGTACCCGGACACGCTCACCCATGTCGCCCGCGTCTGTGGCGCCAGCCCCTGGGCGGCAGATTATCTGACGCACCATCCCATCCTGCTCGATGAGCTGCTGGATACGCGCACGCTCATGGAAAAACGCGACTGGCCGCAACTCGCACGTGGCCTGCGTGAAGCACTGGGCGATTCGCCCGATACCGAGCGTCAAATGGATACGCTGCGCAACTTCAAGCACGCACAGACATTTCACCTGCTGGCGCAAGATTTGGAGGGCGTACTGCCGATCGAAACCTTGAGCGACGAACTGACCGCCTTGGCGCAATGCATTTTGGAAGAAGTGCTGCGCATCGCCTGGTTGTCGCTCAGCAAAAAGCATTGCGCTACACCGCGCTTCGCGGTGATCGGTTACGGCAAACTGGGCGGCAAGGAACTCGGTTATGCGTCCGACTTGGACATCATATTTTTGTACGATGACCCGGATCCGCTCGCGCCCGAAACGTATGCCCGGCTCGCGCAACGCATCAATAGCTGGCTCACCACGCTCACGCCGGCGGGTACGCTTTATGAAACCGATTTGCGCCTGCGCCCCGACGGCGCCGCCGGCCTGCTCGTGAGCTCGGTTGCCGCATTTGACGAGTATGTCAAACAAAAAGCCTGGGTATGGGAGCATCAAGCCTTGACCCGTGCCCGCTTTGCGGCAGGCGATCCGGTTATCGGCGCCCATTTTGAAGCCATCCGGCGCGAAATCATTTGTATGCCGCGCGCCGTTTCTACTCTGCGCCAAGAAGTCACCACGATGCGCCAGAAAATGCACGACGCGCATATCAATCAGAGCCCTTTATTCGATCTCAAACACGATGCGGGCGGCATCGTCGATGTCGAATTTTTGGTGCAGTTTTTGGTGCTGGCGTACGCCTCGAACCATCCCGGCTTGGCCGACAATGTCGGCAACCTGGCGCTGCTCGCGCGCGCTGCTGACTATGGTTTAGTGGATAAGGGATTAGCCGATTCGGCGCGTACGGCCTATCGCGCATTTCGCACCTTGCAGCATCGAGAGCGCATGCAGGGGAAAGTTCAAGCGCGCGTTGATGCGACAGGGGTGGCGCGCCATGTACAAAATGTGCAGGCCTTGTGGGCGGCTTTACTGGGTGAGTGCTAGAACGATGGCGGCCTACAACGTCGAGGCATTCGCCGCGGTTTCCACACTGGAGGCGATCCGTTCCGCCCAATGGCGCACATTGCCGGCATCTTTACCCTCTACCATTACTCTTAGCACCGGCTCGGTACCGGAATTGCGCAGCAGCACGCGGCCGCTGCCTTTGAGGGTGGTTTCGGCCTCGACCAACATGGCTTGTACCGGGATATTGTCGCGGAAATCAAAGTCCTTCTTGATCGGCACATTAATCAACACTTGCGGATAAATCACGACGTCCTTGGTGACGTCCTTGAGCGTGCGCTTGCTCGCGCGCAGCACATGCAGCACTTGCAGGGCGGAGATAATGCCATCGCCGGTGGTATGCTTGTCGAGGCAAATCAAATGCCCGGATGCTTCACCGCCGAGCTGCCAGCCCTTCTCTTCCAGCATCTCCAATACATAACGGTCGCCCACCGCGGCGCGCGCGAAGGGGATTTTGTTCTTGTCGAAAGCATGCTCCAAACCCAGGTTGGTCATGACGGTGCCGACCACGCCGCCTTTGAGCAGGCCCTGCTTCGCACGGTAACAGGCGATGATGTAGAGCATCAGATCGCCATCGTAGAGCATGCCGTCGGCATCCACCATCATCATCCGATCGCCATCGCCATCGAAAGCGATGCCGACATCCGCCTGATTGTCTTTTACCGCTTGCTGCAAGGCCTCGGGGTGCGTGGTACCGCATTCGAGGTTAATGTTTAGCCCATCTGGCTTCACGCCGATGGAGATGACTTCCGCGCCCAACTCATGGAACACGTGGGGCGCGATATGATAGGTTGCGCCGTGGCCGCAATCGAGCACCAACTTCATGCCGCGCAGATCCAACTCATTCGGAAACGTGCTTTTACAAAATTCGATGTAACGGCCGTCGGCATCCTCGATGCGGCGTGCTTTACCCAGCTTGTCGGAAGACATGCACACCAGCGGCTCGTCCAGCGCATTTTCAATGGCGCGTTCCACCTTGTCCTGCAACTTCAAACCCCCTGGACCAAAAAATTTGATGCCATTATCAGGATAGGGATTGTGTGAGGCGGAAATCACAATGCCGGCTTGGCAGCGCAGCGCACGGGTGAGGTAGGCTACCGCCGGGGTCGGCATCGGGCCTAGCAACAACACATCCACGCCCGCTGCAGAGAGGCCCGCTTCCAAGGCCGATTCCAACATGTAACCGGAGATGCGCGTGTCCTTGCCGATGATGACCGACGGACGCTCACTTTGCAGGCGACGATCGCTGGCGGCAAAAATGCGCCCGGCGGCATAGCCCAGCCGCATCACGAAATCCGGCGTAATGGGCGCTTCACCCACGAGGCCACGCACGCCATCCGTGCCAAAATATTTTCTAGTCATCGCTCCACCCTTCTACTGCGTTCACAATCGCCAATGCATCGCGCGTCGCTTTCACGTCATGTACACGCACGATTTTTGCGCCTTTCATCACTGCCATTACCGCCGCAGCGACACTGGCATGAATCCGGTCATTGACTTCTAACTGTGCAATTTTACCGAGCATGGATTTACGCGACAGTCCCGCCATCAGCGGCACCCCCACATCCTTAAAGCTTGGCAACCCACGAAACAGCGCGACATTATGCTCAAGATTCTTGCCAAAGCCAAACCCGGGGTCGATGACAATTCGGTTAGGTGCGATGCCGGCTGTGATTGCCGCCTCCACTCGGGCTTGCAGGAACGCCTTCACTTCTTCCACCACGTCGTGGTACAGGGACAACTGCTGCATCGTTTGTGGATCACCTTGCTTATGCATCAGGCACACCGCCGCATTGGATTGCGCCACTGCCGCCAGCGCGCCGGGGGCTTGCAGCGCGTTGACATCGTTCACCATATCCGCGCCCGCGGCCAAAGCAGCACGCATCACAGCGGTTTTTTGCGTATCGATCGACAGCGCCACATTGCGCTCGCGCAACCCTTCCAACACGGGCAAGACGCGCGCAAGCTCCGCTTTCTCCGTCACCGGTATTGCACCCGGGCGTGTGGATTCGCCGCCGATGTCGAGCATATCCGCCCCCGCTTCGATCAAAGCAAAACCGTGTTCGATGGCCTGTTGCGCAGAATAAAATTGGCCGCCATCGGAGAACGAATCAGGCGTGACGTTGACGATGCCCATGATCAATGGGCGAGAGAGGGAATAAGTGAAACGGCCGCAGCGGAGAGACATTTTTGTATTCAGGATTCAGCCGTCTGGATTCAAGGGGCAGCCGGTTTTCCCTGAACCCTGAATCCCGGCCCCTGAATCCTGCTCTACGCTTCTTCCGCTGGTTTGGAAGTATTCGGGGCGGGTGCGCTCGGCGTGTTGTTGTCCGTCGAGGGCGAGATCGGCGCGGGGGTCGGTTTGGGCGGACGCGGGGCGCGGCCTTCCATGATGTCATTTACCTGTTCGGCGTCGATGGTTTCCCACTCGAGCAGCGCCTTCGCCATGGTTTCGACCTTATCGCGATTTTCTTCGATCAAGCGCCGCGCCAAACCATATTGCTCGTCAATAATGCGGCGGATTTCCATATCCACTTTCAGCATGGTCGCTTCCGACACATTCTTGTGCGTGGTGATGGAACGGCCCAGGAACACTTCGCCGTCGTTATCGCCATACACCATCGTGCCCAGCGCATCGGACATGCCCCACTGCGTGACCATGCGCCGCGCCATCTCGGTCGCGCGCTCGAAGTCGTTCGAAGCGCCGGTCGTCATCTGATTCATGAAAATCTCTTCGGCAATGCGGCCACCGAATAGCACTGCGATATTCTGCAGAATGCCTTCGCGATCCATGCTGTAGCGATCTTCGGTCGGCAATTGCATGGTCACCCCCAGCGCGCGACCGCGCGGGATGATGGTCACTTTGTGCACCGGATCGGTTTTATCCAACAGCCTGGCGACCACAGCATGACCCGACTCATGGTATGCGGTGTTGCGGCGCTCATGTTCGGGCATCACGAGCGAGCGGCGTTCGGCGCCCATGATGATTTTGTCCTTGGCGCGTTCGAAGTCGTCCATATCCACCAGGCGCTTGTTGCCGCGTGCCGCAAATAGCGCCGCTTCGTTCACCAAATTGGCGAGATCGGCGCCGGACATGCCGGGCGTGCCACGCGCCAGGATATCGGCGCGCACATCGGGGGAGATCGGCACTTTGCGCATGTGCACCATCAAAATTTGCTCGCGTCCGCGAATATCCGGCAACGGCACCACCACTTGGCGATCGAAGCGACCGGGGCGTAACAACGCCGGATCCAACACATCGGGGCGGTTGGTGGCGGCGATCACGATCACGCCGACAGTGGCTTCGAAGCCATCCATTTCCACCAATAATTGATTCAAGGTCTGTTCACGCTCGTCATTGCCGCCACCCAAGCCCGCGCCACGCTGGCGGCCCACGGCGTCGATCTCATCGATGAAGATGATGCACGGTGCGCTTTTCTTCGCTTGCTCGAACATATCGCGCACGCGCGCCGCGCCCACGCCGACGAACATTTCGACGAAATCGGAACCGGAAATCGAGAAGAATGGCACTTTGGCTTCGCCCGCGATGGCGCGCGCCAGCAAGGTCTTACCGGTGCCGGGATTACCCACCATCAGCACGCCGCGCGGAATGCGCCCGCCGAGTTTCTGAAATTTGCTCGGGTCGCGCAGGAATTCGACCAACTCGCTGACTTCTTCTTTCGCTTCGTCACAGCCCGCCACATCGGCGAAGGTCACGGTATTTGCCGACTCGTCCAACATGCGCGCCTTACTCTTGCCGAAGGAAAACGCACCGCCGCGCCCGCCGCCCTGCATTTGACGCATGAAGAAAATCCACACGCCGATCAAGAGCAGCATGGGGAACCAGGAAATGAAGATATTGGTGAGCAGCGATTGCTCTTCGGGTGCTTTGGCTTCGATGCGCACACCATTTTTTAGCAGGTCATCCACCAGCCAGATATAGTTCGGCGCATAGGTGACAAAGCGGGTGCCATCCTGGCGCTTGCCGCGCACGGTGTTGCCGTCGATCTGCACCTCTGCGATCTGCTTACCCTTCACCTCCTGCATGAAGGAGGAGAAATCCACCGCCGCCGTCGCAGTACGCTTGCCGGTGAATTGGGAAAATAGGCTCATGAGCACCAGCCCGATCACGAGCCAGATGGCGATAGTTTTAAAGGCGTTATTCAAGGCATTTCCCTAGCTATATAAACGGTTTGGACTCATTCTAACCCTATTTCCTCGACAGGGAAAACCCTTTCACTTAAGGTCTTTACCCACAAGATACACTTCATTGCTCTTGCTACGCGAAGCTTCCGGCTTGCGTATGCTGACGTGCTTGAAACGCGTGCGCAGTATCTTCAAATACGCATCGAAGTCACCGCCCTGGAACACTTTGACTAGGAAAGCACCACCTGGTTTCAAATGTTTAACGGCAAAATCCAGCGCCAATTCTGCCAAATAATAACCTCGCGCTTGATCCGCAAGGATAATGCCACTGATATTGGGGGCCATATCCGAAATCACAAGGTCTACCGGCTGGCCTGCGAGTTTATCTTCCAGCGCAGCCAAGGTCGCATCCTCAGTGAAATCACCCTGAATAAACACCACGTTGGGTAAACCAACCATTTCCAATACATCCAGCGCAATCACCCGTCCACGCTCGCCTACCTTTTGCGCCGCGATCTGAGACCAGCCCCCCGGCGTGGCGCCCAGATCCACCACCAGCATGCCCGGCTTGAATAAGTGATCCTTGGTGTCGATTTCCAACAGCTTGAAAGCCGAGCGCGCGCGATAGCCCAGGTGCTTCGCTTGCTGCACATAGGGGTCGTTCACATGCTGCTGCATCCAGGCTTTGCTGGTCTTAGTGCGCTTCATCGCGTAAAATTCGCCTCAGAAAATCTATCTATGTTACCGCTCTCTCCTTCTCAGCGCCGCTATCTGCGCGCCCAAGCCCATCATCTTAGTCCGGTCGTCATGATCGGTGATGCTGGTTTGAGCCCGGCCGTGCTGAAGGAAACTGCGAGTGCGCTGAAAGCGCACGAGTTAATCAAAATCAAAGTGATGAACGACGAACGCACTGAGCGTGAAGCCATGCTGAAGTCGATTTGCGATACTTTGAAAGCTGCGCCGGTGCAGCATGTAGGAAAAATGTTGGTGGTGTATAAAGCCGCCGCTACACCAGTTATCAAGCTACCGCGCTGAGTACGGCCGGGACACGCACTGTCCTACCGTTGTTTCAGTACCAGCATCAAACCCAATAAGCTCTGCATCATATACAAAATGCTGGCAATCCCGTGCCAGCGTGCGAAGCGGCTAGCGACCACGCTCTGCATCACTTCTGCCGCACCGCCTTCGACTTTTAAACTCTGAATAATCGGCTGCACACCGAAATGGCCGATCAGGGTTAAGGCCAGCATCGTCAAGGCAATCCAGAAGAACCCCTGTTTGAGCGCACTGCCTCCATCCACCGCCAAGCGATAGATCAACACATAAAAACCACAAACCATGCCGACATACGCCGTCAGGGTAAATAGCTTGCCAGCCAGCATGCCCGCCAATTGCGTATTCTCTTTAAGCACTGAGAATAAGGTAGGCGCAGCGATGAAGCCGATCGCCCACAGGCTGCCTACCCAGAGCACGATGGCGATAGCAAAGAGGTGAGAAGCCAGGTTTTTCATGTTTTGATGAAGTGTGAGGCGTTAGGTGTTAGGGAAAACCGCCGCGCGGCCTTACGTCTTTCGCCTCACCCCTCTCTAAATATATTGCACTTCCAAGATTTCGTATTCGCGCACGCCGCCTGGCGCTTGCACTTCGGCCATGTCACCGGGATATTTGCCGATCATCGCGCGGGCGATGGGTGAGCTGATGGATATCTTGCCTTGCTTGAGATCAGCTTCGTCGTCCCCGACGATCTGATAGGTCACTTTCTGTCCGGATTCCATATCTTGCAAATCCACTGTGGAGCCGAATACCACATTCCCATCGGCATCGAGCAATTTGGGATCAATAATTTGGGCATTGCTGAGTTTGCCCTCCAATTCGACGATACGGCCCTCGACAAAGCTCTGACGCTCTTTCGCCGCATCGTACTCAGCGTTTTCCGATAAATCACCATGGGCGCGCGCTTCGGCGATGGCCGCGATCACATTGGGCCGCTCCACGGTTTTTAGGCTATGCAACTCGACGCGTAATTTTTCCGCGCCCTTTACGGTCAAAGGAACTTTGCTCATGCTGTACTCCTTAAGTAGGTTAATTGCGCGCAGCGTTTAGGCTCGCGTGCAAACCTTGCAAATCAAAAACGTTGATTTCGTTCATATGCCGCATGCCGGTCACCGCCGCGCGCGCACCCGCCAAGGTGGTGTAGTAAGTCACGCGGAACTGCTCGGCCGCCGCACGAATCGCAAAGGAATCCTGGATCGCACGCTTGTCTTCCACCGTGTTGATGATGAGCGCGATTTCCTTGCTCTTGATCATATCCACGATATGTGGCCGGCCTTCCGGTACTTTATTCACGATCTGCACTGGCAAGCCTTCTGCCACCAGCAGATTCGCCGTGCCGCGCGTGGCGCACAAGGTAAAACCCAACGCCAGCAGCGCGCGCGCCACTTCCACCACGCGCGGCTTATCCAGCGGCTTAACGCTGATGAACACCTTGCCCGAGGCCGGCAGCTTGATCCCCGCCGCAATCTGCGACTTCAGAAACGCCTCGCCGAAGGTATAAGCCACGCCCATCACTTCGCCGGTGGATTTCATTTCCGGGCCGAGGATCGGGTCCACGCCGGGGAATTTAATGAAAGGAAAGACCGCTTCTTTCACCGAGTAATAGGGCGGAATCACTTCGTGCTCGACGCCTTGTTGCTTCAGCGTCTTGCCCGCCATGCAGCGTGCAGAAATCTTCGCCAGCGGCAGGCCGCATGCCTTGGAGACAAAGGGCACGGTGCGCGAGGCGCGCGGATTAACTTCCAATACATACACGGTCTCGCCTTGAATCGCGAACTGGATATTCATCAAACCCACGACATTTAGCGCGTGGGCGAGTTGCACCGTCTGCGCGCGCAATTCGGTTTGCAGCTTTTGGCTCAGGCTGAACGGCGGCAACGAGCAGGCGGAGTCGCCGGAATGCACGCCGGCTTCTTCGATGTGTTCCATGATGCCGCCGATCAGCACGTCTGTGCCGTCGCAGATCGCATCCACATCGACTTCAATCGCGTCGTTCAAGAAACGATCCAGCAAGACCGGCGACTTGTTCGACACTTTTACCGCCTCGCGCATATAGCGTTCGAGATCGGCTTTCTCGTGCACGATCTCCATCGCGCGCCCGCCCAATACATAAGAGGGCCGCACCACCAGCGGATAGCCGATTTCCTCGGCCAGTTTCAACGCTTGTTCGGCTGAACGTGCCGTGCGGTTGGGCGGCTGCAAAAGCTTTAGATGATGCAGTAATTTTTGGAAGCGTTCGCGGTCTTCTGCACAATCAATCGCGTCCGGCGTGGTGCCGATAATGGGCACGCCGTTCGCTTCCAGATCACGCGCCAACTTGAGGGGGGTCTGGCCACCGAATTGCACGATCACGCCCACCGGTTTTTCAATGCGCACGATTTCCAGCACGTCTTCCAGTGTCAGTGGCTCGAAATACAAGCGATCGGAAGTGTCGTAGTCGGTGGAGACGGTCTCCGGATTGCAGTTGACCATAATGGTTTCATAGCCGTCTTCGCGCATCGCCATCGCCGCATGCACGCAGCAATAGTCGAACTCGATGCCCTGGCCGATGCGGTTCGGCCCGCCGCCCAGCACCATGATTTTTTTGCGGTCAGTGGGGTTGGCTTCGCATTCTTCTTCATAAGTTGAGTACTGATATGCCGTGTCGGTGGCGAATTCGGCGGCGCAGGTGTCGACCCGCTTATACACCGGATGCAGCTTCAAATCCCAGCGACGCTTGCGCACTTCGTGCTGGTTCGTGCCGAGCAACTTGGCCAAACGGCGATCGGAGAAACCGCAGCGCTTTAATTCGCGTAACTCGTCCAGTGTCAGTTCAGCCAATTTGCGTCCGGCCAGCGCTTGTTCGCGTTTAACCAAATCCTCGATTTGCACCAAGAACCATTCGTCGATATGCGTCAGGGCATGAATTTCGTCCACTGATAGCCCGGCCCGAATCGCGTCGGCGACATACCAAATCCGCTCGGCACCTGGGTTACCCAACTCGGCTTCCAGGGTGTCGCGGTCGGTGGTGATTTCGTCCAGCCCATCCACGCCTGTTTCCAAACCGCGCAATGCCTTTTGAAAGGATTCCTGGAAGGTGCGGCCTATCGCCATCACTTCGCCTACTGATTTCATCTGCGTGGTGAGCCGGTCATTGGCCTGCTTGAATTTCTCGAACGCGAAACGCGGTATTTTCGTGACGACGTAGTCGATCGAAGGCTCAAATGAGGCTGGGGTGCGCCCGCCCGTGATGTCATTTTTTAATTCGTCTAGGGTGTAGCCCACCGCCAGCTTGGCGGCCACTTTCGCAATCGGAAAACCCGTGGCTTTCGACGCTAAGGCGCTGGAACGCGACACGCGTGGATTCATTTCGATCACCAGCATGCGTCCGTCGTCGGGATTGATGGCGAATTGCACATTGGAGCCGCCGGTCTCTACCCCGATCTCGCGCAACACCGCGAGCGAAGCATTGCGCATGATTTGATACTCTTTATCGGTGAGTGTCTGCGCCGGGGCGACCGTGATCGAGTCGCCGGTATGTACGCCCATCGGATCGATATTCTCAATCGCGCAAATGATGATGCAGTTGTCGGCTTTGTCGCGCACCACCTCCATCTCGAATTCTTTCCAGCCGATCACTGATTCTTCAATCAGTAACTCTTTGGTGGGCGATGCGGCCAGACCCCGTTCGCAGATCGTGACGAATTCTTCCGGGTTGTAAGCGATACCGCCGCCCATCCCACCCATGGTGAACGAGGGGCGGATAATCGTTGGATAACCCACCATCGCCTGCACTTGCAGCGCCTCTTCCATACTATGGGCAATCGCTGCGCGCGCACACTCCAGACCGATCTTCTCCATCGCAAGCTTGAATTTCTCGCGGTCTTCGGCCTTATCGATGGCCTCACGCGAGGCGCCGATCATCTGCACGTTGTACTTTTCCAGCACGCCGTGTCGCGCCAAATCCAGCGCGCAGTTGAGCGCGGTTTGCCCGCCCATGGTGGGTAGCAGCGCATCCGGACGCTCTTTTGCGATGATTTTTTCCAGTACGCGCCAGGCCACCGGCTCGATGTAGGTCACATCGGCCATGCCTGGATCGGTCATGATGGTGGCCGGATTGGAATTCACCAGGATGACGCGATAGCCCTCTTCCTTCAGCGCCTTGCAGGCTTGCGCGCCGGAATAGTCGAACTCGCACGCCTGGCCGATGATGATCGGGCCCGCGCCGATGATGAGGATGGATTTTATGTCAGTACGTTTTGGCATTTTTCACTTGTGCTGATCCATCAGCGCAACAAATCGATCGAATAAATACGAAACATCGTGCGGCCCCGGGCTCGCCTCAGGGTGGCCCTGAAAGCTGAAGGCCGGCACGTCGGTGCGGGTGAAGCCTTGCAGGCTGCCGTCGAACAGCGACACATGGGTGGGCCGCACATTGGCGGGCAGGGTCGCGGCATCCACCGCGAAGCCGTGGTTCTGGCTGGTAATCATCACGCGCTTGCTGTCGAGGTCTTGCACCGGATGGTTCGCACCGTGGTGGCCGAATTTCATCTTCACGGTCGCAGCACCCGAAGCCAGAGCCAGCAGTTGGTGGCCTAGGCAAATGCCGTAAATCGGAATGCCGCTGGTCAATAATTCGCTAATGGCTTTGATCGCGTAATCGCAGGGCTCGGGATCGCCGGGGCCATTGGACAGGAAAATCCCGTCTGGTTTCAACGCTAGCGCGTCTTGAGAGGTGGCCTGCGCCGGCAGCACCGTCACCTTGCAACCGCGCTCCACCAACATGCGCAGGATATTGCGCTTGATGCCGTAATCGTAGGCCACGACGTGATATTTTGGGTCGGTAAGCTTGGCGAAACCCTGACCGCGCACCCAGGTCGAATCCAGCCACTCATAGGATTTCTGGCAGCTCACCACTTTGGCCAAATCCATCCCGGAAAGACCCGGAAAAGCCCGCGCGCGCTTTAGCGCCTCGGCTTCATCTACCTGCCCCGCCATCAGGCAGCCGCTCTGGGCGCCTTTTTCGCGCAGCAGGCGTGTGAGCTTACGTGTATCGATGCCGGCAATCGCCGGGATGCCGTGGCGTTTGAGGTAATCGCTCAAGCTTTCTTGATTACGCCAATTGCTTGCCACCAGCGGCAGATCGCGGATCACTAGGCCATTCGCAAAGACTTTGGCGGCTTCTTCGTCCTCCGCCGTGGTGCCGGTATTGCCGATGTGGGGATAAGTCAGGGTAACGATCTGCTGGGCGTAGGAGGGATCGGTGAGAATCTCTTGGTAGCCGGTCATGGCGGTATTGAAAACCACCTCGCCCGAGGTCACCGCCTCGGCGCCAATGGAAACCCCTCTAAAAACACTGCCATCGGCAAGGACAAGCATGGCGGGTAGACGAGAGGCTGACACGATAGGGCTCCGAACGCTAGATACACAAAGAAGCGGGAAGGCCGATGGGCCAATCCCGCTTCTTTATTTGGTCGAATTGTACAGTATTGTTACAGCGGCTTCAATCCAGATGCGTCTCCCAGTTGCTTCCTCTGGGTCGGCGTCTTGACAAATATAAACAATTTGTTTAGATTGAAACTCAATGATCAAATCCTTTGCCAACCGCGAAACGGAGAAAATATTCAATCGGGATCATCCCCGTAAATTACCGCGAGACATCCAGGCGCGCGCGTTGATGCGGCTAATGCAGATTGACGCGGCCACCCGCATTGAAGATTTGCGCTTGCCGCGTTCCAATCATTTGGAGTCCTTGAAACACGACCGGAAAGGTCAGTGGAGCGTACGCATTAACGATCAGTGGCGCATATGCTTTTGTTTTGAAGCAAGCGATGCGTTCGACGTCGAAATTGTTGACTACCATTGAGTGAGGCAAGCCATGGCAAAAAAACATCCCCCCGTCCACCCCGGTGCATTTCTTTCTGAACTGCTCGTCGAGCTCGATATCGCGCAAGCCCAACTGGCTCGCGAGATTAGTGTTTCGCCCATGCGCATTTCCCATATCCTAAAAGGCGCGCGCCCCGTCACCGCAGATATCGCGCTGCGCCTGGGCCGCTACTTTGGCCAGTCAGCGCAGTATTGGCTTAATTTGCAGGCGCGTTATGACTTGGACTGCGCGCTAGATGCGATAGGGAAAGAAGCGTTGTTGGCGATTCATCCGATCGCTGCATGATGGCTGTGGCGATAGGAGATTTATTTGTGATGAAGACGTGTTTGATGTTGGATGCTACAAAGCCAGACCCTGACTGGGCTTTAGAATGGCCGAAATATCGTGTCTAACCCCATTTTTTCTACTTGTCGTTGACGAGCTTGCCACCGAAGAAATCGAATAATTGCGCCAAGTCTTTTCTAGAAAAGATTCGTAGGTTAATAATCAAGGGCTCATCCTTCACCTCAGGATAGGGCTCTACGACTAATGCAAAAGGGGGCGCGAACGTAAAATACTCACGGTTCGTTCGATTGAAGATCCTAACGTCCACTCTTGCACGGGCAATTTCGGAAAGACGCAAACCGCGATCAGCGTGAAATAACGATCTATACGCCAACATATCACCATGGATTGTTATTCGAAATCTCGCGATGCTAATCACCACCCCGAAGGAGACTAGCAAGAGAAACATTGGGAATCCAAACCCATCCTTGATCTCGCCTAAGGTAAACGCAAGAAAAGAAATTACAAAGGCAGACATTGGCACTAACCCGAACACTAGATAGCTCGTAATGGAGGGCCGAAGTATGGCGTTCAATTTGGATCCATAGTGATGAATGGGATCAGACACGATT
>JADMJT010000030.1:26026-32967 GCA_018781585.1 Burkholderiales bacterium
CCGAAGTATGGCGTTCAATTTGGATCCATAGTGATGAATGGGATCAGACACGATTTTTCCTGCCGCCCCCCTCACTCAATCCCGCAACCCCAACACATCCTGCATATCAAATAGCCCGCTCGACTTGCCAGCCAAAAAGCGCGCAGCGCGCAGCGCGCCCATGGCGAAGGTGGCGCGGCTGGAGGCTTTGTGTGAAATTTCGATGCGTTCGCCAAGGCTGGCGAACATGACGGTATGGTCGCCTACGATATCGCCGCCGCGGATGGTACTGAAACCGATGGTGGATGGATTGCGCTCGCCGGTCACGCCCTCGCGGCCGTAAATCGCGCAGTCGGCCAGATTGCGCCCGGTGGCTTCGGCCACGACTTCACCCATGCGCAGCGCGGTGCCGGAGGGGGCATCCACTTTATGCCGATGATGCGCTTCGATGATCTCGATATCGTAACCCTCATTCAGCACCTTCGCCGCTTGCTCCAGCAGCTTGAACACGATGTTTACACCCACGCTCATATTTGGCGCGAACACGATGCCGATATCGCGGCTGGCATCATGGATAATTTGCTTCTGCTCGGGGGTAAACCCGGTGGTGCCGATCACCAGATTGATTTTTTTAGCGCGGCAATAGGTGATGTGCGCTAACGTCCCCTCGGGGCGCGTAAAGTCGATTAAGGCATGCGCGCCATCCAGCGCCTCAAGGCTATCGGAAATCGGCGTGCCGCATGCGGCCCCGATCAACTCGCCGGCATCTTTGCCCAGAAAAGGGCTGCCGGCGCGATCCAGCGCCGCGGACAAGCGCATGTCCGGCGCTTGGCTGATGACTTCGATTAAGGTGCGGCCCATGCGGCCGGAACTGCCTGCGATTGCAATGTTTAGCATTTAATTTTTGAAACCACTAATGAACACGAATGAACACGAATAAAACCAGGCGCTTTCTCAGCCCTGATTAGTGTTAATTCGTGTGCATTCGTGGTTAAAAAAACAGAAAAACTAGAACCCAACCGATTCCATCATCCGGCCGAAGAAGCCCTTCTCGTCACTCGGCACGATGGGTGGGGCATTGGGATCGAATTTATCCAGCACGATTTCAGTCGCAGCCTTGGCCGGCTTGGCGGCTTCTTCCTGTTTATCCTGTTGAGTGGTGGCCGCCACGTCGCCCGCCACGCGCGATAACAGGTCGTTATCGAAGAACAGCGTGAGCTTGCGCTCCTCTTTCACCTCACGGCCTTGCTTCAAGATATACACATAATCCCAACGATTGGTGTGGAACATATCGGTAATCGGCGGCGTACCCAGGATGAAACGCACCTGGGATTTGCTCATGCCTGGGCGTAGCTTGGAGACCATGTCTTGCGTGATGGCGTTGCCTTGCTGAATCGTCACCTTGTACGGCTCGGGCATATACGAGGTGATCGGGTCGCTGGAACAGGCGGCAAGCAACAACAGGGAAAGGGGAGCAAGATTGCGCATGGGGAGAAAATTCCTTATTCGACGGGGCATTATAGCGTAGCCAACGCGGCTTTGGCATCGGCCGGGCAAAGCCGTATCATAGGCGCCTCTCTCAACCGGACGCCCCAGTTATGAGCGACAGAATATATGAGTGACCCTAGCGAACTCAAAAGCGTCGGCCTGAAAGCCACCCTGCCCCGGCTCAAGATCTTGAGCCTGTTCGAAACCAGCGACCAACGGCACCTCAGCGCCGAGGACATTTATCGCGTGTTATTACAAGAACACGAGGATATCGGGCTCGCCACCGTGTACCGCGTGCTCACCCAATTCGAACAAGCCGGACTTTTGATCCGCCATCACTTCGAGAGCGGCAAAGCCGTATTCGAACTCAACCAAGGCGGCCATCACGATCACTTAGTCTGCCTGCAATGCGGCCGGGTGGAAGAATTCTTCGACCCCGAAATCGAAAAACGCCAAGAGAAAATCGCCAAAGAACGTGGCTTCACGATTCGCGAGCATTCGCTGTATTTATATGTGGATTGCGCAAAGGCGAATTGCCCTTACCGGACTTAGTGCCGCGCCAACATCTCCGCCGCGTGTGCGCGGGTCTTCTCGGTTATCTCCACCCCACCCAACATGCGCGCGATTTCTTCGACGCGCGCTTTTTTATCCAAATCCTCGATCCGCGACAACGTTGCGCCTTTGGCCGTCTCTTTAGTGACGCGCAAGTGATGGTGGCCTTGGGCGGCGACTTGCGGCAGGTGGGTGATGCACAGCACTTGGTGGCGCAAGCCTACGTCTTTCAGCAAGGCGCCGACGATTTCGGCCACGCCGCCACCGATGCCCACGTCTACTTCATCAAAAATCAGCGTGGGCACGGCGGCCACATCGATGGTGGCGACTTGAATCGCCAAGCTGATGCGCGACAACTCGCCGCCCGAGGCGACTTTGGCTAAGGGCTTCGGGCTCATGCCGGCGTGCGCGGCCACCAGAAAATCGACATTTTCCAAGCCATAGCTCGCACCCTCGGGTACCGGCGTTAGCGCCACGTCAAATACGCCGCCGGCCATAGCAAGTTGCTGTAGCGTGGCGCTGACTTTTTGACTGAGTTTCTTGCCTGCTTGCTTGCGTCCGGCGCTGAGTTTTTTTGCCAGCTCGTCGAAGCGGGCTTTCGCCTCTTGTTCTTTGCGCGCCAGGGCAGCGGGGTCGGCGCATTCGATCAGGGCGACTAAGCGGGTATTTGCGCTAGCTAATAAATCCGGTAGTTGCTCGGGCGTCACGCGAAATTTGCGCGCGGTGGCGTGGATCGCCGAGAGCCGCTGCTCACATTCGTTCAGCCGCTCCGGGTCGAGATCGAGGCGTTGTACATAATGATTGAGACTGTGCGCCGCTTCTTGTAATTGAATTTCGGCGGGTTCTAGTGTATCCAGCGTTTCTTTGAGGCCGGCATCGTATTCGCGCAACTGATTCAACTTGGCAATCAAACCGGCAAGCTGGGTGATGAGCGAGTTTTCGCTCTCGGACAACACCTCAACCCCGTAGCGCGCGCCATCGATCAAGCTCGCGGCATGCGTGAGGCGCGCATGCTCGGTTTGCAGCGCCTGCCACTCATCCGGCGTGAATTGCAGCGCGGCGAGTTCTTTTACGCGCCATTCCAAATCCTCGCGTTCGTGCAGCAGCGCTTCGGCATCGCGCTCCCCGGCTTCGCGCTGGTGTTTGAGTTCTTGCCAGATGCGGTAGGCGTCCTGCACCTGGCGCGCCTGATCGGATAAACCGCCGTAGCTGTCGAGCAAGGCGCGCTGGACAACGGCGCGCAGCAACGATTGATGCGCGTGCTGGCCGTGGATGTCCACCAGCCATTCGCCTGCTTCACGCAGTTGCGCAAGGGTTGCGGCATGACCATTGATGAAAGCGCGGGAGCGGCCTCCACTGTCGACCACGCGCCGCATGAGGCAGATGCCTTCATCGCCCCCCAAGTCATTTGCAGCGAGCCAGGCTTGCAGCGGTTTAAGTTGAGAGAGATCGAATTGGGCGGCAATTTCGGCGCGCTCGCAACCGGCGCGCACCACACTGGCCTCGCCCCGATCGCCCAGCACCAGGGCTAAGGCGTCGATCAAAATTGACTTGCCCGCACCGGTCTCGCCGGTGAGCACGGTGAAGCCGTTCGCGAATTCGAGTTCGACGCGATCGACGATGACGAAGTCTTTGACGGAGAGATGGAGTAGCACTTGTCGCTCTTAAATTTACGCTGAACTAGCTGCTAACTCCCCTCTCCCACTTGTGGGAGAGGGGTCGGGGGAGAGGGTGGCCGAAGTAATTGGATATCTGCTTACCCTCTCCCTAACCCTCTCCCGCTTGCGGGAGAGGGGATTTATAAGGTTTTTCCTGACGCCTGATTAAAGCTTCTCACCCCAATGCAGCTTCTGCCGCAGCATGTCGTAGTAGCTGTGTCCGCGCGGCCGGAGCAAGGTGAGCGTATTCGCCGAGCGGCGCACGCGTACGCGGTCGCCGGGTTTTAGCTCCAAGCGGCGCTGGCCGTCGAAATTGGCATTGCAGTCATCGGCGCGGGTTACCAGCACTTCGATTTCGGCATGACTGTTTACGGCGATGGGCCGGTTGCTCAGGGTATGCGGGCAGATGGGCACCAGCACCATGGCCTCTAGCGTTGGATGCAAAATCGGCCCGCCCGCTGAGAGCGCATAAGCGGTAGAACCGGTGGGCGAAGCAATGACCAAACCATCCGAGCGCTGGCTGTAAACGAATTGACCGTCGATAAATACCTCGGTCTCGATCAAGCGGCCGGTCGCGCCCTTGCTCACCACGACATCATTGAAGGCGCGCGCATGGAACACCGGTTCACTGTCGCCAGCGCGTTCGACGGAGACATCCAACAAAAAGCGATTCTCGCTGGTGAATTCGCCTTCGAGTATTTCTCCCAAGGTTTCGGTCATGGTATCCACCGACACATCGGTGAGAAAGCCGAGCCGGCCTTGATTGACGCCGACCACCGCCACATCGTAGTCGGCCAAGATACGCGCGACGTTGAGCATGGTGCCGTCACCACCCAGCACAATCACCAGATCCGCCACCGTGCCGATATCCACGAGGCGTGCGGAATCGAAACCGGGGATACCCATACGATCGGCGGTTTGCACCGTGATCAAAACCTTGCAGCCCTTCTGCTCCAAAAACTCGGCAAGCCGAACGATGGGACCGCTGATTTCTTGCGTATTGTATTTGCCGACCAGGGCGACGGTCTTAAAGGGGAAATTCATAATGGGTGAAATTATAGCCTTGGCAGATGAGAACTTCATAAAATTCACAAAATCCGTACAATGGGCTCTATGTTGGATAAACGCTCACAACTGCTGCTGAAGACCCTGGTCGAACGCTATATCACTGAAGGCCAGCCGGTCGGCTCGCGCACGCTGTCCAAGTATTCGGGGCTGGATTTAAGCCCCGCCTCCATCCGCAACGTGATGGCGGATCTGGAAGAGATGGGGTTTATCACCAGCCCGCACACTTCCGCTGGACGCATCCCCACCACACGCGGCTATCGGCTGTTTGTCGATACCTTGCTCACGGTACAGTCGATTCCCTCCGCCGAGGTGCTGCAATTGGAAAGCCAGCTCGACGCTTCCGACCCGCAGCGGCTCATCGCTTCCGCCTCACGCCTCTTGTCCGACCTGACCCAATTCGCCGGCATCGTGGTCGCCTCCAAGCGCACCAATGCCATCCGCCATATTGAGTTTCTCAATCTCTCCGAGCGGCGCATTTTGATGATTTTGGTCTCCACCGATGGCACGGTGCAAAACCGGATTCTCATATCGAATGAAACCTACACTGCCACCGAGTTGACCGAAGCCGCGAATTTTTTCAATCGGCACTACACCGGCCGCGCCTTGGAAGAAGCCAAAGACAACATCCACACCGAATTGAAACAGCTGCGCCAAGACATGACCGGCTTGATGACCGCCGCGCTCGAAGCTGGGGCCGAAACCCAAGAACAATACGTGATCACCGGCGAGGGCAAGCTGCTCGACGTACACGAACTTTCCAGCAATATGGACCAACTGCGCAAACTATTCGCCCTGTTCGAACAAAAAACCCAGCTGATGCAACTGCTCGCGGTCGGCCAACAAGGCGAAGGCGTGCAGATCTTTATTGGCGGCGAATCCGGCGCGATGCCACTGGATGATTGCAGCGTGGTGACCGCACCGTATGAAGTCAACGGCCAAGTTATCGGCACCGTCGGCGTCATCGGGCCGACACGCATGGCTTATGATCGGGTGATTCCGATTGTGGATATCACCGCGAAGCTGCTATCGAGCGCGCTTTCGTATCATTGAAAAAGGAAAAGCTTAGCCACGGATGAACACGGATACACACAGATAAGCCCCTGGTTTATCCGTGTTCATCCGTGTGCATCCGTGGTTCCAAGCAGTACTCATGCCCTACACTCCTGAGCCACCCTATTCCCACGGCACGATTCCCAAAGTCGGCGTGCTGCTGCTTAATCTCGGCACCCCCGCCGCGCCGACCGGTGCGGCGGTACGACCATATCTAAAAGAATTTCTGTCCGATCCGCGCGTGATCGAGATTCCGCGCTGGGTGTGGTGGCCGATTCTTAATCTCATCATCCTCAATACGCGCCCGAATAAATCCGCCAAAAAATACGCGCAGATCTGGACCGAAGAAGGTTCGCCGCTGCTGGTGCATACCCAACGTCAAACCAAAATGCTGCAAGGTTATCTGGGCGAACGCACGCGCACGCCGCTGGTGGTCGATTTCGCCATGCGCTACGGCACGCCCAGCGTTGAGAGTGTGATCGACAAACTCAAAGCCCAGGGCTGCGATCGTATTCTGGCGATCCCGCTCTATCCGCAATACGCGGCCAGTTCGACCGGCAGCGCGCTCGATGCCGTATTCGCCGCACTCAAAAAATCGCGCAACATGCCGGCGCTACGCAGCATCAAGCACTACCACGACCACCCCGGCTATATCGCGGCACTGGTGCAAAATGTGAACGGCTACTGGATGCAAAATGGACGGCCGGATAAGCTGGTGATGAGCTTCCACGGCGTGCCGCGCTTTTCACTCGACAAGGGCGACCCCTATCACTGCGAATGCCAAAAAACCGGACGCCTGCTGGCCGAACAATTGGGGCTCAAACCCGAACAATTTATGATCACCTTCCAATCGCGCTTCGGCCGCGCAGAATGGTTGAAGCCCTACACCCAAGCCACGCTGGAAGCATTAGGAAAACAAGGCACGCAACGCGTGGACGTGATCTGCCCCGGCTTCGTGGCCGATTGCCTGGAAACGCTGGAAGAAATCGCGATGGAATGCCGTGCCGCCTTCATCAGCGCCGGCGGCAAGACCTTCAATTACATCCCCTGCCTGAACGAGCGTCCGGATTGGATCCGCGCCCTGGCCGACATTACGCTGGACAATCTGCAAGGCTGGTTGAGTGACGACCCCGCACAACTCAAGCA
>JADMJT010000030.1:33067-75705 GCA_018781585.1 Burkholderiales bacterium
TTACGCTGGACAATCTGCAAGGCTGGTTGAGTGACGACCCCGCACAACTCAAGCAGGCTGCTGAACTATCGCGTGGCCGCGCCATCGGATTGGGTGCCAAGAGTTAGCGGTTCGTCAGAGAAATTCACTAATCGGTAGGACTACGATGACAAGATCGCCTAAAAGAGACATCAGCACACTCTTAGGATATCTCATGTTCGCCGCTGCGTTTTACACCTTTATCGACCCCACTTTTTGCGAAACGGGCTGCGGTAATCTAACCGAGCCAATTTTTGCCCTGCTATATTCTTTATTGGGCAGTTGGGGGCCACGCGTTCTATTCATTACTGGCGGTATATTTTTCTTTTGGGTAGCCGCACATGATCTAGAGTAGGCAGCTCTATCGAGCTATCTCCTCCCAATCCTCCATCCGTAACCCGATCACCCGCCCGAACTCGCCGGTGTTGTGCGTCACCAGCACTGCGTCGTGGGCGCGCGCAATGGAGGCGATCAACAGATCATTCGGGCCGATCGGTTTGCCTTGCGCAAGCAGATCGGTCCGAATCAACGCGTAGTGTTCCGCGCATAGATCGTCGAAGGGTAGGCTGTTCAAGGGAGAGAAAAATAGTTTCAGCCGTTGCAGATTTTCTTCCACTCGCGTGCTGCGGCGCGCACCGAACAACAACTCGGCCTTGACCACGCTGCACAAGGCGATGTCGGACGGCGAGCATGAACGAAACTGGCGCATGATGCCCGGATGCGCCTCGTTCAGCAGGCGAATGCAGACGTTGGTATCCAATAAAAACACTACTTTAGTTCCAACCGCTCTTCGTACTCGCCTTGCGACGGACGCACCAACGGCTCACCCTGCCATTGCCCGAAAACTTGCTCGAAATAGCCGACCGGCCATTGGCTGGGCTGTCCGGCTTCCTGCTTCACGAGATTGGCCAAATACCGCGAAAGTGGCAACTTGGCTTGGCTGGCCTTGTTTCGGATTCGCGCCTCAATCTCGTCCGGAACATAAAAATGTAATTGCGCCATAATCTTAACCTAGAATGTATGTGGTATATGTGTTGCATGTTAGGCCACACTCCTGGCTGAGTCAAGTCAGCGCTGTGTCGTCAGTGCGCTACCCTTCCGCACCGACTCCCATGCGAGCAATGCGATCTTTCTTTCGCTACCCCATCGATATTGCCCTATCTCCCCGCCCTCCCGAATCACGCGGTGACACGGCACCAGTACAGCGATGCGGTTGTGAGCGATGGCCGTGCCGACTGACCTGGCCGCTTGCGGCGCACCCGCCAAAGCGGCCACATCGCCGTACGATACAAGCTGCCCAGCGGGGATACGCATCAAGGCTTCCCAAACCTTGATTTGGAAATTCGTTCCCCTGAGCAAAACGCGAAGCAGTTTGGGATCGGCCAGTGCGCCAAATAATCGCTCTGCTAGGCCGTGCACCGCTTCATCATCCCGAGCCAAAGCCGCGTTTGGCCATTCGTCGCGTAACTCACTTTCTGCCGACATTTCCATGCCATGCTCGACGAAGTGCAAATGGCATACGCCGCGCGCTGTAATGCCGGCGATGATTTCTCCGAGCGGGGTAGGCGCAAATCCAAACCGGATAATCAGCCCCGCGCCCAAGGCCCCGACCTCGCCCGGCGTAAGCGCTTCGCAGGCCACCATCAGGTCATGCAGCCGACCCGGCCCCGACAAGCCGGATTCGACCGCAGCGCCCAATACATCGCGCGATTGCCGCAACAGCCGCTTCGCGTTCTCCTTGGTGAGAAACTGCAAGAAACGCTTGGGCGAAATGCCGGCCCATTCGCTGAACAAACGTTGCAGATGATGCGGGCTTAGCCTCACATGCCGCGCGATATCGTCGAGCGAGGGTTGTTCGCGCGAATGGCTGCGCACAAAGCGGATCGCCTTGGCCACTATTTCATAAGCTTTTGTTCGGTCTGATTCCTGCGGCATGCACCGGGCCCTTTCGATTGCGTCGGACATTCTTGCCGGAGACGAGCCGATTCGCCACCCGATTCTTGCGAGCACTCAGCCAATCTTTTCCCCGCCCCTACTTGAAAAGGGGAAATTTGCCCCCAATTGCCTCCAAGACTTTGGAGGAATGCATGTCAAATCAAGAAACTAGCCCAGCAAATGAAGCCCCACAAACCGCGCCGGAAACCGAGGTGATACCCAGCATGGAAGAGATGCTCCAGGCAGCCGAACTCAAGGCGCAGGAACATTACGACGCCTGGATGTATGCCAAGGCCGAGACGGAAAACATCCGCAAGCGCGGCCACGACGAGGCCGATAAGGCGCGCAAATACGCGGTGGAGAATTTCTCCGGCGAGCTCTTAGCGGTGAAAGATGCGCTGGAAGCGACGCTCGCGGTCGAGAACGCCAATCTGGAAAATCTAAGAAGCGGCGTTGATCTGACCCTGAAACAGCTCGGTTTGGTCTTCGCCAAATTTAATATCCAAGAGATTAACCCACTGGGCGAAAAATTTGACCCGCATAAGCATCAGGCCATGGCCATGGTGGAAGCCGACGCCGAGCCCAACACCGTGGTAATGGTGATGCAAAAAGGCTATGCACTGAATGATCGCATCCTGCGCCCGGCGCTGGTGTCCGTGGCCAAGGCAAAAGAGGCTTGAAATAGCCTGCAACCGCCCCATTTACAGAACAAGTCATCACTTTTTAGAGGGAATTTATCATGGGAAAAATTATCGGCATCGATCTCGGCACCACCAACTCCTGCGTTTCCATCATGGAAGGCGGCAAGCCTAAGGTGATCGAAAATTCAGAAGGCACGCGCACGACGCCATCGATCGTCGCCTACACCGAAGACGGTGAGGTGCTGGTCGGCGCATCGGCTAAGCGTCAAGGCATCACCAACCCGAAAAACACCTTGTTCGCGGTGAAACGCCTGATCGGCCGCCGCTTCGACGAACCCATGGTAAAAAAAGACATCGACCTCGTGCCCTATACCATCGTCAAAGCTGACAACGGCGACGCGTGGGTAGAAGTGCGTGGCAAGAAAATGGCGCCGCCCGAAATCTCGGCCCAAGTGCTGCGCAAAATGAAAAAAACCGCAGAAGATTATCTGGGCGAGGAAGTCACCGAGGCCGTGATCACCGTGCCTGCTTATTTCAATGACTCGCAGCGCCAAGCGACCAAAGACGCCGGCAAAATCGCCGGGCTGGAAGTCAAGCGCATCATCAACGAGCCGACCGCAGCCGCACTGGCTTTTGGTTTGGACAAGAAAGAAGGCGACCGCAAGATCGCGGTGTATGACTTGGGCGGTGGCACTTTCGATATCTCCATTATCGAAATCGCTGAAATCGAAGGCGAGCATCAGTTTGAAGTGCTCTCCACCAACGGCGACACCTTCCTGGGCGGCGAAGATTTCGACCAGCGCGTGATCGACTATCTGGCGGATGAATTCAAGAAAGAGCAAGGCATCGACCTCAGAAAAGACATGCTGGCGCTGCAACGTCTGAAAGAAGCGGCGGAGAAAGCCAAGATCGAATTATCTTCGGCCCAACAAACTGAGGTAAATCTGCCCTACATCACGGCGGATGCGAGCGGGCCGAAACACTTGAACGTGAAAATCACCCGCGCTAAATTCGAAAGCCTGGTGGAAGAATTGATTCAGCGCACCATCGGCCCCTGCCAGATGGCGATTAAAGATTCGGGCATCAAAATTTCCGACATCGAGGACGTGATCCTGGTCGGCGGTATGACCCGCATGCCGCTGGTGCAAGAAAAGGTGAAAGAATTCTTCGGCAAGGAACCGCGCCGCGACGTCAATCCGGACGAAGCCGTGGCCGTGGGCGCTTCGATCCAAGGCGGCGTGCTGCAAGGCGAAGTCAAAGACGTGCTGCTGCTCGACGTGAGCCCGCTCTCGCTCGGGATTGAAACCCTGGGCGGCGTGATGACCAAGCTGATCCAGAAAAACACCACCATTCCAACCAAGGCACAGCAGGTATTTTCGACTGCGGATGACAATCAAACCGCGGTGACCATCCACGTGCTGCAAGGCGAGCGCGAGATGGCGAACGTCAATAAGAGCCTGGGCCAATTCAACCTGGGTGATATCCCGCCTGCGCCGCGCGGCATGCCGCAGATCGAAGTCACGTTCGACATCGACGCCAACGGCATCCTGCATGTGTCGGCCAAGGACAAAGCCTCGGGCAAAGAAGCCAAGATCACCATCAAGGCGAACTCCGGCTTGTCGGATGAGGAAATCCAGCAAATGGTGCGCGATGGTGAAGCGCATGCCGAAGAAGACAAGAAGCAGCGCGAGTTGGTGGATGCACGCAACCAATGCGATGGCTTGATCCATTCGGTGAAAAAGACGCTCACGGAACAAGGCGACAAAGTCAGCGCCGAAGATAAAGCCGCGATTGAAGCCACGATCAAGGACGCCGAGGAAGCGCTCAAGTCCAACGACCGCGAAACCATCGAAGCCAAGATGCAAGCCTTGGGCACGGCCTCGCACAAGCTGGCTGAACAGATGCAGGCGCAAGCCGCGCAACAGGGTGCGGGTAACAACGCGCCTGGGGCTGACGGTAAAAAGGATGAAGACGTCGTCGACGCCGAGTTCGAAGAAGTAAAAGACAAGTAAGCTGGAAGCAGGAAGCGGTGCGCGGGATTTCCCGCCGCCGCTTTTTTGCGCATACTGCTCACTGCCAACCGCTTACTGCTCACAAAAAATATGACTAAACGCGATTTTTACGAAGTGCTCGGCGTCAACCGCGACGCATCAGACGACGACATCAAAAAAGCTTACCGCAAGCTCGCCATGAAGCATCATCCGGATCGCAATCCGGACAGCAAAGAATCGGAAGACAAATTCAAAGAAGCGAAACTCGCCTATGAGATTTTATCCGACGCCAACAAACGTGCCCAGTACGATCAATTTGGCCATGCAGGGATGGAAGCCGGGGCGGGGGGAGGACAAGGCTTCGGCAATTTCGCCGATGCATTCTCCGATATTTTCGGCGATATTTTTGGCGGGGCGGCCGGGGGGGGCAGACAACGCACCAACGTCTATCGCGGCGCCGACCTGCGCTACAACATCGACATCAGCCTGGAAGACGCCGCGCGCGGCAATGAAACCAAAATCCGCATTCCCACCATGGAAGCGTGCGAAACCTGTAGCGGCACGGGGGCGAAGGCCGGCACCGCACCCACGACATGCACGATGTGCGGCGGCCACGGCCAAGTGCGCATGCAACAGGGATTTTTCTCCATCCAGCAAACTTGCCCCACCTGCCACGGTAGCGGCAAGATGATCACTGACCCGTGCGACACTTGCCATGGCGCAGGGCGCGTGAAGAAACACAAAACCTTGTCGGTTAAAATTCCCGCCGGGGTGGACGAAGGCGACCGCATTCGTTTAACCGGCGAAGGTGAAGCAGGCATCAACGGTGGGCCACCCGGCGATTTATACGTGGTCATTCAACTGCGCGAGCACCCGGTTTTCAAACGCGATCACGACGATCTGCACTGCGAAATGCCGATCAGCTTTACCGCTGCCGCACTCGGCGGCGACGTAGAGATTCCCACCCTGGATGGCCACGCCAAAATCAAAATCGCGGAAGAAACGCAAACCGGAAAAGTATTTCGCCTGCGCGGCAAAGGCATCAAAGGCGTGCGCAGCCAAACCCACGGCGACCTGTATTGCCACGTCGTGGTGGAAACGCCCGTCAACCTCAGCGCGCGACAGAAAGAATTGCTGCGCGAGTTGGAAAACCTAAGCCAAGGCGAAGACAACAACCCGCGCGCGAAAGGTTGGCTGGATAAGGTGAAGGAATTTTTCGGGCAGTAGCTAACGGAGGCAATTCACTGAATCAGAAATTCGGCTTCGGCGACGCCCGCTGGTAGCGCGCAACACCGGCCATAATTTCCGCTTTTGCCGCGTCCGCGTCCACCCAGCCCTCGACCTTCACCCACTTATTCGGCTCTAGGTCTTTGTAGTGCTCGAAGAAATGAGCGATTTGATTGAGCATCATGGCGGGAAAGTCTTCCGGCTTTTGTATCCCTTTATACAAAGTACAAAGCTTGTCCACGGGTACGGCGATAATTTTTGCATCGATGCCCGCTTCGTCGGTCATCTTGAGCATACCCACTGCACGGCAGCGCACCACGACGCCGGTGATCAACGCCACGGGCGTCACCACCAGCACATCCACCGGATCGCCGTCCTCCGACAAGGTGTGCGGCACATAGCCATAGTTGCAGGGATAGTGCATGGCGGTGGACATGAATCGGTCGACGAACATGGCGCCGGTTTCTTTGTCCACTTCGTATTTGATCGGCTCACCGTGCATCGGGATTTCGATGATGACGTTGATATCGTTCGGCACGTCGCGGCCGGAGCTGACTTTATCTAAATTCATTTTTCACTCTCAATCTGACCGCGTACCGCGTCGGCCCAGTTGTTTGGCGTTTCGTAGAGGCGCACCCGCTCCAGGCGCAACTGATTGCCATAGACATCGATATACGCCGCATCGAGCACCTTGAACGCCGCAAGCGCGAGATTCTCCGCCGTGGGCACGGTATCCAGCACCACGGTCTTGTGCCCCGGCATGCTATTGAGAAAATCCAGTACCGCACGATCACCCTGGTACACCAAAAAGGCGTGATCCCAAACGTTGGCGATTTTTTCCAATGCAATATTTTTTACATCACTGAAATCCATCACCATGCCCTGCTCGGATGCGCCTTCGGTCTGAATGATCTCGCCCGACAAGGTGACTTCCAGCGCATAGCGATGGCCATGCAAATGCCGGCACTGGCTCTTGTGCTGCGGAATGCGGTGGCCAGCGTCGAATTCGAGTCTGCGTGTGATCAACATTGAATAAACCTGCAAAAATTCGTGCGATTATAGCATTTGCGTGAATAAGCCTTAGAATCCTGACATGCCTAATTCGCCACAACTCACTGTTACTGATCACGACCGCGATGCGGCGCATCGAACTTATGTTTACCCCGTCGTGTCGCGCCGTGCGGGTGGGGTATCGGTCGGCATCAACCTCAATTCCAACAACGCCTGCAACTGGCGCTGCATTTACTGCCAAGTACCCAATCTCAAGCGCGGTGCGGCCCCGCCGATTAATCTCAAGCAACTGGAAGCCGAGCTGACCTCCCTGCTCACCGATATCCTGCACGGCGATTTCATGCAGGCGCGTGTACCCGTAGATGCGCGGCGGCTGAACGATATTGCCCTGTCAGGCAACGGCGAACCCACCAGCGCCAAGGAATTCCCCGAAGTCGTGCAGCTGATCGGCCGCGTGATGAAGCGCTTCGATTTGGTAGGAAAGATCAAGTTGGTGCTAATTACCAATGGCAGTTTGATTGCGCGCGAATCGGTCCAAGCCGGTTTAAAACGCATGGCGAAACTGAATGGGGAGATTTGGTACAAGCTGGATTCGGCTACACGCGAAGGCATGACACGCATCAACAACACCCGCCAGTCGCTCAAAAAAACGGCAGAGCATCTGACCCTGGCCGCCAGTTTGTGCCCGACCTGGGTTCAGACCTGCGTCTTTGCTTTGGATGGCGCCCCGCCATCGGCATTGGAACAACAAGCTTATCTGGATTTTTTAGCGCGTTTGATACAGCAAGACGTCAAACTGAGAGGAGTGCTGCTCTATGGGATCGCGCGGGAAAGTCACCAACCTGAAGCCCCGCGCCTGTCGCCGCTGCCACAGACGTGGCTGACGCAATTCGCCTATAAGATCGAACAACTGGGGCTGGCTGTCCGGGTGAGCCCGTAGCCAGCCCCAGTTTAGAACTTATTCCGCCTCAGGCTCTTTACGTCCGGTCTTGGCCGCTTTTTTCAGGCTCTTATATAAATCGGGGTGAGCGTCTTTCAGATACTCGATGATTTCAAGATCTTCGCGCTTAAGCCGGCTTAGGTCGATTTGCTCCACATGCACCAGACGTAGCAATTCTTTCACCGGTTTCGGCATCTTGCGACCGCTCTCGTAACGCGAACCACCGCTCTGGGTCACACCGATCTTGGTCCAAAAATCCTGTTGATTCAGCCCCAGCTTGCGCCGGACATCACGCGGATTAGCGATTTTTTCGAGCAATTTCATATTAGTTTCCTCATCCAACGGGTTATTAATGCATGTTCTATGGCTTCGACATGCAAGTTAAATGCCAGGTTCGATTCCTTACCAAATTTTAACATAGCTGCGAACGCAACAGACTTCAACCGCCTGAAGCAATACTAAATTTTCGCACGCCACCAGCACGCCCTGTATCGACCACCAGCAGAATCGCTTTACACCTAAACGTCATAAGCTCGTCAACGCGCGCGGATTTTCGACAAAGTGTCGTGATAAATTAACCCTCGCTTCACGGGTAAATTTCAAGTATGATGCGCGTCGTTGTGCTTTGCAGCAGTGATGATTCGCCGAGTTTAGGCGAACTCGATCCGGGACTGTATTCACAGCCCCATCGTCCCCGACCTTATTTTATTTAGCCGCATCGAAGAATTCCTTTTCGAGGTAATTGCGGCACTCGGTTGGCGCCGATGTTATAGCGCGCCGCTTAACCATTTTGGACTTGCGCCGCATTTGAACCGTCTCGCTTTTCAAGCGAGTCGTAACCTATTGGCTTGCGCCTACGCGCCTGCCATGCTGAAGAGGAATTGCCATGAGTTTTGCAAACCTGGGTTTGAACCCATCCCTATTAAAGACCATTGAATCGAGCGGCTACACCACGCCCACCGCCGTGCAAGTCGCGGCGATCCCGGCCGCGCTGGCCGGTCAAGATCTGCTCGTTTCCTCCCATACCGGCAGCGGCAAGACCGCTGCGTTTTTGCTTCCAAGCCTGCAACGTATTTCCGCTGCTTCCGGCAAGCCGGGTAAAGGGCCGCGCGTACTGGTGCTCACGCCGACACGCGAACTCGCGCAGCAAGTGGAAAAAGCCGCTTGGACCTATGGCGCCGAAATGAACCGCCTGCGCACCGCCGTGCTGGTCGGTGGTTCGCCTTATGCGCTGCAACTGAAGAAGCTGAAAGATCCCGTGGATATCGTGGTCGCCACCCCTGGCCGTCTGATGGATCATATGGAAAGCGGCCGCATTGATTTTTCGCGACTGGAAGTGTTGGTGTTGGACGAAGCCGATCGCATGTTGGACATGGGCTTTATCGACGACATCCAAACCATCGTTGCACGCACGCCGGAATCGCGTCAAACCCTGCTGTTCTCCGCCACGCTCGACGGCGTCGTGGGCGCCCTGGCACGCAAGCTCACGCGCAACCCGCAGCGCATTGAAGTCGCCACGCCGGTGCAGCACGAAGCACGCATCGATCAGCGCCTGCTGTTCGCCGATAATTTCAGCCACAAAAATAAACTGCTCGACGCGCTGCTGCGTGATACCGAACTCAACCAAGCGCTGATTTTCACCGCCACCAAGCGCGGCGCAGAAGAACTCGCAGAGAGCCTGTTTGAACAAGGCTTCGCCGTGGATGCCCTGCATGGCGACATGCAACAAAGCAAACGCAACCGCACCTTGCAACGTCTGCGCGATGGCCGCACACGCGTGCTGGTCGCCACCGACGTCGCCGCGCGCGGCATCGACGTAGCGGGCATCTCCCACGTCATCAACTTCGACCTGCCGCGCCAAGCGGAAGACTACGTGCACCGCATCGGCCGCACCGGCCGCGCCGGGCGCACCGGCTCTGCGATTACGCTGGTCAATCACAGCGAAAAACGCTTGGTACGCGATATCGAGCGCTACACCAGCCAAACCATTCGCATTGACGTGATTGCCGGTTTAGAGCCGACCGCACGTGCCGATAAGCCAGCGCCGTCACGTCGCCCGAGTTTTGGCGACAAACCCAAGAAGCCCTTCGCCGCCCGCGGCAACGACCGCTTCGACGGCGCACGCAAAGCCAGCCCCAGCACCGCCAGCAAACCGCGTACCGGTGCAGGCGCTAGTGGCGCGCCCTGGAGCGGTGGCTTTCGCAACGACGGGCCGCGTACCAACGCAGGACCTTCGCGTCGCCGCTTTAGCGAATAAACCGGTCATTTCATCGACCTGAGAACGGGGGCCATGTGCCCCCGTTTTTGTTTTGTGCCCGTGGTTGACGCGAGAACATTTGTTCTCTATATTGGAGAACAAATGTTCTCTGACCCCGCGCCATGACCGATACCGCTAAAGACGCCGACTACCTGGGCAAGTTGCAAGACTATTACGCTGCTTGGAAGAGCCTGCCCTCCTACGCCCGGCTGTGTGAAGTACTGGGGTTGGCCTCGCGCTCGGCGGTGGGCAAGGTGTTGAATCGGCTGCGTGAAGCAGGCTTTTTAGCGCGCACGCCGGATGAGATTTGGGTACCGACCCGGCGCTTCTTCGAGCGACCTTTGGCGGCGTTTCGCGTGCCGGCCGGCACCCCGGCCACGGCGGGCGATGCCGGGGTAGAAGCGTTCGCGGTTGATGATTATCTGATCGGCAAACCGTCGCACACCACCCTGGTGCCGGTGAAAGGCGACTCGATGATCGACGCCGGTATTTTCGAAGGTGATGTCGCAGTAGTGGAAAAGCGCGTCGCGGCGCAAGCGGGCGATATCGTGGTCGCCATCGTCGACAACGAATTCACCATCAAGACCCTGGCGCTGGAGCGCGGCAAGTATGTGCTGCACCCGGCCAACCCGGCCTATCCCGTGATCCGTCCGCGCAGCCAGTTGGAATTATTCGGCGTGGTGGTCGGCATCATCCGCAAATACCGAAGTTAATCCGCGATGCGCCATCCCATAAAACTGGAGCGCGACACCGCCATCCAGCGCGGCCTCACCCCTGTCGAACATTTAGATGCAGCGCTTCCGCACGGCAAACATCCCCTGCTTGCACGCCCGGTGCCCGCAGGATTCCCCTCCCCTGCGGACGATTATGTCGAGGGATGCATCAGCCTCGACGACTATTTGGTGCGCTCACCGGCATCGACGTTTTTTCTCAAAGTCGCCGGCGACTCGATGCGCGGCCTGGCTATCTTCGACGGCGACCTGCTGGTGGTGGATCGCGCGCTGCAAGCCGCACACGAAAGCGTGGTGATTGCAGTGCTCGACCATGAATTCACCGTGAAGCAATTGCTGCACACGCCCAGCGGCTATGTACTGCACGCCGCCCATCCGGCTTATCCCGACATCGTGATCAAACCGGAGCAAGAACTGACGATCTGGGGCGTGGTGCGCTGGGCAATTCATCGGGTGTCGGTGTAAAAATTTATGCATAAAACTGCCATCGCCCTCATCGACTGCAACAACTTCTTCGTCTCGTGCGAGCGCGTGTTCCAGCCCCGGCTCGAAGGCCGGCCGGTGGTGGTGCTATCGAACAACGACGGCTGCGTGGTGGCGCGCTCGCAGGAGGTGCGTGATCTCGGCGTCAAAATGGCCGCACCGTGGTTTCAAATACGCGAGCTCGCCGAACGGCACGGCATCATCGCCCTCTCCTCCAACTACACGCTGTATGCGGACATGTCGAACCGGGTGATGCGTTTGCTCGCCGGCTTCAGCCCGCATCAGGAGATCTATTCCATCGACGAATGCTTTCTCGATCTCAGCGGCTTTAAGCATCTCGATTACGCCGCCTACGGCCAACGTGTTCGCACGATAATTAAACAGCATGTCGGGCTGCCGGTCTGTGTCGGTATTGGCGCGTCTAAAACGCTGGCCAAGCTCGCCAATCATGTCGCCAAGAAACAGCTTAGCCATACTGGCGTATGCGATTTCAATGCCTTAGACGCCAATGCACTCGATGCCCTATTAGGTACGATCGCCGTGCGCGAGGTATGGGGTGTCGGGCCGCGCATCGCCGCATGCTTGATCGATAGGGGCATCACCACCGTGCGCGATCTCAAGCGCGCGCCACCCAAAATGATCCGTACCCAATTCAGCGTGGTGCTGGAGCGCACCGTCGCCGAGTTGAACGGCGAAGCCTGCCTCACGCTGGAAGAAATCGCGCCGCCGAAACAGCAGATCATGGCCTCGCGTTCATTCGGCGAGTACGTGTATACGCTGGAGGAATTAGCGCAGGCGGTGGTCGCCTACACCACGCGCGCCGCCGAAAAGCTGCGGCGCCAAGCCTCGCTCGCGGGGGCGATTCAAGTCCATATCCGCACCAATCCATTCAAGACCGACGTACCGCAATACCAGCGTGGCTTGCTCGTACCGCTGCCCGACCCCAGCGACGACACGCGGCAACTGGTGCGCGCCGCGCTGTTCGGACTGCACCGACTCTATCGGCCTGGCTTCGCTTACCAAAAAGCGGGCGTCGTGCTCAGTGAATTAATTCCCATCACACAACGTCCACGCACCCTGTTCGACGATACCGCCGCCCAAGCGCGCAGCCAGTCCTTGATGCGCGTGATGGATGGCATCAACCGCATCATGGGCGAACACACCTTGCATTTGCTGGGAGAAGGTCTGGAGAAACGCTGGAAAATGCGCCGTGGCCACAAAACACCGAACTACACCACGCGTTTTGATGAAATCGCAGTCGCGCGTGCTGATTAACGGAACTTTTTCCCGCAACTGGTCTCCCATTAAAGTTATTATTTGGCAGAAGATTTCTGGAACCACATATTGCCGGTAAGCTGACGCCATGCTACTTTTGAAACCATGAGCAAAACGTTGCGACAAAGCCTGGCGATTTTTTTGATGCTGTGGCTGCCGATTTTTAGCGGCAGCGCGCTGGCCATGGTGTCGTGCCCACACATGATGTCGCATGACATGTCCATGTCGGCAGCCGAGCATGCCGATCACAGCAATGCCCAGAGCCAACAACAGCAAGAAAATAGTCTTAGCTGCGATCAATGCGGCCTGTGTCAGGTTGCCTGCTCGCCCGGATTGACCGCCTCCCTGAACCCATTCATCGCCGCGACGTCCAGCGTAGAAAACGCCGCGCCGCGTAGCCTTTTCCGCTCCATCACCCTGCCGCTGTTCGATCCGCCTCCGCTCGCTCTCGTTTAACGCAAATATTTCCGCTTACCTCTCAGCTACCTGTATCGCAGATGGGTAAACGCCTATATTCCTAATATCGATTGGCGATAACGCCGCCTGCGATTCACGCGATTAAAGGAGTCACCATGAATACGATTCAACGCTTTGCCACAGGCGCTGCGCTTTTGAGCGCGTTGTTCACCGCTAACACTTATGCAGACGCCACCGATCCCACCGCACCCACCCTGCCGCTACGCTATGAAAGCGCATTTGCTGATTTCCGTGCGCAACAAGACACGCCGCTCCTGCCTTGGAAGCATTTATTTACGACGGCGGGTGATTTTGCTACCACGACCACCCAGACCGCACCCATCGTAGCCACCGCAAGCAACGCAAGCCTGGAGGCGCAAGCCAATAACGCGCCATCCGCGACAGCCAGTGATACACGTGGGCGAATCGAATCCATCAACACCACTGAGGGTAAAGTAAAACTCAAGCATGGCCCGATCCCCAAATTCGATATGCCCGGGATGACCATGGTGTTCCGGGTGCAAGACCCAAAACTGCTCACGCAAATCAAGGTGGGGGATGAAGTCGGTGTCACGATGGAGAAAATCGGCAACGCTTTCGTCATTACGGGATTCCAAAAATAAGGAGACGCCATGACCATTCCAATCAATCGACCCTTATCACGACCAAAACTACTGGTGACCGCACTCGCCACCCTCGCGCTCAGCGGTTGCGCCAGTTTTTCGGCGGATGGCGGCTTCAAACGCGTCGAGGGCGAGACACAATCTCGCCTCGGCGCGAAGGTGCAGGTGCCGCGTCCTGCGGATAGTGCGGCTACCGTACAAGTGCGCACACTGTTGGCCAAACCGCTTTCTGCTGACGATGCGGTGCAAATTGCGCTGCTCAACAATCCCGGCTTGAAAGTCAGCTTGGCGGAATTGCAAATTGCCGAAGCGGATTTAGTGCAAGCCGGTCGGCTACGCAACCCCGGCTTCAGCTTCGCGCGTTTGAAACGCGGCACGGAAATCGAACTCGAACGCACCTTCACGCTCGATATCCTGGGGCTATTCGCCATCCCGCTCAAAACGGAGATCGAATCGCGCCGCTTCGAGCAAGCACAGCTCGGCGCGGCAGGCGATGTGTTGAAGCTCGCGGCGGAAACCCGGCGCGCGTATTTTAATGCCGTCGCGGCGCAAGAGTCCTTGGTGTATTTGGAGCGTGTGAAAATCGCCGCTGAAACCAGCGCGGAACTGGCGCAGCGCATGGCGCAAGTCGGCAATTGGAGCCGCCTCGCGCAAATGCGCGAGCAGTTGTTCTATGCCGATTCCACCAACCAATTGGCACGCGCAAAACAAACAGTCATCGCGGAACGCGAGCGGCTGGCGCGGCTGATGGGGCTATGGGGCAGCGACCTCAACTTCAAACTGCCGGAGCGCCTACCTGAACTGCCCGCCAAGCCGGTAGAACGTACCGAGGTCGAAACAACCGCACTGCAAAGCCGGCTCGATGTGCAAATGGCCAAGCAGGAAGTAGCTGGCATGGCGCAGTCGATTGGTCTCTCCAAAGCCACGCGCTTCGTCAATGTGCTGGACCTCGGCTATCAGCACAATTCTTCGAATGAGGCGCCACGCCAAACCGGCTATGAGATCGATATCCAAATTCCGATCTTTGATTGGGGCGATGCAAAAGTTGCGCGCGCCGAAGCGGCCTACAGGCAAGCGGTAAACCGCACCGCCGAGACGGCGATCAATGCCCGCTCCGAAGCGCGCGAGGCGTATCAGGCCTATCGCACCGCCTTCGATCTCGCCCGGCACTATCGGGACGAAATCGTGCCGCTGCGCAAGAAAATATCGGACGAACAATTGCTGCGCTACAACGGCATGCTAATCAGCGTTTTCGAATTGATCGCCGATGCGCGCGAGCAAGTCCTCAGCGTCAACGGTTACATCGAATCGCTGCGCGAGTACTGGCTCGCCGAAACCGATTTGCAGGGCGCACTCTCCGGCCCCGGCGGCGGATCTAATAAAATGACTACTAAGCCCGCTGCGAGCGGCGATAAAAATTAAAGAAGGGAATTAATAATGGTTACACGTCGAGATTTTATCCGCCGCTCCGGTGCCGCCTTGTTGGGCGCAGGCCTGGTTTCCAAGACAGCCGCCGCCGCTATCCCCGAAGCGGTGATGCAGGAATCCGCTGCAACGCAGGAACCCTTGCTGCCACCCAATGGCCGGCCCTATAACCCGATCGTCACGCTCAATGGCTGGACGTTACCCTGGCGCATGAAAAACGGCTGGAAGGAATTTCATCTAGTGGCCGAGCCCGTGGTGCGCGAAATGGCGCCCGGCATGAAGGCCAACCTATGGGGCTATAACGGGCAAAGCCCCGGCCCCACCATCGAGTGCGTCGAAGGCGACAAGCTGCGCATTTTCGTTACCAACAAACTGCCGGAACATACCACCGTCCACTGGCATGGCGTATTGCTCCCGAACGGCATGGATGGCGTAGGCGGCCTCAACCAGCCGCAAATTCAGCCCGGTAAAACCTTTGTGTACGAATTCGAAATGAAAAAATCGGGCACCTTCATGTACCATCCGCATGCCGACGAAATGGTGCAGATGGCCATGGGCATGTACGGCGGATTGATTGTGCATCCGAAAAACCCGAATCAGCACCGGGTCGATCGCGATTTTCTCTTCATCATGGCGGCCTACGATATTGACCCCGGCAGTTATACGCCGCGTGTTTCCGAAATGCTGAATTTTAATATGTGGACCTGGAACAGCCGCGTGTTCCCAGGAATCGATCCCTTTGTGATCCGTCAGGGCGACCGGGCGCGCATCCGCTTCGGCAACTTGACCATGACCAATCACCCGATCCATATGCACGGCTATGATTTCGAAGTCACCGGCACCGACGGCGGTTGGGTGCCCAAGCGCGCGCGCTGGCCGGAAGTGACCATAGACTGCGCGGTGGGTCAAATGCGCGCGTTCGAATTTGACGCGATATATCCGGGCGACTGGGCGATCCACTGCCATAAATCGCATCACACCATGAATGCCATGGGCCACGACGTGCCGACCATGATCGGCGTCGACCAGCGCGGCGTCGCAAAGAAAATAAACCAGCTGGTGCCAGAATACATGGTGATGGGCGAACGCGGCATGGCCGACATGGCGGAAATGGAAATGCCGCTACCCGACAACACCCTACCTATGATGACCGGCCAAGGGCCGTTCGGGCCGGTGGAAATGGGCGGCATGTTCAGCGTGGTGAAGGTGCACGGCAACATCAAGCCCGGCGACTACAAAGACCCGGGTTGGTATAAACATCCTAAAGGTACGGTCGCTTCCGAATGGACCGGCGACATGCCGGAACCCAAACGAGCCAAAGCGCCCAAGGCCGACGGCAGCGAGCTCAAAGTCCGCAAGCCAAGCGGGCATAGCGGGCATTGATCAATCTCTTTCAGAAAAGACAGACGGCGAGATGGGCTGGCAATTCACCCGCGCCGGCGAGTTCTATTACGCCTGCCTCCTGCCCGGCCACTTTGAAGCGGGCTTGGTGGGCAAAATCATTGTGAAGTAGCGCAGCGACCTACCTGTAGCGCCGGCTTCCAGCCGGCATGCAAGCAGGATGCTTGCGCCACATTGGAAGTGAAGCACCTAACTCTTCCAACCCCCGCCCAGCGCCTTAAACAAATCGGCAATCGCCGCACGTTGTGCGCGCTGGGCATCGGCGCGGTTCTGCTCTGCGTTGAGCAAATTGCGCTCTGAGTCGAGCACATCCAGCTGGCTCGCCACGCCATTTTCGTAGCGCAGTTTCGCCAGATGCAAAGACTGACGCAACGCGACAACACGTCGCTCTTCCGCCTCGAAGCGTTCGCGCATTTTCACTTGTGCGAGAATCGCATTTCGTACTTCCTTAAATGCAGTTTGAATCGCCTGCTGGTATTGGATGAGTGCCTGGCGTTCGCGCGCCTCGGCGGCATCGATTCCCGCTTTGAGTTTGCCACCGGCGAAAATCGGCTGCGCGATGGCTGCGGCCAGCGACCAGATGCCGGCCGGGCCGCTGAACAAATTGCGCAGCACCGCGCTTTCACTCCCCAAATAGCCCGTGAGCGAAATCGACGGGAAAAGCGCCGTACGCGCCGCAGCGATGCGCGCATTGGCCGCAATCAGGCGCTGCTCGGCCTCGATCAAATCCGGGCGGCGTAACAACAGTTCCGAGGGCAGGCCGGCGGGCGCCACCAACGCCAAGGGTACGCTGCCCGCCTCCTCCGGGTGTCGACCCACCGCCCCTTCGTAAATCGCCTTCGGGCTACGCCCGAGCAACACCGCGAGTGCATTTTCCTGCTGTCCGCGCTGAAGCGCCAAGGAGGGCAACTGCGCATGCGCTGCCGCCACATCCGCTTCCAATTGGCGAAAATCGAATTCGGATATCACGCCCTCTTCGAAACGCAATTTTTGCAGGCCCAGCCATTCGCTGCGCGTGGCAAGTGCACGCTGTGTCGCAGCGATCTGTTCATCAAAGGCGCGCAGCGCAAAATAGCCCTGCACCACATCGGCCGCCAGCGTGATACGCACCGTCTCGCGCGCAGCCTCGTTTGCCAATAAATCGGCACGCGCCGCTGCCGTGGTATGGCGCAACCTGCCCCACAAATCTAGCTCGTAAGCCACATTCAGCGTCGCACGATAGTCGTTGCGCTCGCGCGGCGTGCCGGGCGGCAGCGGCATCGAACTGCTTTCTGACGATTGCTGGCGGCTGCGTGTGAAATTCGCATCGACACTGGGCCACTCATTGGAGCGCGTCATACCCAATTGGGCGCGGGCTTCGTCCACGCGCGCCACGGCTAGCGCCAGATTGGAGTTTTGCGCGAGCGCTTCATCGACCAGACGGTCGAGTTGAGGGTCGCCATAGAGCTTCCACCACGCCTTGTCGATGCCCGATTCCGCGCGGCCTTCAGCCGCCCAGGCCGCTGGTAACTCACCCGTGGCGGGCTGCAGCGGAGAACCGGTACTTGCGCAACCGCTTAGCCCGATCAGGGAGAGGACAATCAAAGTTGAACGCTTAAACATCGCCCTCCTCCTTTTTCGAGGTGACATGAGGGTGTTGCACCGACTGGTGCGCGAGTTTTTTGTGGTGATCGATCTCTTCTCGCAGTTGCGACGTGCTGCGTTTTTCCACGAGATGCCGATCGGTAATGAGCTTGAAGAACATGGGCACGAAAAAAATCGCCAGGAAAGTCGCAGCCATCATGCCGCCCATTACCCCAGTGCCGACCGACTGCCGCGCCCCGGCGCCAGCGCCGCTGGAAATCGCCAGCGGCAACACGCCGAGAATAAAAGCCAACGAGGTCATGAGAATGGGGCGGAAGCGCAGGCGCGCGGCTTCCAGCGCCGCCGCCGAGGCGGAAAAACCCTCGTGATGTTTCATCGACGCGTATTCCACGATCAAGATGGCGTTCTTGGCGGCCAGACCCAGCAGGGTGACCAAGCCGATCTGGAAATACACATCGTTGGTCATGCCGCGCAACCATACCGCGGCCAGCGCGCCGAAGGTGCCAAAAGGTAAGGCCAGCAGCACCGAAAATGGCAGCGACCATTTTTCGTATTGCGCGGCCAGAATCAGGAACACCATGATCGCCGCCAAACCAAGCGCTAAGCCGGAGGTGCCACTGGATTTTTTCTCTTGAAACGACGCGCCGCCCCAGTCGTAGCTGAAGTCGGCGGGGAGCACTTCCTGCGCGATGCGCTCGACGGCCTGAATCGCTTGGCCCGAGGAGACGCCGGGCGCACCCTGGCCGATTAGTTTGACCGCCGGCAAATTGTTAAAGCGGTCGATCGAATCCGGCCCCGCAGTAAAACGCACATTGGCCAGCGCTTTGATCGGCACCATCTCGCCCTTATCCGAACGTACATAAATATCGCCAATCGCCTCCGGACGTTTGCGATAAGCTGGATCCGCCGACATTAAGACTTGCCAAGTGCGCCCGTATTTATTGAAATCATTGACATAGTAAGTGCCGAGCGTCGCAGCCAAGGTGCTATAGGCATTATCAACCGACACCCCGAGCGCTTTGGCTTTTTCCCGATCGAGATCGACATAGAGTTGCGGCACGGCGGCGCGCCAGAAAGTGTTGACGCCGCCCAATGCGGGATCTTTGTTGGCGCGCGCCAGAAATTGCCCCATCACTTCGGCCAAACGGGCCGCGCCGCCTTCGCCCCGATTCTGGATATAAAACTCAAAACCACCGGCCGTACCCAATCCGAAGATAGGCGGCGGATTGAAGGCGAGCACCAGGGCTTCCTTGATGTGCGCGGTTTTCATGAAGAGTTCGCCCACCAATTCTTTGGACGTCACCTGGCGCTTGTCCCAATGTTTTTGGGTGACGAAAATCGTGGCCGCATTGTTGCGGTAACCGCCGCCGATGAAATCGAAGCCGGTAAACGCCACCACGTCTTCATTCGCCGGGTTGGATTTGACCGCCTTCAACACCTCCGCCACGACCCGGTCGGTGCGCTCCAGCGTCGCGCCGTCGGGCAAGATTACCGCCGAGATGTAATAGCCTTGATCCTCGTCCGGCACCAAGCTGCCCGGCGTGACGCGCCACAAGCCGGCGGCGATGACCACCATGCCGGCGAATAGCAGTAAGCCAATGCCGCCGCGACGGATCATCCAGGCGACACCGTCGGCGTAGCGTCCGGTGACGCGATGAAATCCCGTATTGAACCAAGTGAAAAACCGCCCCGGCACTTTGTGTTCATGCTTCAACAGCATCACGCACAAGGCTGGCGTCAAGGTCAGCGCCACCATGCCCGAGATCACTACCGCGATGGCGATGGTCACCGCGAATTGGCGGTACAACTCGCCGCTGAGGCCGCCGAGAAAAGCGATGGGCACGAACACCGCACATAGCACCAAGACAATCGCCACCACTGGGCCGGTGACTTCCTTCATGGCTTTGATCGCCGCTTCGCGCGCCGCCAGGCCTTCTTCGTGCATGATGCGCTCGACGTTTTCCAACACGACGATTGCATCGTCCACCACGATACCGATCGCCAGCACCATGCCGAACAAAGTCAGGGTATTGATCGAATAGCCCAGCATATACATGCCGGCAAAGGTACCGATGAGCGAGACCGGCACCGCGGCAAAGGGAATTAAAGTGGCGCGCCAATTTTGCAGGAACAGGAACACGACCAAGAACACCAGCAACATGGCCTCGGCCAAGGTGATCACCACTTCGCGGATCGAGACTTCGACAAAGCGCGTGGTGTCGTAGGGGATCGAGTAGGTGAAGCCATCCGGGAAACGGGCGGACAACTCTTTCATCTTGCCGCGCACCTCGTTCCCCACATCCAGCGCATTCGCGCCCGGTTGCAAAAAGATCCCCACCAGGGTTGCCGGCTGGCCGTTGATGCGGCCGATGAAATCGTAGTCCTTGGCAGCCAGCTCAACCCGCGCAACATCCTTGAGGCGCAGCGTGGAGCCATCGGCATTGGCGCGGATAATAATATTCTCGAATTCGCGCGCATCAGCGAGCCGCCCTTTGGTGGTGATGGTGTACACCAGTTCCTGCGGGCCGCCGGTCGGCGTTTGGCCGATCTTGCCGGCGGCGAATTGCGCGTTCTGCTCGTTGATCGCTTGTACGAGATCGGCAGTAGTGAGTTTGAGCTGCGTGAGGCGATCGGGCTTGACCCAGATGCGCATCGCGTAATCTTTTGCGCCGAAAATCTGCACGTTGGTGGTGCCCGGTACACGCTTCAACTGATCCAGCACATTCAGCAGGACATAGTTGGAGGTATACAAATCGTCATAGCGCCCATCGGGAGAATAGAACGCCAGCACTTGCAAGAAAGAAGACGAACCCTTCTCCACCGTCACGCCTTGCCGCCGCACTTCCTGCGGCAGGCGCGGTTCGGCTTGTTTGACGCGGTTATTGACGTTGAGCGCAGCTTGATCGATATCGGCGCCGATATCGAAGGTGACTTGAATTTGCACCGTGCCATTGGACGTCGAGGTCGAGCTCATATAGAGCATGTGCTCGACGCCGTTGATTTGGTTTTCGAGCGGCGCGGCCACCGTTTGCTCGATCACCTCGGCCGACGCGCCGGGATAGACCGCGGTGACGGTGACCACTGGCGGTGCAATCTCCGGATACTGCGCGATCGGCAGCGTGCGCATCGCCGACAGCCCCGCGATGACTAAGAAGATCGAGAGGACGGCGGCGAAAATCGGACGGTCAATGAAAAAGCGCGAGAACATGGCGGACGCCCTTATTTTTTCGCGGGGTTGGTATCAGCGATGCGCACTGGCGCGCCGGGGCCGATTTTCATCACACCATCGACGATCACTTTATCGCCCGCTTGCAGCCCGCTTTCGATCAACCAAGATTCGCCCGACCAATCACCCACCGTAACGGGTCGTGCCTCGGCCTGGTTCTGCGCGTTGACGACATAGACGAAGCGCCCCTGGGGGCCCTGCAACACCGCGCGCTGCGGCACGAGAATGGCGTCGGGACGTTGCGCACCCGTGAGCGTGACCCGCACAAACTGGCCGGGGTGTAACACGCTGGATGGATTCGGTAATACCGCACGTGTTTCGCTGGTGCCAGTTTCAGCACTGATGCGTACATCGGAAAAATTCAGTTTCCCCGTCTTATCATAGAGGCGGCCATCGGCGAGTTTGACGGTGACCGCAAACCGGCCATCTTTGGGCAGCGTCAAACGCCCGGCATCCACTTCGCGCTTGAGTTTCAGGCGCTCCTCGTCGGAGATACCGAACAGCACATACATGGGATCGATTTGGATCACCGAGGTCAACAACACATCCGGGCCCGTGACGTAATTCCCTTCGGAACGTTGTGCACGGCCAGCGATACCGGATATCGGCGCGATCACCCGCGTGTAGCCAAGTTTGAGCTTGGCATCGTCAAGCTTGGCGCGTGTCGCTTTGAGTTCGGCGTCGGCAATCGCTTCAGCGGAGACTGCATCGTCGTATTCTTTTTGGCTGGCCGCTTTGGCGGCGTACAAAGGCTTCAAGCGCGCAGCGTTGTGCTTCGCCTGGGTTAGCCGCGCCTCGGCGCCGGCACGCTCCGCCTCGGCCGCCGCCAATGCCGATTGGAATGGCGCGGGATCCAAGCTAAACAGCGATTGTCCTTGCGCAACGCGCTCGCCTTCAATGAAATTGCGTTTTTGCAGAATGCCAGTGACGCGTGCGCGCACTTCGACCTCGCGCGAGCCCGCGGTTTGCCCAACGTATTCGAAGCTGGCCGGCACGGCTGCAGGGGCTATCGTGATGACCGCCACCTCGGGCGGCGGCATGCCGCCATGCGGCTGCGAACCTGACGGTTTACAGCCTGCCGCAAGGAAACCCAGCGTGAGAATAGAGAGCGCCGCGAACATGCGCTTGCGTGGGAATAAGAAAAATAGGTGATGCTTCATACTGGGATACCCTCCGGGATGGAACGGCTTGGCATACGCGCTGTGCAGCTTGGCAGAACTTTATTGCATCTGATGTTATCATACGTACATTCTTGTATGTATGTAAAGTGCCCGCATGGCTCGTGCCTGTGAGGCACCCCACGAAGGAGATTGCCGGCATGGTCCGACGCACCAAGCAAGCCGCCTTAGAAACGCGCAGCCTGATTCTCGACACGGCGGAACGGGTATTCGAACAAAAAGGCGTGTCGCACACCACACTGACCGACATCGCCAAGGCCGCCGGGCTCACCCGAGGCGCGATCTATTGGCATTTCAAAAACAAAGTGGATTTGTTTCAAGCCATGATGGATCGCATCAAGCTGCCGATGGAACATACCAAAGCGCGTAGTAGCGCCGATCTGGATGACCCGCTCGCATTTGTGCGCGATTGCGCGCTGGGTGTGTTGAAGCAGATCACCCGCGACCCGCAGACGCAGCGCGTGTTCGAAATCTGCTGCCACAAAGTCGAATACGTCGATGAAATGACCCAACTGCGCGAACGCCATATCGAGTGCCGCTCGGAATTTTTATCGCAACTGGAACGCGGGCTGCGCCATGCAGCAAAACAGGGATTACTTCCCGCCAGTGTCAATCCACGTTATGCCGCGGTGGGCCTGCACGCGCTGGTGGATGGCCTGATCATGAATTGGGTACTCGACCCAAAGTATTTTCCGCTGGCCAAGGCGGCCGCACCGATGATCGATCACTACATTGACAGCCTCAAATCCGTAACGAGCAAACCCGCCGCACCCAAGAAAATTGCTAAACGGCGCAGCCGTGTAACTTAAAGTGCAGGACTAAACCCTCTCGCCATGGAGTATACGATTCGTGCGCCGGCGATGACGCAGCGAAATCGCTGGCAATTCACCCGCGCCGGCGAATTTGCATATTTTGACCTAGCTTGAGCACCTATTTCGACGCAACGTGATCATCTGTTTCGATAAAACGTGATCAACGCTTTTGACAACGTGGCGCCCATACTAAAACCTGAACCCACCTTCGTGGGGTACTTATCAAACGGCTGAAATGCAGCGGGAGCGGGAGTCCAGGCGATTTGCGGCGAATGTCTCATACTCGGCCAGAGCCGACTCTGAGGCAAGTAGTCGCTTCAGTCCGCTACCAACCGAGTGCGGCCCTTCGCGATCGATTGGGTTAAACGGCAGGTAACTGCGTACTCCTGTCATCCGTGGCGCCGACCACGGGCAACTGGCCGGCCGAGCGGAAAAATTTATATTCATTCACCAACGTCCGCAATTTGATTAATAGCTGACAAATAGTCTAGCGAATCAGAGACTGTCTAATTGGCAGGATTAGGCAGAAGCAATCAGGAATTCTTCCGCGATTGCCTGTGCAAGGGTAGTTACCTTTCCATCGAGAACGTCCAACCCGTCTGGTACTGGAACTGCCCCTTCCAAGTACTCATTAAACCTTCCAATCATCTCAAGACGGCTTTCATTTTTTAGTTTTCCGGAAATGGCGAGGAGTTTTAATGCAGTGATTTTGCGTGAACAGTCTGGGTCAACGATTAGATTTTGAAGCAAAGCCTCTGCCGAGGGAGAGAATGCCCATTTACGCAGTCCTTGCTGATATTGGACTGGCAATGCGCGCCCCCATTCCCAAGTGGCCTCGATCATTCTTTCGATGCAGGCAAGCGCTTTCATTTCATCGCCCGTGATACTGCATAGTGAAAGCGCAATATGAATGGGAAGCTTGGGTTGCTCATCTTGCTTCAATAGGGCTTGAAGTGCGGGAGTGTCTGGCCATCCAAGGGCCAAGGCATATAAAAAGTTGGAGATCGGTTGTGGTGGGGTCGCTACGTCTGTGCTCGATGGTGCCCATGCATCTCCCAAGTCATTTAACGCTTGGGAGTCTCCCCCGAATTGCTCGGCATAGATGCGCTGAGCCTCCGATATGTTGCCTCTATGGAACGATGATCCCCTGTCATTGATCATCTCAAGTAGACAGGTGCGCAGTTCGTTGGAGCCGGGCAGAAGCTCAGCCATTAAGGTCAGACTTTCTGGTGTGCGATCCTGGAGTGGCATGATCTTCAAGTATGTTATCAATTGGCTGCGCGCAGAACTATTAACCAAGGCCTCACTTGCAGTGCCGTTGTAAATGAGTCCTCCCCAAGGCATTTCGATGGCTTTCCCAAGCGCCTGTGAAGCGTTGTGCAACTCATCCCAGTGCTCGAACAGGGTACGGGAAGTTAGGCTATCTGCTTCATGGTATTCGGCGAGCCAGTGAAGAGCAGAGGGAGAGCCTTTGGTCAGGACGTCAATGCACGTCTCATATTTACCCAGTAGGAGGAAGCCGGAAAAGGCGCTGCGTCTACGTTTCTGAAAATAATGCCCCGAGGAATCTAGCTCTTCATGGAGTTTGCCCAGCAAAGGCTCCATGAGTTCAGGCAATTGCTGGGCTGCAATGCAGCGAGCCAAAACCCCGGAGGTGCGAATTTGATCACTATCCTCGGCAAAAATGGAGGCAGTTAGCCGCTGAACGGTTTCCGGGGGGATCGGGTGTTCACGTATTACGCGAAATACCTCGGCCCTTGCATCGGACCTGGCTGGCCGCGCGGCCATCAATAGCTTGGGGCGAATTGCCGGATTACCCTCATGGCTCGTCGCTATTGAAGCGATGGAAGGACCATCAATATTTGCGAATGCGGACTCAATCCACGTTTGTACATCGTGGTCGTTCGGAAAGGCTGCAATAAGCCTGCTTTGAAAATCGATCTTGTGGTAGTACCAGACATTCTTGGATAAGGCTTCCTTGACGACGGCCAGACATTCGTCATCCCCGAATTCGTCAAGCAAGTGGCTAACGGGGGCGCTGATGTCACGTCCATCGGCTGTTCTTGCTGCTTTAAGTAGCCAACTGCGCCTTGCCTCTTTTTCCGGTACGAACGAATGTGCCCAGGTGGCAAGGAATGCAACCTCTCCGGGAGGTTTCAAGAATTCATTGGATAAAAATGTAGTTACGGTATCGTCGTTATGCCATACATCCATGAGCGTTGAGATTATCCAGTATTTATGCAAACTATCGGTTTCGGTTAGATAGGCTGCAAGCAGCTCGGATTTTGCGGCATCGTCGCCAATTACCGAGTAGGCACGCTTTGCATCCGGCCCCCAATAAATAGCTTGGTATTTTGTGCGGCGCTCTTCCAAGTCTTTCCGAATCGCGCTTGATAATTCCGGATTGCCGCGGAATCCTGTGAACATTGCTTCCCAGAAGGATTCGTCGCGGATATGCGATGGAGAAAAGCTGAGAAAATAACCGGCAATGCTGTGCGCTACCTCTGTGTCTCCCGGCCATGAATGCGCCAGAAATGAGATAAGCCGCTCTTTATCGAATGGAGCATGGTTATACGGGTTGCACAACTCATCCAAGGCAAGCCGCTTGAATTCTTCATCTTTCCCCCACCCTTGGACCAACACCTCGCGACAGGTGTCTCGCAGTTCATACGATACAGTCCCGTTGGTGAACATATGCCAGATTTTCTGGCGATCATCTTCGCTACGCAGGCCTCTTGATATTCGAATTGCGATGCCTGTCAGGGCCAAATCCGCGTCCCTGGATCGGCAAGCGTTAACAGCTAGTTCATCTAATGCATAGTGGTCAGGCCAGCCTTTCCATAAACCATGCAGAGCAGCAGCGCGTACGCCGGTATCCGGCCAGTTTTTGGCCTTTTGGGCTAATTCGTTTCCTAAATCACTTTCGGAGGCAAATATCCTTGCCAAGCTTTCTGCTGCTGCCCGACGACAGCTGACAGCCTCGTCATGTAATGCTAATTTCAGGATGTGTAGCAAATCGTCGAATGGTTTCCAATTTCCCAGTGCCTTGATGAGTTTGGCTCTGTCCCATACCGAACGCGCAGGCACCCAATTGGCGATACGGTTTTCGCAAGTATTGGCTACCGAAGGGGAGCGAAGGCCTTGGGCAATCTGGCCTGCCAAAGCTTGCCGTAATTTTTGGAAAGGCGTCGTCTCCACTTGATCGGCTGCCTCGTCGATAGTGGAGCGAGCTTCCCTTGGTGAAAGGCCGAGATCATTTGCAGCGAGTTCGGTTCGTAGCAGCAGGAGTTGGATTTTCTCCCAAGGTGTAGCTGCGGATTCTTTCAGACGGTCAATGGCGCGTTGGGTCGCCCCCTTGCCTTGGTCAGTTCCTCGGACACTGAACCACGCCAGAATTACTTCGTGCCATTGAGGTTGGTTCCACACACTGGCTAGCCAGGTTAGTTGTTCTTCCTCATCCTTGCGCACCATGGCCTGGGCCGCCAGATATTCCTGTATTGTCAGGTGGAAGAAGCCCAATTCATTTGGCGAGCGCTCCACGATCAGCCCCAAACCAGACAGAGCATAGTCTGTAATTAATTGGGCCTGATGCTTGGCCTCATAGTTTGTCAGGCCTGGGCCATTAAGATCGTCAGTCAGGAAGGCGCAAAACGTAGCTTGGCAGTCTGCGATGGTGATTACTCCTGCTCCACCACTTTCCTGGATATGCAATGCCACGCGCATAAGCATTTCGCGCATGTCTTCTGATCGCGGGGCTGTGTGGTTGGAAAGCCCGGCGGCTTGGGTGCGCGCTGCAGGATGGTCCGACAAGAGCATTTCAACGATCTTTTCATAGACCTTGATCCGTTGTTCCGGGAGGTGATGGGAATAACGAAAAATATCTATCAATAGCTGGCAAAAAAGCGGGGTTCGAGCAAGTTCAACTATTCGTGGATTGGCCTGGGTGGCTTTCAGGAATTCCTTGGTGCGCTGATGTAAATTTTGCGATCTCTCTAGGCGTCCCTCTGTGGCTGCGATTTCCGGAGCTTCCAGGTATTCGAACCACATATTGGCAAACTGCTCGATTTGCTTTTCGTCAAAAGCTCCCAGTCGAGTGACGGGCCAAGCGCCATCCGGGCGAACTCGTTCATAGCCCCTCGGCCTGCTTGTGAAAACGGCTGGAGTTGACCGAATTGCCAAGAACGCGCTAATTCTATCCATGGCTTGTTTTGCTGCATTTATATCCTGCCCCTCATCCAGGCCATCAACTAGAAGGAGCATTTCGCCTTCCCTTACGGCGCGCCGAAATAGTGGACGGATATCATCTGCTGCGTTTTGGTGAAGCCAACTGTCGAAATAATCCTCAAGGTTCAGGTTGGGTTGTGCCTGGATGACTGAGCTGAAACCGCCAAAGGAAATCCAGACAGGCAGCAATTTGCTCCATGGGGTTTGAAATGGGTCATCGCGCTTTGAGAGTAATTGCAGGGCAATGACGCGCAACAAGGTGCTTTTCCCATATCCAGGTTCCCCGAGCACCACACTCCTGTCATGTCGCGAGAACCACTCGCCTACCGGGATGCGGATTTCTTGGGTCGTGGTTGATTGAACACGTGGGCGCCGGGAGTGCTGCATTTCGGTACCGCTGGGATTTTGTTCTCCCTGTCTTGGGATGGGCGAGTCCGTCGGCGACTCGGAAGTTGTTATATTTCGTGACTCAATTACGGCAGGAGCTATATAACGCTTAAGTAAGGAGGCTGGCCGTTGCGTGCCTAAACGCAAGCCTTGATCATGCCGGAGGAATAGCGTTGTGTAGACCTCATAAAGTTGAGAGCGTAGCTTTTCCAGCTCAACTCCATCAAGCTTTTCACCGAGAGATTTTGCAGCTTCTTCACCGTTAAATCGGCGGACCCACTCCCGAAGAAAAAAGTCATCTACGAGGTCAGGATGGCTTTTGAGTCGCTCAGTTAGTTGCCCACCTTCAGAACCGTCCCAAACGTGAAATTCGATATTCTTAGCCGCCAAACGGGAATGTTGGGCAGCAATTTCATCAACCTGCTCTGTCCTGCTAAGGGCTGATGAGGTGCATAAAACGAAGCTTCTAGCTTTGTCAGCCCATTTCCCCTTCAGGAATTTGTCGACGGCTTTCTTGATATCTTCTCCTGAAAATTCTTTGACTCGCTTGCACTGGTAACAAGCAAATTCGCTGGGCGTTTGGTTCCGAGCAGCAAGAATATCCAGTCCGAATTGTGTTTGTCCGGGGATGCCGTAAACCCAGCATTCCGAGATTGCCGCTTCACGATCCACTAGCCGCTTAATTAGCCGCTCGAAATTTTCCCAAGTTAGTTCACCAAAAGGTAGAGTCTGCGCGCGAGTATCAATCGGTGGAGAAGGGAAGTTCCCATCAGGGGGGGCATTTAGCCAAGCAGGGGAGTTATTTTGCACAGACGTTTCTTTTAGAGTTAAAAAGATTCAACACATGCTGGACGTTCAAGTGAGTGTATCCGAATTATTGTGTAAAGCAGCCTAGCCTGACTACTCTATAGTAATGGCTGCTCTGGCCGTGTTACTCGCAAAGGTTGTACGTCGGGTTTCAGAGGGAAGCTGCCCAACCAATGGCCGCTTTCCGACATGTTGAATTTCCGCTCCTGGCCGGTTGCCGCCGCTTGATGTAAAGGGCTAAGGGGCAGCAATGGCCGAATAAGAGACGGTCGCACAGCAGCACTTCAACTTCCGCTTCCTGTACGTTGCGGTCCGCTGTGCACGACAGCATGCCCGTATGGAGAGGGCGAAGTGTGATCAGATGAATTCAACGACGCTGATCACGATAAATCAAAAACAGTGATCATCTCAGTCGAAATACGCAGCTTGATGCCAAATGGCCTCTAAACCCATGCCCGTCGTATTCGCATAACGCCCGGTCACCCCCAACAAACGCTCGCCGCTGACCGATTCCACTCCAAGATCGAGGGTGAAAACACCTTCGACATCTTAACGCCAGCCATTTCCAAGCTAGACACGGCCTTTCCGGAAATTACGAGTAATTTAGTCTGGTATTCAACGGGTAACTTCGTCTAGTATTCAATCTATTGGTCAACACAGCCTTTTATCGCAAAGGCCGCTTTCTTACATAAGGAGCGAATGTGACAACAGCATCGGAGCAGCATCTCGTCGTTATCACCCTGGACGAACAACGCTACGCGCTGCGCCTAACCGCCGTCGAGCGCATCGCCAGGATGGTGGAAATCACGCCGCTTCCAGCCGCGCCCCCCGCCGTGAGCGGAATGGTCAACGTCCAAGGACGCATCCTGCCGGTGTATGACTTGCGTCGGCGATTCGGCCTGCCGCAACGGGAAATCAAACTGACCGACCAGTTCATCGTCGCGCGCACGGCGCGACGGCCAATCGCGCTGGTAGCGGACGCGGTGACCGATGTCGTCGCCTGTGCCGAACCAGACTTGATCGCGGCTGAAAACATCCTGCCCGGCGTCGCGTATATGGAGGGCGTGGTCAAGCTCAAAGATGGTCTGATCCTTATCCACAGCCTGGATAAATTCCTTTCGCTGGAAGAAGAACAATCCCTGAATCAGGCGCTGGATGCCGCCTGAGAAAGCCATGCCGCCCACACTTTCACCAACGGGGTTATCCGCCCTAAGCGAATTTCTCGCCACGCGGATAGGCTTGAACTTTCCCCGTGAACGTTGGAGCGATCTCGAACGGGGAATCGCCGCCGTCGCGCCCGAGTTTGGTTTTTCAGATGCGGAATCGTGCGCGCGTTGGTTATTGTCCACCCCCCTTACGCATCCCATGATCGAAACCCTCGCCAGCCATTTGACCGTGGGGGAAACCTATTTTTTTCGCGAGCCGCGAAGCTTGGAAGTGCTTGAGAATCACATCTTGCCAGCTCTGCTCGCACGGCATGGCGTGGAACGGCGCTTGCGGATTTGGAGCGCGGGCTGTTGCACGGGCGAGGAACCCTACTCCATCGCCATGCTGCTCGACCGGCTGATCCCCGATCAACGGGGGTGGAATATCACGATCCTGGCAACGGACATCAACTCCAAGTTTCTTCGAAAAGCCGCGGAGGGCGTGTATGGCGAATGGTCGTTTCGCGGCACGCCGGCGTGGCTGCGGGAGCGGCATTTCAAAAAACGCCGAGACGGATGTTTCGAAATTGCTCCGCATCTCAAAAGGAAAGTGACTTTTTCCTACCTCAATCTCGCCGACGATGCCTATCCCTCGCTCGCGAATAACACCAACGCGATGGACGTGATTTTCTGCCGCAATGTGCTGATGTACTTCACGCCGGAGCGGGTGAAAGCGGCGGCGCAGAATTATTACCGCTCGCTGGTCGATGGCGGCTGGCTGATCGTCAGCCCTGCGGAAACCTCGAACGCCCTGTTTGCCCCCTTCACCGCGGTGGCATTCCCCGGTGTCGTGCTGTACCGGAAAACAGCGGAAGCCGAGCATCGTGCCACCGTGGTCCAGTACCCGTCCCCGGCGCTTGTCTTACCGCCCGAAGCCTTGACAACACCGCCGGCGCCCATCGTGCCGCCGGAACCCATGGTAGTGGAAACAATGCATGCGGCGCCGATCCATGACGCGCCCTCCAAGCCGGTTGATCACGCGGCACTCTCTCGCAATGCACGGGAATGCGCCAATCAAGGCCGGCTGGCCGAAGCGACCGGGTGGTGTGAAAAAGCAATCGCTGCCGACAAGCTAAACCCGGCGCACTATTATCTTCTTGCCACCATCCGGCAGGAGGAAGGGCAGACGAATGAAGCGGTGCAATCGCTGAATCATGCACTCTATCTCAATCCGGGTTTCGTGCTCGCTCACTTTGCCCTGGGAAATTTTCGCCTGTCGCAGGGTAGGCACCGTGAAGCGGAGCGACATTTCGGAAACGCCCTCGCACTGTTGCGTCAATATCCGAGGGGAGAAACGCTTCCTGAATCGGATGGACTGACCGCCGGCCGGCTGGCCGAGATCATCGCATCCGTAATATCGAGCATGCCGCAGCCCGCCGCGGCCGGCGCATGAGATACCTATGTGATGGCGAGCTTAATTCCGAAAAGGGAGACGTGATGAAGTTGCGGCAGTTAGATCTCACCCAATCCGAGTTGCAAGATATGCTCGATATCGCACACAACGCGATGGGCGTCAGCTCCGATCAGGAAATGCATAGCCTGCTATTGTGCGTGCGAGCGTTGGTTCCTTGCGAGAGCATCATCGCTTTTCTGGGCGAAACAAGCGCCCAAGGCAACCTCAAAGGCGTCGCCAAGCTGGTCAATGTAAGCTACTCCGCCGAATGGCTGGGGGCTTACCTTGAAAGCGGCTATGCGGCAGTGGATCCCGTGCTGCTCACCCATTTCAGGCAGTTCAAGTCCCAGCTTTGGTCGGAAACTTTCCGCAGGGCGGCATCGGTTCCCGAACAGGATTTTATCGAGCATGCCAGCAGCTATAACTTGTCCGAGGGGATCACCCTGGGACAGCACAGCAATGCGAGGGCCTTGGGTAGCCTGTTCTCCTTTGCCGGCGAAGACATGGGCGAGCATCCCAGGCACCGGACTGTGCTTGCCCATCTTGCACCCCACCTGCATGTTGCGTTGATGCGCACGGCCTTTTCTCCATCGGATTCACGCTCCCTCCTTTCTGCCCGCGAACGGCAGGTGCTGCAATGGATGATAGCGGGTAAGACCAACTGGGAAGCCTCGCGCATCCTCGGCATCAGTGAGCGGACGGTAAAATTCCATGTACAGAATATTCTGAGGAAGCTTCAAAGCTCGACGCGCGGCCAGGCCATTGCCCAGGCATTGGAACAAAGGCTGGTTGCCGGGTCTCTATCCAGTCTAGAAACGTGGATCGCTTCTGTCTGCTCTCGGAGCGGAAGTTTTCCCAATCCAGAATCGCCGCTACCGACTCTGCGCCAGCTGGCGGAAGTGCTGTGACCGGCCCGATTGTTTCATAGGGATAGCCGGCAATGACAAGCGCCCGCCAGAATCGTCTTTCGACCGCCACATAGATATAGCGTACGCCGTTCTCCAGCGACCACTGGTACATCCCCTTATACATCAGCTTGGAAATGTGCCCTGGGGAGATGCCGTGTTGCCGTAGGTTGGGGGCCACCGTAAACCGGGTGACCTCGGCGGTATCCCTTTCCTTACGCACCCGATAGCCTGGCGCCAACAGTGGCGCAAACTCGTGCTCCAGCATGAATCTCCGGCTGGGCGGCAAAAACCGGAATACGCCCAGCAGTTCCTCTGTGGTTGAAAATACCCCCATCGACATTGAGAACGGGTCATGTTCGTCCGTTTCTAAGCCGTCCGGGCAGGGCGGAACCCATCTTAGGTTTTGACAAAATACTTCATGCCGGAGGCGGGCAGCCTTTAGCTGATCTTCCTTGCCGGCAAGCGAGCGGATGCAATAAGGGCCTTCATAAAAGCGGATGGTTGCGTAGTGCATTTCTGAGTTCCTCCGGAGGAAACGAATGGATGGGTGAGCCAGGGTGTAGGGCTCTTTAATCAGGACAGCATTGAAGGAATGGCACACCTGCCCGAATGGACAGGTTTTATGTAGAGCGATTTGTGCTTTGATTTATAGGTTCTGGAATGGGGCCAAATTTCCGGATTCGGGCCCTGCTTCAATAGAAGGCCGCGGGACTACGTGGGAAGTTTCATTGCTGGAGGAAGGGCACAGCATCGCCAATACAATAAGCGAGTCCGTCGGCCATTTATACGATTTTCAATAGGTAGTCACCGACGAGTCTTTGCATGCGTACACGTGATCCAACACCACAGAAAAAGCCGAAAGCCTCCATCGACTGGCGCGAAATCGAGCGGCGCATGGAAGCCCTGCGCGCCGTCATCGAGCACGCCTGGGCGCCGACGCCGGAGGCGGCCAAACGCATACTAAAAGCCCGGGCACAGGCGCTGGCCCGCGAGCCGGAAGCGGCGGAAGCCGCCGCCGAGCACATCGCAGTTGTGGAATTCACCCTGGCGCACGAGCGCTACGCCATCGAATCGCACTGCGTGCGCGAGGTTTACCCCCTGGATAACCTCACGCCGCTGCCGTGCACGCCGACCTTCGTGCTCGGTATCGTCAATGTGCGCGGCGAGATTTTCTCGGTCATCGACATCAAGAAATTTTTCGACCTGCCGGAAAAAGGGTTGACCGATCTCAACAAGGTGATCGTACTTCAGTCCGGCGACATGGCCTTCGGCATACTGGCCGATTCAATTATCGGCGCGCGCCGCCTTCCGATCGTCGACATTCAGCCCTCTCTCCCCACGCTCACCGGCATTCGAGCGGAATATCTGCGGGGCGTTACCCCGGAATGTTCAGTCATCCTCGATGCGGAAAAACTCCTGGCCGACGAGAAGATCGTCGTGCGGGAACAAGTGGAAGGATCAGCGTAAGCCCACTCGAATTCGGTAAAAAAACGGGGGCCATGAAATAGTTCCGCTAACCAGCAGCAGCTATCGAAGTTTTACAAGGAGATCAGGCTATGACTATCGGCAAAAAAATCATCGGCGGCTACATCGTCGTGCTGGCGCTGCTGGCGCTCGTGATGTTTATCGCCTTCTATTCGTTCGCCAGGATTCAAGCGACCTACGACGGCTTCATCGACGTGGATGAACAACTGGTCGAGGGCGCCGGCAAGCTGCGCATCGAGCTGAACGACCAGATCGCCAACTACCGGGGCATTTTGCTCTATCCCGATCTCCTGAAAAGTTATCTGGAAGAATTACAGACCAACCGGCGCCGCTTCGGCGAGATCGTCGGAACCATGCGCCAGCTCGTTCGCAGCGCCGAAGGGCGCGGCATGCTGGAGGAGATCGCAGCCTTGCAGGCGAAGAACGAGCAGGCCCAGGATCGGGTCATCGAGCTGGCGCGGAGCGGAAAGCTCGCGGAGGCGCTGGCGCTGGGGATCAAGGAAGTACGCCCGCTCAACCGCGCCCAGGACGACAAGACAGAGCGCTTCCGCGAGCGGGAACAGAAGCTGATGGCGGAAGGACGTGCCGAGCTGGCGGCGACGGTCAATCTTCTCACGCTGGTAATATGGGGCACTTCGCTGCTCGCCCTGATCGTCGGCTTGAGCACCGGCTTCTTGCTCAGCCGCACCATCACCCGGCAACTCCGCGAGAGCATCACCCAGTTATCTTCCTCGTCCAGCGAAATTCTCGCCACCACCACGCAGGTGGCTGCGGGCGCGGCCGAGACCGCCACAGCGGTGAGCGAGACCACCGCCACCATCGAGGAAGTGAAGCAGACCGCCCAACTCGCGAGCCAGAAGGCGAAGTACGTTTCAGAAAGCGCGCAAAAGGTAGCACAGGTTTCCCAATCCGGCCGCAAGTCGGTGGACGACACGATCCAAGGCATGCAGCGGATTCAGGAGCAGATGGAATCCATCGCCGAGAGCATCGTGCGCCTGTCCGAGCAAAGCCAGGCCATCGGCGAAATCATCGCCACCGTCAATGATTTGGCCGAGCAATCGAACGTGCTGGCGGTGAATGCCGCCATCGAGGCGGCCCGTGCCGGCGAACAAGGCAAGGGCTTCGCCGTGGTGGCGCAGGAAGTGAAGAGCCTGGCCGAGCAATCTAAGCAGGCCACCACCCAGGTGCGCTCAATTCTGGGCGACATTCAGAAAGCCACCAGCGCCGCAGTACTCGCCACCGAGCAGGGCAATAAGGCGGTGGAGGCTGGGGTGAAGCAGACCGGCGAGACCGGCGAATCGATCCGATTGCTGGCCGAGAGCATCCATGAAGCAGCGCAGGCGGCGACCCAAATCGCGGCCTCAAGCCAGCAGCAGATGGTGGGCATGGATCAGGTGGCGCTGGCGATGGAGAACATCAAGCAAGCAAGCATACAGAACGTCGCCGGCACCAAGCAGGCCGAGGTCGCCGCGCAAAACTTGCATGAGTTGGGGCACAAACTGGGGGCGATGATCGGAAACAAGGCCGCATGACGCGCTAGGTAATGTCTGGCGCACGATCCTGAAATCGGAACAAAATTATGGCGAAACAGAACGACGAATTCCAGAAAAGGCTGCTCGCGACATTTCGGATCGAGGCGGACGAACATCTCAGAGCGATGTCGTCGGGGCTGCTCGAACTGGAAAAAACGCCGTCAGGCGATCATCGCGCGAAAATCGTCGAGCAGGTCTTCCGCGAAGCGCACAGCCTGAAAGGCGCCGCGCGGGCGGTGAGTCTCGCCGAAGTCGAAGCGGTGTGCCAAGCGCTGGAAAGCGTGTTCGCGGAGATGAAGCGCAACCGGCTTGCCGGCTCGCCGGCCTTATTCGACCTCCTGCACCAAGCGATCGGCGCGCTCGATAGGCTGGTCGATCCAAGTGCCGGGACGCCCTCCCCCCCATCCATGACCGCCATGCTGATACAGCGTCTCGACCATGCGTTGCAAGCACGGTTACACGAACCGGAACCCGCCGCGAAGACAAGGTTGCCGGAACAGTCGCCCGCTCACGCCGCGGATGCGCCCGCCGCGATGCGCGACATGCCTATTCCGTCCGCTAACCAGTCCTCCGAGACGATCAGAATCGCCACGACAAAACTCGACGCGGTGATGCGGCAGGTGGAGGAGTTGCTGTCGCCGCGCCTGGCATCGGCCCAGCGCGCCAAGGAATTGCGCGAGGCCGCCGCCGCGCTGACTGCTTGGAAGAAGGAGCGGGCGCAGATACAGCCCGCGTTGCGGCAGGTCGAGCAAGCGTTCGCGCGCAACAACAGCGCCAACGCTACCGCGCATGGGCGGCTGGCGTTGCCGAAGCTGCTCGAATACTTGGATGGCGAACAGCTCGCCATGAAATCGCTCGATGATCGTCTGGCGCGGTTGAGAAAATCCGCCGATCATGATCAGCGCACGCTGGCCGGCATGACCGACGGCCTGCTGTGCGATGTGCGGGAAATGCACCTGCTGCCGTTCTCCTCGCTGATCGAAATTTTCCCGCGCTTCACCCGCGAGCTCGCGCGCGATCAGGGCAAGGAAGTGGCGTTGATGATACAAGGCGGCGAGATCGAAATCGACCGGCGGATTCTGGAAGAGATGAAGGATCCGCTGCTTCACATGCTGCGCAACTGCATCGATCACGGCATCGAAACGCCGGTGTTGCGCGCGGACAAGCATAAGCCGCCGCACGGAACGTGCGCCCTGGCGATTTCGCAGTTGGACAGCGGCAAAGTCGAGATTCTCGTTACCGACGACGGGGCCGGCATCGACGCGGCCAAAGTAAAGGCGGCGGCCTGCAAACTCGGCCTCGTTTCCGCCGAGGAGACGGAGCGGCTGGAGGAATCGGCAGCGCTGGCGCTTATTTTCCAATCCGGCATCTCCACCAGCCCCATCATCACCGATGTTTCCGGACGCGGACTCGGGTTGGCCATCGTGCGCGAAAAAGTCGAGCGATTGGGCGGTGCGATTGCGCTCGAATCGACCCCGGATGCCGGCACGTGCTTTAGGATCACGCTGCCGCTGACCTTGGCCACCTTTCGCGGCGTTCTGGTTCGTGCCGGCGAGCAGCTTTGCGTCATCCCCGCGGGCAGCGTCGAACGCGTGACGAGGGTCGCCCGCAAAGACATCCGCACCGTGGAGAACCGGGAAACGATTCCGCTCGACGGACAGGCCGCCTCGCTGGTCTGGTTGACCGATGTGCTGGAAATGCCGCGCAAGCCAGGGGGCAGCGAATCGGCGGAGATGGCGCAGGCCGTCGTACTGGGGCTGGGCCCGGCGCACGTCGCATTCCGGGTGGACGAGATACTGGGCGAGCAGGAAATTCTGCTCAAGCCGCTCGGCCGCCAACTCGCGCGCGTGCGCAACGTCGCCGGCGCGTGCGTGCTGGAAACCGGCGACGTTGCGCCAGTGCTGAACGTGGCCGATCTGATGAAGTCGGCCGTGAAGCAGGCGACGACGCCGCGCGCGGCCATTGCCGCGCAACTACCCGCGGATGCGGCCAAGCCATCCATCCTGGTCGTGGAGGACTCGATCACCTCGCGCGCGCTGCTCAAGAACATCCTGGAGTCGGCGGGTTATCGCGTCACCACCGCGGTGGACGGCATCGACGCCTACACCGCGCTCAAGACCGCGACCTTCGACCTAGTCGTCTCTGACGTGGAGATGCCGCGCATGGACGGCTTCGATCTCACGGCCAAGGTGCGCGCCGACAAGCAACTCGCCGAGCTGCCGGTGGTGCTGGTCACGGCGCTCGAATCGCGCGAGCACCGCGAGCGCGGCATCGATGCCGGCGCCAATGCCTATATCGTGAAAAGCAGTTTCGATCAGAGCAACCTGCTGGAGACCGTTCAGCGTCTGATCGATTGAGATTTATAAATATTTCGGTGCGCAGTGAATCGATAACCGGTCAAATGTTTGGGCAATGATCCATTAAAAGAAAGGCGTTTTCTTGATCAAGGTTCTAGTCGTGGAGGATTCACCGGTGGTACGTGAACTCCTGGTTCATATCCTCAGCTCGGATCCCGACATCCAGGTGGTCGGCACGGCGCACGACGGTGCGCAAGCGCTCGATGCCGTAGCACGCTATCGCCCCGACGTGATCACGATGGACATCCACATGCCGCATATGAATGGCTTGGAAGCCACACGCCGGATCATGGAAACGGATCCGACGCCCATTGTCATCGTGAGCGGAAGCGAGAATCTAGGGGAAGTGGTCACGACCTTCGATGCGATGGAGGCCGGCGCATTGGCCGTGCTGCCACGGCCGCCCGGCATGGCGCATGCGCAGCACGAAGCGATCGCCCGCGAATTGGTGCAAACGGTGAAACTGATGTCGGAAGTCAAAGTGGTACGGCGTTGGCCGCGCGTGCGGCGCGAAGCGGCGCACGCGGCGGGGATGGGGCTTACGCACGAAACGGCGAAAATCCGGGTCGTGGCGATCGGCGCCTCGACCGGCGGCCCCCCCGCGCTGCAAACCATCCTGGCGGGGTTGCCGAAGGATTTCCCAGCGCCGGTGTTGATCGTGCAACACATGGCGGCGGGTTTTATCGCAGGATTCGTCGAATGGCTTGCGCATTCGGCGAATCTGCCCGTTCATCTCGCCGCGAACGGTGAACCCATTCTGCCCGGCCATGCCTATGTGGCGCCCGACGGATTCCAGATGAAGGTGGCGCGCGGCGGAACAATCGCGCTGACGCGGGACGAGCCCGAAAATGGATTGCGCCCGTCGGTTTCCTATCTGTTTCGCTCGATCGCCGAAACCTACGGTTGCGACGCCATCGCCGGCCTGCTTACCGGCATGGGCCGCGACGGCGCGGAGGAATTGCGGCGATTGAAGGAACGCGGGGCGGTGACCTTTGCGCAAGACAAGGATAGTTCCGTTGTGCACGGTATGCCAGGCGAGGCGATCAAGCTCGATGCGGCGATGTTCATTCTTCCGCCGGACAAAATCGCGGCGGTGTTGACCAATATGGCAAATAATAGAAACAAAAAGGAGTTCAGCCAATGAAAGCAAGAAAAAAAGAAAGTAAGTGCATCGAAATTCTCATCGCCGAGGATAGTCCGACTCAGGCGGAACAATTACGCTTCCTGCTCGAGGAGCACGGTTACGGCGTTGTCACAGCTGGCAATGGCAAGGAGGCCCTGATGGCCGCGGTAGCGCACAAACCCACCTTGGTCATTAGCGACATCGTGATGCCTGAGATGAACGGCTACGAACTGTGTAAGGCAATCAAGTCCCACGAAAAATTGAAGGATGTCCCCGTCATCCTAGTGACCACGCTCTCCGATCCCAGTGATGTGATCAGCGGACTGGCATGCGGCGCCGACAATTTCATCCGCAAACCGTACGAAGTACGCTATTTGTTGTCGCGCATCGAATATCTGCTGATGAACATCGAACTGCGCAAGAACCAGAAGATGCAGATGGGCGTGGAGATCGACTTGGGCGGCCAGAAACATTTCATCACCTCCGAACGGCAACAGATTCTGGATCTGCTGATTTCGACGTACGAACAAGCCGTCCAAGTCAACAACGAGTTACAACTGCGGGAAAAGGAACTGGCGCACTCCAACCAAGTGCTCAATGGGCTGTATCGCATTGCCGATGGGCTGAATCAAGTTTCCACCGAACACCAGGTGGCGGAAACGGCGCTGGATCGCGCATTGGAACTGCCCGGGATTCAGGCGGGCTGGATATTCCTGCGCGAAGGCAAGTCCGGCTGCAAGCTCGCCGCCGCGCGCAACCTGCCGCCGGCGCTGGAACAGAAAGACGCGTTCGATGGGGAATGTCTGTGCCGCCGCAAGCTGGCTGCCGGCGATCTCGATTCGGCGACGAATATCCTCGAATGCGAACGGCTCGCCACTGCGACGGGCGACACGAGCGGGCTGCGCTGCCACGCCAGCGTGCCGCTGTGGATCGGCGACCGCATGCTGGGCCTGATGAATCTGGTCGGGACGGGACAAGGACTGTTCGACGAAGAAGAACTGAAGGTGCTGTACGGCGTCGGCAATCAGGTAGCGGTGGCGCTGGAGCGGGCCAGGCTGTATGAACGGATGGAACGATTGGTTGAGGAACGGACCGCCATCCTCGCGGCCGAGGTGGCGCAGCGCAAACACATCCAGGAAGAACAGGCGCGGCTCGTCGCCATCATTGAAGCGACCCCCGACTTTATCGCTACCAGCGACCTCAAAGGCCACGTGCGCTACATCAATCAAGCGGGCCTGCGCTTGCTCGGATTTAGGCCCAATCAGGACCTCTCTGCACTGCGCATCGACGCAGGGTATGCACAGTGGGCGCTAAAACGGGTGCGCGAGCAGGGAATACCCTATGCGCTCAAGTATGGCGTGTGGAGCGGCGAGACCGCGTTTGCGCAATCGGATGGCCGGGAAATTCCCTTGTCGCAAGTCATTATCGCGCACCGCGGGGCTGGCGGAGCGGCCGAGTACCTATCGACCATCGCTCGCGACATTACACCCAGCAAGCGCGCCGAGGAGGCGCTGCGCGCGAGCGAAGCGCGTCTGCGCACCATCATCGAAGCGGATCCCGAGTGCGTGAAGATCGTGAACGCCGACCGGCGGCTGGTGCAAATGAACGCCGCAGGGCTCGCCATGATCGAAGCCGACAGCCTTGATAAGGTGCAGGGCAGCCTAACAGAGGAACTGGTGGTGCCGGCGCAGCGCGAGTCCTACCGGGTGTTCGTCGACAGCATATTGAGCGGAAACCGTGGAGCCATCGAGTTCGAAATCATCGGGCTCAAAGGCGGGCGCCGCTGGCTCGACATCCACGCCGTGCCGCTGCCCAGCCAGAACGGCGGTCGCTCGCAGATGCTTGCCATCGCGCGCGATGTCACGCTACGCAAGGAGCAGGAAGCGCGGATCGTGCGCCTCAATCGGATTTACAGTGTGCTCAGCGGCATCAACACCACGATCGTGCGCGTGCGTGAGCCGCAGGAACTGTTCGAGACGGCGTGCCGCATCGCGGTGGAACACGGCGGTTTTACCTTCGCGTGGATCGGTATGCTCGACGCGGAAACGCGCAAGCTCGTGCCCTTGGCCAGAGCAGGCTGCGACGACGGCTATTTGTCGCAAATCAATTTATCCGCCGTGGAAGATGATCCCGGAAACTGCCGGCTGACGGCGGAGGCGATAATCCAGGTGAAGCCCGTCATCTGCAACGACATCGCTACGGACGAACGCATGGCGGCATGGCGCGACGAAGCCTTAAGCCGCGGTTATCGTTCTGCGGTTCTATTCCCGCTCATACTGGAAGGACGGGCGATTGGCGTATTCGTGCTCTACGCACCGGAAGCGAATGTTTTCGACGACGAGGAAATGGCGCTGCTGACCGAGATGGCCGGCGATATTTCCTTTGCCCTGGATCACCTCAAGAAAGAGGAGCGTCTCAATTATCTGGCTTACTTCGACGCCATTACCGACCTGCCGAACCGCGCGCTATTCCTGGATCGGGTCGAACAACGGATCAGTTCCGCACACCGCGATCAGGCGGTGTTTTCCGTCATCATGCTCGACCTCGAACGGTTCGGCAGCATCAACGAATCGCTCGGCCGCCAAGCGGGAGACAGTCTATTGCGCCAGCTCGCGCAACGGCTGAAACAGGGGCTCAGCAAAACGGATATTCTGGCCCGGCTTTCAGCTGACTATTTCGGCATTGCCACTCGGCATGACGATAAAAGCACAAACATCGCTTATGTCTTGGAAAAGATTTTGTCCGAGATTCAGAATCAGCCGTTCCTGATCGACGGGCAGGAGCTGCGTATTTCGGCCAGGGCAGGGGTATCGTGTTATCCCACTGACGGCCAGGACACCGAGACCCTGTTACGCAACGCCGAGGCGGCGCTGAAAAAGACCAAGCTTTCCGGCGACAAATATCTGTTCTACACGCCCGAATTCAATGCGCGGGTCGCCGAAACGCTGAAGCTCGAAAACAAGCTGCGTCGGGCGTTGGAACAGGAACAGTTAGTGCTGCATTACCAACCAAAAATCGAACTTAAGAGCGGACAGATCAGTGGGCTGGAGGCGCTGATCCGTTGGAACGACCCCGAAACCGGTCTGGTACCGCCGCTGAAATTCATTCCCCTGCTCGAAGAAACTGGGATGATTCTCGATGCGGGCCGTTGGGCATTAGCGAAGGCGGTATCGGATTCCCGTACATGGCAAGCGAATGGTCTCCAATCCCCGAGGATTGCCGTCAATGTTTCGCCGATTCAGCTACGACAGAAAGATTTCGTCAGCATGGTAGCGCGTGTGATAAATGGCGGCGAAAACGCGGCGGTCAAGCTGGAGCTCGAGATTACCGAGAGCCTCATCATGCAAGATATAGGGGCCAATATCCAAAAGCTCCGGGGCATTCGAGAGATGGGCATCGAGGTCGCGATCGACGATTTCGGCACCGGCTACTCCTCGCTCAGCTATATCGCCAAGCTGCCTGTCAACGTCTTGAAGATCGACCGGGCGTTCATCATCAACATGGTGAACAACGCCGATGATCTAAGCATCGTCTCCACCATCATTTCTCTGGCGCATTCCCTGAATCTGCGGGTGATTGCAGAAGGGGTGGAGACCGAGGAACAGGCGAATCTGCTGCGGCTGCTCAAGTGCAATGAGATTCAGGGATACTTGTTCAGCCCCGCGGTTCCGGCGGAGGAAATCGAGGTTTTCCTGCGAGAGAAAAAAGCACTGGGAAAGCAACCGGGATAAAATTCGCCTGCCTGACCGCCGCCCTTTCTCCTGCTGTTGCTGCTATCGATCACTTTAAGTCCGTCGACAATACCTGGCCACCAAGCGGAAAAGAGGTGCCGCGCGAGTTGGATCCGGGGTGCCGCTAAACTTATTGGGGATTGGTACGCCATAGCGCACTTGCTTCCAGCCGCCATGCAAGCAGGATGCTTGCACTACATACGTAAACTTACCTTATCCCTTGACTCCGTACTGCGGTACGGGGTTTATGCTTCGTGTCATTAGCCAAATGA
>JADMJT010000100.1 GCA_018781585.1 Burkholderiales bacterium
TTGATTCGCTAAGCAAGGGGCGCGAGGCTATAATCGCGGCTCGCCGCTTACCCCGCAGGACTTTGCATCGGGTTTAGTAAGGCATTTTGGAATGAATCAAGGAAAGCAGTGTGTCTGACGCAACGAATTTAGAACTAAATGAAACGCCGGTCGCGGATGCAGCACTTGCGACCGCCCGCTTGGCGCGCAATGCGGCGAAGCGGCGCACTTTTGCCATCATCTCCCATCCCGATGCCGGTAAAACCACGCTGACGGAAAAGCTGTTGCTGTTCGGCGGCGCGATTCAGATGGCGGGTACGGTCAAGGCGCGCAAGAGCGGGCGCTACGCCACCTCGGATTGGCTGGAGGTGGAAAAGCAGCGTGGCATCTCGGTGGCCAGTTCGGTCATGCAATTCGGCTTCGACGATTGCGTGATCAACTTGCTCGACACGCCGGGCCATAAGGATTTTTCCGAAGATACCTACCGCGTGCTGACCGCCGTGGATGCGGCGGTGATGGTGGTGGATGCGGCCAAGGGCGTGGAAGAGCAGACCATCAAGCTGCTCGAAGTATGCCGCCTGCGCAATACGCCGATCATCACTTTCATCAACAAGATGGATCGCGAAGTGCGCGACCCGATCGAGTTGTTGGACGAGATCGAATCGGTATTGAAGATTCATTGCGCGCCGGTGACCTGGCCTATCGGCATGGGCAAGCGCTTTGCCGGTGTGTACCACTTGCTGAATGATGAAGTGATGCGCTTCGCGCCAGGCAAAGAAAGTGCCGAGCAAGAAGTCTCAATATTACGCGGCGCTGAGATCGATAGTCTGAACAAGACGCACGAGATCGAGATGGAACGCATGCGCGAAGAGATGGAGTTGGTACGCGGCGCGGGCGCGGTCTTTTCCTTGGAAGATTTCCTTAAGGGCCAGCAATCGCCGGTGTTCTTCGGCTCCGGCATCAATAATTTCGGCGTGCGTGAAGTGCTGCGCGCGCTGGTGGATTGGGCGCCGCCGCCGCAGCCGCGCGAAGCGGTGCTGGCGAATGGCGAGACAAGGCTGGTCGATCCCAGCGAGCCCGCTTTCACCGGCTTCGTGTTTAAGATTCAAGCAAATATGGACCCGCAGCACCGCGACCGCATCGCGTTTTTGCGCGTGTGCTCCGGCCAATACCGGCCGGGGATGAAAGCGCGCCACGGGCGCCTCGGGCGCGAGATGAAAATCGCCAACGCCGTGACCTTCATGGCCAACGAACGCTCGCGCATGGAAGAAGCCTACGCCGGCGACATCATCGGCATCCACAATCACGGCCAGTTACAAATCGGCGATGTGTTGACTGAAGGCGAAGCGCTGACCTTCAAGGGCATCCCGTATTTCGCGCCGGAGCTATTCAGCCGTGCGCATTTGCGCGACCCGCTGCGCGCCAAACAATTGAACAAAGGCCTGATCGAGCTGGGCGAAGAAGGCGCGATTCAAGTCTTCACCCCGCTGGCGGGCAGCATGGTGTTGCTGGGCGCGGTGGGCCAGTTGCAATTCGAAGTGGTAGAGCACCGGCTGAAATCCGAATACGGCGTCGATGCCGTGTTCGAACGCGCCGGCATCCACACCGCGCGCTGGGTCACTTGCGACGATGCCGCGCATCTCAACGAATTCGTGCGCGCCAATCAAATGCGTTTGGCCAAAGACGTCGATGGCAATCTGGTGTATCTGGCCGATACCAACGTGAATCTCAGCTTGACCATGGAGCGCTGGCCTAAAGTGCGCTTCCATAACACGCGGGAGCATGGGCAGCGCTTGGAGACCTGAGACGGTTGCGCAGGGTATTAAAAAAGGCCAACCGTGAAGGATTGGCCTTTTTTGTTCCTGATTAGCAACAGTCCTCCGCCACAATGAACTCGTTATGGTTGAACCCACCCCATTGTGCGTACTGGCAGCTTGGCCAACCTTACCGGCTGGAAGCTGGCGCTACGCACCTCACGCGGCATGGGAGATAGCTCGGCGCCCGGATCTTCGTTCGGGCGAGGCATGCCTCGCCCCTACTGTAGCGCCGGCATCCTTGCCGGCAAATCGGTTTGGCTGAACGCCGTCAGATCAAGAGGAAGGGGTTAAAAAAGAATGTGGGTTTCGACGCGGATTTCGCCCTTTTCCTTGGCCTTCTGCATCCAGTCGTCGAAAGCCGGTCCGGCCATCGGCCTGAGTAGATGATAGCCTTGCACGGAATCGCAGTTCAGGCGATTGAGTATGGCCAGCACTTCGGCATTTTCCACCCCTTCCCCCACCACTTCGAGGCCAAGGTTGTGGCCCAATTCGATCGTGGCGTGAACAATCACCGAATTGCTCTTATTGTTTTCCATACCCATCACGAACGACTTGTCGATCTTGATTTCCTTCACCGGCATTTTGCTCAGATAGGCCAGCGATGAATACCCAGTGCCGAAATCATCGATGGATAGGCGCACGCCCATATCGGCGAGACGCGTGAGAATCCGCAAGGCGCGGTCTTTGTCCATCATGATGGAGCTTTCCGTGATTTCCAAAATCAACCGGTCAGCGGGAACTTCGTTTGAAGCGAGCAGCCCGGCCACGGTATCCGGCAATTCCATATCCATCAGACCCTGTGCCGAGAGATTAACCGCCACGCAAAGATTGAGCCCGGCCAGCCGCCAAGCCGCGCATTGTTTCAGGCTCTCTCTCAATACCCAGATCGTCAGGGGCTTGATCAGACCGGTGCGCTCGGCCAGCGGAATGAATTCGTCCGGCGGCATGAGCCCATGCCGCTCGTGTTGCCAGCGCACCAAGGCTTCCACGCCCTCGACGGTGTTACTTTTGACATTGACCTTGGGCTGGAAATGCAGCACCAGATGATCGTTTTCAATCGCATGCCGCAACTCACCCATCAGCGTGAGCCGGTGCGGGCTGTGCTCATCGTGCTTGGATGAATACACCACGAAACCACTGTGATCTTTCTTGGCGACATACATGGCGACATCCGCGCGCTGTAACAGGGTATCGGCGTCGTTGCCGTGCTCGGGAAATAATGCCGCCCCGACGCTGGCCTGAATATCGAACTTGATCGTATCCAGCATGAACGGAGCTTGCAGCGCTTTGTGAATTTTGCTGACGATGCTGCCGACTTCCTTCACTTCCGAAATGCGGGGCAGCAAAATAGCGAATTCGTCGCCGCCGAGCCGCGCCACGCTGCCCGGCTTGGGGATCACGCTTTGGAGACGCGTCGCCACCTGCTTCAGCAAGCGGTCGCCGTTGTAGTGGCCGAGGGTATTGTTGATTTCCTTAAAGCGATCCAGATCCATAATCATGACGGCGAGCCGACGATTCTTTTTTGAAGCGAGCTGAATGGCTTGTTCCAGACGATCTCGCAACAGAATGCGGTTGGGCAGCTCGGTCAGCGCATCGTAAGTGGCGCTGCGCATCGCTTGCTGTTCCAGAATCGTGGTCTGGGTACGTAACTCGTTGGTTTGATCGATGACCATGGCGCTGGCCTCATAAGCCATGATCGAGCTAACATACTGGCCCCAAAACGCGAAGATAAACGGCATCGCATCCAGTAACCAGAGCGCGGGATTGTCCATTTGCGCCCGCATCACCGCGTCGAAACCCAATTCTCTGCTGCTCATATAAGCCACGACTAGCGTAGCAACGGTAATCGCCGCGAGGGCGATGATCACGCCCAAGATGGCGTGTTTGCTCGCCTTGGTTTTAAGCAAACTCACATTACTGGAAAGGGTTTGGGAGGTGCGCGCCATTGGGTTGTCTCGGAGGTGATTTGGCTATTAGCGATGATCTGATCGGATTTTCCAGGGCAAATATTCAAGAACGCAAACATAGCTTACTTTTGAAATGGGCTCACTTTCGCATTTTGATTGTAGCGTAGCTTCCTAATAGGGTAGCGGCTATTTGAGGTTGAAATTTAGGCCTCGTTGCTTTGAATGGTAAAAATAAGGGGTTGGATTTTTTGCAGAACGCAAACTCCACCATTCCTGCGAGAAAGCGCAATCGAGTGTTTTAGAAAACGATGTGTGGTGCAGTGGGTATGGGGTCTGTTCGCCCGACCAAACTACCGGATGTTTGCAACTACTTGGGTATCGATCTGCGCCATCATCAGGCGGATTCGGATGCGGAGGCTTGTGCGCAGATTGTAATTGCGGCACAGGCGGCAGGGTGGTGTTATGGTCTTAGCTTTTTGTACTCGTGACACTTACCAGCCGTAACCCCATGCTTTTTGCCAATCCACGTCGATAAGTTTAGGCAGGGCGTCGTGCGCATAACCGCGAATTTCGCGATGTCTTATGCGACGCACGCAAGGTGTTGGTAGCGGCTTGCCGTGCGTGTCGCTGACGGCATAGACAGTGCGCGGGGTAAGCGTTTGATCCGGCATGCGGCGCGTGACCACGGCTAACTCGTTGTTACTCAGGCGCACCAGACTACCGGGTGGAAAGCGACTGAGCACGCGCAATAGTGTGTGGCACAGAGAACTATCCAGGCGGCTTAGGTCAGCGCCAAATACGTGGGTGGCCCAGTGGTTTATATCTCCCCGTGCATAGTGCATATTCCAGTGCTGTGGAGGGCGCACCTTGCGCCCTGTCAGGCGCGCGGCCAACGTATCTGCAACCCGCAGCATTCGTGCTGGCAGCGAAATCGAAGCACCTTTTAGATTTTCTGGATAGCCGCTGCCATCGATGTGTTCGTGGTGAGAGGCCACGGCGTTGATCCAGTGCTCGCTGATTTCCCCGATCCCGCGCAATAGCAAAGCGCTTTCTGTTGGATGCGTCCGCATCTCCTGTCTCATCTCGGTGCTTGGCGCGCCCTCTAAATTAAACATCTCATCGTGCAAGGCGAGTTTCGAAAGATTCATGGTGAGCGCCGCACCGATCACGTTTTCAATCATGTCGTGCTTAAAACCATGCGCGCTGGCTAGCTCGGCGGCGAGAAGTGCGACGTGGATTTCATGGCATACACTGGGCGGGCCGAATCTGGACAAACGGGTAAAGCCCAAGCAAGCATCCGCATCTAAAAACCAAACTTCAAGTACCTGACGCGCCAATGTAATTAATTCACCCGAGGTTATCGTTGCGCCGCACACTACCCGCTCGGCGATGTTCGACAAGGCTCGGCTCACGCGTTTTAATTCCTCGATCGGATCGAGCGTGGAGATGTGATGCGCCTGCTCCGCTTGGCAGAAGATATGCTGCGGTTGCATGAGATCGTGGGCGCGTTGCGAGATCACCGAGCCTGTCTTGACTACCAGCGTGCCGCGCGCGCTAAAAATATCGCAGGGTGCAGGATGCCCAATCAGATCCGGCGGCAGAATGACCGGTCGGTAGAGATTGTGAAGGAGCGGCGCGCTTTCACGGTAAGCGGATTGCATCGGGCTATGGGCATACATCATGGATTCACAATTTGCACTTGTATACGAGGTATAGAGCAAGGCGCATGCCACTGCGCCGTGGCGATATCGTAGAAATATATTCGCGATTCAACTCAGCCGGTTAAGCGCTGGCGCAAACCCGCATCGCGAGACCGGAACGCGTGTTAGCCCTTGAAACCGGCAATTTTTACCGGGCGCGGCAAAGACTGTAGGGAGAGAGGATCATCCCGCCGAAAAAAGCGTCCCCGTTTAAACGGCTAATGAGAGATTGAGGCCAGGCCGGGCGTTTTAACTGAAAACAGTGACTGCCCGGGTTGAGGCAGGGCGGGGTACAGGGTGCATAAGATTCAAGAAAACCCTATATATGACGCTAAACCCTAAGATATTCCGTGCCGAAATGCCAACAATGGAAGCAGCCAACATACCTGAAGTACCCGACGCGCCTCAAGTTGAGCTCGGAAGCGATCCTTCTGTCGTCCCGCCATCTGAGGCCTCGAAACCCTTGCCAGAAAATTCTGAGCCTAAGGCAAGCGGGCTGGTTTTCCCCGCTTGTATGTTTAAGCGTTCGGACGGTTTGTACGTCGATGCCGCGCGTGCGGCGCTGGATACGCAGTTCACTCGCTTCGTGGATAGCGTGTTTGCAGAAGGCGCCTATTTCCCCAATGTGGACTACGCGGTGTTGAGCCGGGTGCTCTACCCAGCGGTGGGGCCGGCGAGTAGCAAAGCCGAATGGTTAAAGTTATCGGATCAGATCGCTGCTTTTCCCGAGACGCGCCGTGCTTTGTATAAAAGCGTAAAAATCATCGGCGATGCCGAGTGCGCGGAATATGTGTTTGAACCCGTGTTCATTGAATCGGAAGCAGCAGAGACGGACGCTACTAATCAAGCGGCGCCTAATCAGCCACTACCTGCCACGCTGGCGTTCGACGAATTCGTCGCCCACCTATGGGCTCAGGGGGTACGCGCCGGCATTGACGAAACGACGGTGCGCCGCGTTATCGAAAAAAGCGAGCTGGGGCGCATCGAGATCGCGCACTGGGTGGAACCCAAGGCAGGCCAAGATGCGGGCATTGTGGAGATCAGCGACGCCTTGCATCGTGATAATTCTCCCAAGCAGTTATCAAATGGCCACATTGATCTGGGGCAATTCAAAAACCGCTATCCGCAGATCGCCAAGCATGTCGCGCTCCTGAAAAAAACACCGCGTGTGCTCGGGCAGCCAGGCAGAAATTTATCCGGTGAAATCCTGGAGCCGGATTTGCCCAAGGACTTTGATTTTAAGGCGCTGGCAGGCATTGGAACCCAGGTAGAGCAGCGTTCGGACGGCGAATACATCATCTCGATCATGGATGGTTTCTTATCGCTCGATTCCGCGACCAATCAAATTTCCATCACAGACAAAATCGTCAGCCACGAAGGCGTGAGCATGCGCACCACCGGCGACCTCGTGCTTACCGGCGATGACTATGAAGAGCATGGCGAGGTAGAAGAACTGCGCACGGTAGAAGGTAAAAACATGACCTTCTGTGCGGATGTGTACGGCAACCTCATCTCGCATAGCGGCACGATCACGCTCAAGCAAAATTTCTCCAAAGGCAAGATGAGCAACCCCCAGGGCAAGATCGTGGTGGAAGGCCGCGCCTCATCGACACTGATCGAAGCACCGGGTGGCGAGATTCATATTCACACCGCCGAGGGCTGCACCATCTCGGGCAAACACGTCACCGTGGAAAATGCCGTACGCTGCCAGATCGTGGCGGAGGTATTGGAGCTTGGCGTAGCAGAAGCCTGCGCCGTCGCGGCCAAAGCCGTGAAAATCGGCCAATCCGGTGCGCGCAAAGATGTCGAATCGGTGGTCTCGGTATGCATTCCCGATTTGTCCGAGTTTGAAGAACAACGCACCACACTCAAAAAACAAATCGCCGACAGCCAAGCGGGCCAGCAAAAATCACAGCGCCAAATCGAGACGCTGCAGGCGCAACCGGAGTTCGCGCATTTCTTGACGCTCCAAACCAAGATCGCACGCGGCGAAATCAAACTCAGCCCTGAACAACAAGATGGCCTCAAGAAAGCCGCATCTCGCTTCACTTCACAACTGCAACAGCTACGCCAACTGACAGAGCAAGTTAAACCGGCACAAGCGATCATCCGCCAAGCCGAGCAGCAGTTGCAGGAAATGGATAAGCAGCAAGCGGCCTGGGCGCAAGATATTCGTTGCAACATCGACGCCATCACCGGGGAAACCGTGGTGCGCACCTTGCGCGTCAAGTTTGACGGGAATTTATTGGCCGGTGCATCGCCGCAGGAGCTGCTGGTTAAATTGCG
>JADMJT010000130.1 GCA_018781585.1 Burkholderiales bacterium
ACGATCCAGGTAGCCCAAATTTCCGTATTGGTTGGCGTGCGATTGGTCACAGAAACAATGTTGAACAAGTTCGAAACGTTTTGGCCAGCGCCTGCACCAATCGTAGTTGAGGACAACAGGACGACCAGGCCGGGAAAATGATCTTTATTGGCGCCTGTACTGAATGTGCCCGGAAATGGCCCAGCATTCTGCAGCGGGCCTGGGCCCGTCAGCTCAGACGAAGCGCCGGTTGAGGTGAGATCGCCCTCGAAATCCACCGCTAGATCCACTAAGAATCCCCTTGATGACACGCCTGCGACATCCCCTGATCCGGGCGCAAAAATAGTGAGTTTTGCCGACCGATCATCGTCCGCCACGGCGACGCCGATCATCAGCATAAGCGCACCGGCACATACAAGCTTATTCAGGATTGACATGTTTTCCTCCAATTAAAATGGGTTTTAAGCGAGATTGATCGGGCAGGTTGGCGCAGGCACGGGGTACCTACTCCGCGCCTATCAGCAGCCCTTGCCTGGGTAAACAGATGTTGGAGGGATTTATTCCGCGGGACGAAAAATATTTTCTATGGAAACCCAAAGCCGAAGGAAGGTTGGGATGGGCGTGGTAGTGCGCGTTGCACACCGCAGGCCGGCCAGGATGCCGGCGCTACAACATCACGCGCTTATGCCCGGATATCCGGCGTGATCTGCATCTGCAAACGGGCCATTTCATCTTTTAACCACAACTTGCGTTTCTTCAGGCGGCGGATTTGCAGTTCATTCGGCTCGGCATCGGCGGTCAGGCGGGCGATGGCGTCATCGAGGTCACGGTGCTCGATGCCCAGTTCGATGATGCGGTGTTTTATTTTCTCGATTTCTTCCGGAAGCATATGGCAATCCCCTTTAACCTTTTTTGGAACCACGAATCAAGTCTGCGCGCACCACGCGCGCCACATATATTTAAATACCCGATCCAGCTGCTTAGTACGACGGCGGTGATCACACAATGGCGACTTAGCGACTTGGTTGCGCAGATCGGCGCGCATGGCGGTCAGGCGCGGTAGGTCGGCAGCGAGGCGCGCGGCAATTTGCACATAGTCGCCTGGTAGTTGCGCCACTAGACTCGACAATCCGACCCGACGCAGCATAGAGGCGCCCCAGCGCGCGACCATCGAATGACCCGCTAAACTGACCACAGGGATGCCCATCCATAGTGCTTCGAACGTAGTCGTAGAGCCGTTAAAGGGGAAGGGATCGAGCGCGATGTCGATGTCGCGATAGGCCGCCAAGTGATCAACAAAACTCAATTGCTCGGTGAGGAGTTGCACCCGCTCGGCAGGAATACCGTAGTGCGCGAACATCTCCATGTAATGCGCATGCACGAAGGGTTCGTTGAACATTTCTTTGTATTTCAATACCAGGCGCGAATCCGGCACCGCTTTCAGCACTTCGGACCAGATGAACACGCTTTGCGGGTTGAGCTTGGCCACATTATTGAAACAACCGAAGGTGATATAACCGCGCCCCAAGGCGGGAGGCGGCAGGGTCGGCGGGGCGTCGTTCAGCGGTAGGTGCAAATAAAACGTCGGCAAGCGCACCAGCTTTTCCGTGAACCATTCCTGAGTATCGGGCGGATTCATCGTAATGTCGGTGATGAGATAGTCCATGTCGGACAGGTAGCTTGATGCGGGATCATGAAAGCTCACTTGCACGGGTGCTGCGCGATACGTGGCAACCATGGGTTTGTTGTTGTCAAAGCGCGCGGCGAGGATCACTAAAATATCGACTTCATCGCGCCGAACTAAATCGGCGATTTGTTCGTCGTTCATGCCAAGCACGGACTGATAGTGATCCGCAATCTCCTTAAAGCGGTCGGTCAGCGCATCGGGTTGGTGCACCGCACCGTAGAGATAAAGCTCAAACTGGCTGCGGTCATGCCCTTCCAATACCGGCCAGATGTTTCGCCCGACCGGATGCAAGCGAAAATCGGAAGAGATATAGCCGATGCGGATTTTCTTGTGCGGATCCTTACGCTGTGCGAAGCGCGCATTGGCGCTGGGCGCCCCGCACGAAATCGGCGTGCGTGGCGGCAGCGGCTTTTCTTGATAAACGTAGAGTTCGAATAAAAGTTTGCAGCGCTTCGCCTCTTCGTGGCGCGGATTCATGTCGAGCAATAGCCCGAGGTAACGCATTGCTTCCGGCGCATCGCCCACCGACCACAGCAGCTTAGCCATGTTGAGATAAGGCGATTCATAGTTGGGCTTCAAGCTCATCGCGCGCTGCAGCGCCAAAAAAGCATCTTGTATCCGGCCAAGCTGCATCAGATTGGCGCCCAGATTATTGTAGCCTTCGGCAAAATTCGGATTCAGTTTCAGCGCTTGCCGTGCGAGCTCAATGGCTTCTTCAGTGTGTTGCAGATCGCCCATCACGGCGGCTTTATTGCTCAGCGCCTCGGGGTAATCGGGTTGCAGCGCCAGCACTTGGTCGTAATAAGGTACCGATGCAGCATGCTGCCCCGATTCCGCCAGGGCATTCGCCTTGTTGAACAACGCCAGCAGAAAACCGGGTTTGAGTTCAAGCGCGCGATCGAGGCACGCCAGCGCCGCGTCGAAGCGATGGTCTTGCCGCAGTATGTTGGCGTGATTCACCAGCGCCTCGGCATAATCCGGTTTGAGTTCAAGCGCCTTTTCAATCAGGGGCCGCGCTTCTTCGACGCGACCGAGTTGAAACAGCGTGGAGCCGAGGTTGTTGTAGCCCTCCGCGAATTGGGGCGCGCACGCCAATACTTGCCGATAGTAGGGCAATGCGCGCTCGTAGTCGCCCAGGAGGTGGCAGCTATTGCCGGCATTCAGCGACGCGAACGGATTGTGCGGATCGAGCTTGATGGCGCGCTCGTATTCCGCCAGTGCGGCTTCGTGTTTGCCGCTATCGGCCAACGCCAAACCTAACTCGTGATGCGCCTCGGCATTTTGCGGCTGGAGTTTGAGCGCTTTTTTCATCGCCTGTATCGATTCTTCCAGACGTTTGGCTTGGCGATAGGCTTGACCGAGATGAATATAAAAATGGATATCGCGATTATTTTTCTTGAGCGCCTGATTGATCAACTCAATCGCATCTTGGTGCTGACCCCGCTGGTGCGCGATCAAGCCGAGCAAATGCAGCGCATCGGGGTGCTGCGGTTCGCGTTGCAACACTTCACGGTAGTATTGTTCGGCTTGCGCCAATTCTCCCGCGCGATGATGCTCAACGGCCCGGTCCAATGCCCGTTGCGTCATTTCACCTCCGCCGCGCACCAATCCCGGAGCTTGGACAGTATCTCAGCTGTCGCGCGATTGGCGGCCGCGGCCCCACCCTGTGCCGCCTCAGCAGTCGAATCGATGTGCCCTTCAAATGTGCGTGTCGCCATCACTGCGCCGCTACCGGCATCAAGCAACTGCGCACGCACAATCAGCTGTGCCCGGCTCGGTTGCTGCGTGAAATCTTGTATCAAACTCACTAACTCGGTATCCAGCCGAAAATTTGCGCGGACTGAAGCGGGCGACTGCACTACCGCGCCGAATGCACCACTAGACTCCAGCGCCTGCGCAATCAAAGGCGTGAGCATGCGCGCTGGCGCTTCCACCCAGCGATGGTAGGCGTAATACTCGATGCGATTTGCTTCGCGCACATAAGCCATGCGCGGCGTATCGAAGCCAGGGCGCGCGCGCATGGGCGTGACCAGCACCGTCACCGCCGATTTTGCAGTGACGGATTTCGCCGGTAGCGCAGAACCCAAAAAGTAAGTGGCCGTCTCCGATTGCTTGCCTTGCGGGCCAACACACGCCGCCAGCAGCGCCAGACCAAACCAACTCATTCCGCTTATCCATTTCCGCATCGCATGCCCTCAATTCAAATTATCCCTGAATCCCGAGTCCTGACCGCTACTCTCCCGGCCCCGGACGCGGTTGACCACGGCCGAAAATCAGCATCTCGGGTTGTTGCTCGATTTCGGTGCCCACCCGTTTCATGGTTACCGCCAGTTCGCGCATTTCCGCCGACAAGGCATTCAATTCCGGCAAAGTTTGCCCAGACAAATCACGCAGCGGCTGGCGCGCATCGTCCAAGGTAATGCGCGCACTACGACTGACAGCAGAAACATCGCTGGCCATGGTTTCCATCATGCCGGCGGTTTGATTCAGCCGCTTGGCGAGCTTACCGACTTCCTCCGCCGCCTGCGCGCTGGATTCGAAAGTACGCCCAGAATTTTTCAAAACTGCTTCGATGGCCGGCCTTTGCTCGGCCAACATGCGAGTCACACTCTCCATATTGGTGATCATGCGCTTGAACGATTTGCGCATTTCTTCGTCGGTGAGCGCATTGATATTCTCGCTGGTCTCGGTCAGGTTGGTGATCAAACCATTTACAGAGGTATCCAATTGCTTGAAAAACGAATGCTTGGTAGGGATAACCGGATATTCCTGGTCTTTACTTCTGGTGAGTGGCTTGGCTTGCGCGCTACCGCCGGAAAGCTCGAGCGAAGCGAGCCCGGTCAGCCCCTGCATTTTGAGTTTAGCGACCGTGTCTTGCTTGATTGGGGTATCACGGTTGATTCTCATGAGGATCTGCACGCGGCCACTCTGGTCAGGCGCCAGCGCAATCTCGATGACGCGCCCCACTTCGACCCCGCGATAGCGCACCGGGGCATTGCGGTTGAGACCCGCAACCGATTCGTCGAAATAAGCGTGATATTTTAGTTGGTCGCGCTGATACTGGCCGCCGGCAGACAACCAAAATGCAATACCCAGCAGCGCGCCGCCCATGAGCAGCACGAACACGCCAACAACGGTGTAATTAACCTTGGTTTCCATGCAACACCCCTACGGCTCGCCCGCGCGGGCCGTGAAAATATTCCCGCACCAAGGGGTGCGGCGATTCGGCCAAGGCCGGCATCGTGCCCAGCCCGACCACGCGCTTGTCGCCCAATATCGCAACGCGGTCGGTGACGCGCCACAGCATGTCCAAATCATGCGTCACGATAATGATGGTAAGTTTGAGTGATTCCTTCAAGCTCAATATTAATTCATCTAGGCCGCTGGCCGCCAAAGGATCGAGCCCGGCTGAGGGTTCATCCAGAAACAGCAACTCCGGGTCGAGCGCGATGGCGCGCGCCAGCGCCGCCCGTTTTTTCAAACCACCCGATAGCTCGCGCGGATATTTGTTGGCGCTGTCGGCGGGCAAGCCGGCGAGCGCGATCTTGATATGGGCTAACTCATCAATGTCTTCCCGAGTGAGATCGGTGTGCTCGCGCAAGGGCAATGCCACATTTTCGGCCACGGTCAGGCCAGAAAACAAGGCGCCGCCCTGGAACATCATGGCCCAACGCCGACGCAGCCGCGCCGCCTTCGCCGTACTCAGGTGCGCAATATCGTGTCCCAATACACGGATACGCCCGGCATAGGGCGGCATCAACATCACCATCTCGCGCAGCAAAGTGGATTTGCCGCAACCGCTGGCGCCGGCGATGGCGAATACTTCGCCACGCTCAATCGTCAGGCTAATATCTTCATGCAGTACGGTATCCCCAAAACGGGTGACGAGATGGGCGATATCGATCACCGGCTCGCGTTTCATTTCCAGCCCAGATTGGTGGCGCTCGCCACGATGGAAAAAATCGCATCAGCAATGATGATGAGAAAAATCGACTGCACCACGGAGACGGTGGTTTGCCGCCCCACACTATCCGCACTACCGCGCGCCTGGAAACCGGAATAACACCCCACCAGCGCGATAATCAAAGCGAATACCGGCGCCTTGCCTACCCCGAATAAGAAGGTGGAGGCTTTAATCGCGTCGTCGAAACGATCCAGGAAGGTATAGATATCTACATCAAGCTGCGTGCTCGCCACCAGCATGCCGCCCAGCACGCCGGTGAAATCGGCAAATACCGTGAGCAAAGGCAATGTAATCATCAGCGCGATGAGTTTAGGGAGTACTAGCAACTCCAACGGTGACACGCCCATGGTGCGCAGCGCATCGATTTCCTCAGTCACTTTCATGGTGCCGATTTGCGCGGCATAGGCCGAGCCGGAGCGCCCGGCGACGATGATCGCCACCATCATCGGCGCCAATTCGCGCAGCGTGGCATGCCCCACCAGATCCGCGATGAAAATATTCGCGCCATAACGCGCAAGCTGCACCGCGCCTTGATAGGCGATCACCATGCCGATCAGAAATGAGAGCAGCCCGACAATGGGCAGGGCATCGAAACCGGCTTGCTGGATATTGGCGAAAATGTGGCGAAATCGCAGGTGCCGGGGTGACTTCAGCGCGCGCAGCAAAGCCACCGTGTTCTCGCCCATGAAATGCAACATGCCGCGCGTTTGCTCGAACCAGTGCCATGCTTTACGGCCTAGCGCTTCCAATAGGCCCGGTGCAGGTGCATTAAGCGTTTCAATTTTTTGCGGTGCTCGCGACTCCACCAAACCCCGTAGGGTCGCGTATTGCGCATGCATGCCTTCTACCCGAACGGCTTGGCCGTGCTGTACGCGATCCATCTCGATGTGGTGTAGCACCCATACGCCAGCCGTATCAAGCCGCGTCACTTGGGAAAAATCAATAACCAGCTCACCGCTTACCCCCCACGATAGCTTGGCTAGTCGCGCACGCAAGCCAGCGATGCCATGCACCGACCAGTCACCGCCGCAGACTAGGCGGTGACCGGCCTCAAGCAACACCACGGAGGCGCCCACGTTGGCCGTGCTGGATTCAGGCATAGTGCGGGCAATATAGCATGGGAGGGTAAGCGGCAGGCGGCGGGCTTCGGGCGTCAGGTAAGGAAAATTCTTAACTCAAACTCGCACCGGTAAAACTCGATTTCCCCACATTTAGACCTGACGCCTGACGCCTGCCCCCTGTCGCCCGACGCCTCGCTAAGCGCGTCGCATCGGCGCGAGGAGCGAGGTTGGCAGATCGGACAAGCGATATTTGCCAGTCTGCACCGCGCGGGCGAGTTTTTCCAAGGTCTGCTCGTTGAGCAACGCCACAACTTTTTTCTTGATCGGTACCCATTTAGTGTGCATGGGACAAGCGGTGGCATCGGAGCAGACTTTCAAACCGAGCACACATTCCTGCGTAAAGCTGGGCCCCTCGGTCAACAATAAAATCTGCATTAAGTCGGTTTTCGAAGCTCCTTCGCGCAAACAGAACCCACCCAGCCGCCCCCGATAGGAATACAACAAATTGCCCTTGCACAAACTCTGCATGATCTTCGCCAGATAAGCCGGCGGCACATTGAGGTAACTCGCGATCTCACGGTTCAGCACCGGCTCCCCAGGTGGGCGAGTCGCGATGAAAATCAGCGCCTGAATGGCGTATTGGCTGGTACGGGATAGAATCATGATTGCGTAAAAAACCTCATTCGGAGAATTTTATCCGAAATCCAGATTTTACACAGCAAAGGGCAAAGCATGGAACGCAAAAAAGTCAGCTCCAGCAAAATCCGCTCCATCGGCTACGACGAACGCGCACAAACCCTGGAAGTGGAATTCAACAACGGCAGCGTCATGCAGTATTCGCGCGTATCAGCCGA
>JADMJT010000001.1:0-29194 GCA_018781585.1 Burkholderiales bacterium
GCGAGCAAACTGGTGTTATCGCACCTGCGGGTCGTGGTGCATATCGCGCGCGGCTATTTGGGCTATGGCCTGCCGCAGGCCGATCTGATTCAGGAGGGCAATGTCGGCCTGATGAAGGCGGTCAAACGCTTCGATCCGGAGCGCGGTGTGCGCTTGGTATCGTTCGCCATCCACTGGATCAAAGCCGAGATGCACGAATACATCCTGCGCAACTGGCGCATGGTGAAAATTGCTACCACCAAGGCGCAGCGCAAGCTGTTCTTCAACCTGCGCAGCATGAAGCAAGCCTTGGGCACGCTTGGCCCGGACGAGGTGAAACGCATCGCCAAAGATCTCGGCGTGAAGCCGGAAGAAGTGATCGAAATGGAAACCCGGATCAATGGCGGCGATGTCGCGCTGGAACCCGCTGGCGTGGATGAAGAAGACAGTTACGGTCCGCTCGCCTATCTCGCCGATCCCGCCGCCGAACCGGTGCTGGCGCTGGAAAACAAGCAAAGCGAGACTCTGCGCGAGCAAGGCCTGGAAAAAGCCTTGGAGACCTTGGATGAACGCAGCCGCCACATTATCCAAGCGCGCTGGCTCACCGAAGACGATGCGCGCACACTGCATGATCTAGCCGCCGAATACGGCGTCTCTGCCGAACGCATCCGCCAGATCGAAGCGCGCGCACTGCAAAAAATGAAAGGCATTATCACAGCCGAAGCCGCATAAGCCCTAGCCGTCCGCCTCAAACAAAAAAGCGTAGCCGGGAAAACCCGGCTACGCTTTTTGCTTTTACATTCCTGCTTATATATTCGCGATCAACACCGAAAACAGCGACAGCCACGCCAACACGATCAGCGCCACTACCAGCGTCATCGGCAAATTCTCTTTGGACAGAATCGTCTTGAACATAACCATCTCCTAATCAATATTAGCGAGTAATTATATAGACTTAGGGCGCTTTTTTCAAGGCGTCCGTCTCCACCCGCCGGCGCGGCAGCAACGGGTCGTCGTCGTCCATCAGGATGCGCTGCGACGGGCCCTCCATATCCTCGAACTGCCCGCTTTTAATCGCCCAGAATATCCCTAGCCCAATCAGTAGTAGGAAGATGCAGGTAAGACCCAGCAAAAAGATCAGCGTCGAGGTCATAGATTCGGAAAACCCTTTTTAACCACGGATGCACACGGATATAAACCCATAAGGTGTTTTGGCTTTTTATCTGTGTTCATCCGTGGTTACCAAGCCTTTTACTTACCGCAGACGCAGCGCATTCACCACCACAATCAAAGAACTCGCCGACATGCCAATCGCTGCCAACCAGGGGGAGACCAATCCCAGCGCCGCGACCGGCACCGCGATTAGATTATAGGCGATCGCCCAGGCAAAGTTCTGGCGCATGATGCTCATGGCTAGTCTTGACACATTCAGCGCATGCCCCACCTCCGGCAAGCGCTCGGACAGCAGCACGATATCGCTGGTCGCGCGCGCCACTTGGGTGCCACCACCCATCGCCAAGGACACCTGGGCCGCGGCCAACACCGGTGCATCATTCACGCCGTCGCCCAGCATCATCACCACCTCGCCCGCCGCTTGCATCGCCTGCAAAGCTGCGAGCTTGTCCGCCGGTTTCAGGCCACCACGGCAATCATCAATGCCGAGTTGATCGCCGATATGGCGCACGGTGGCGGGATCGTCGCCGCTGAGAATGCTCAGTTTCATGCCGCGCGCCTTGAGCATATCGACCAAGGCCTTGGCGTCATTGCGCAAGGCGTCTGCCAACTCGAAGCGCGCGAGCAGTCGCGATTCATCCGCCAGCCATACTTGCGTCATGCCAGAGTCGGTGGATGATTGGGTGACGTGCCCCGCCAGTTCCGTGCGACCAATGTAGTAGCGCCGGCCTTCGACGTCGCCGCTCACACCGCGCCCCAGCTCGTTGCGCGCATCGCTCACCGGCAACAATTCCGTTGGCTTGACGCAGGCCAGAAACGGCTGCGCCAAAGGGTGTTCCGACGCCTGTTCCAGGCTCGCGGCCAGTTGCAGGCAGCGCGCCGCATCGAGCTCGGCCAGCGCCTGCGTCGCCTGCAATACCGGTTTGCCGACCGTGAGCGTGCCGGTCTTGTCGAATACCACGCGCGTCACTTGCGCCAAGGTCTCCAGCGCATGGCCGCGCGTGATCAACACCCCGCGCCGCAACAGATGCGAACCGGCCGCCGCCAGCGCCGCCGGTGCGGCCAAAGACAAGGCGCAAGGGCAGGTCACGACCAGCAACGCCAGCACGATTTCGAAGGCGCGATCTGCCTCCACTGCCCACCAAGCGAGCCCGACCAGCAGCGTGACGCCGAGCAAGGCCCAAGTGAAATACCCGCTCACGCGATCGGCGAGCTGCGCCAACCGTGGTTTTTCCGCCAGCGCGTGATCCAGCATGCGCACAATACTCGCCAGCACGGTGTGCTCACCGATACCGGTAACGATCATGGTGAGTGGGCTGTCGAGGTTGATGCTGCCGGCGATCACGCCGCTGCCCACGAGCTTCGCTACTGGCCGACTCTCGCCGGTGAGCAGCGCTTCATCCACCGCGCTCGCGCCGGATTCCACCGTGCCGTCCGCCGGAAACGCCTCGCCCGGTTTGACCAACAGCCGGTCACCCGGAATCAATTCCAGCACCGGTACGCATTGCTGCCCCGCATCGCTCACGCGCGTGGCCATCGCGGGTGCAAGCTTGAGCAGATTCTCCGCCGCTTCCACCGAGCGCTCGCGCGCATTTTGTTCCAATAGACGCGTGCCGAGCAGGAACAAAGTGAACATACTGATCGCATCAAAATACACATGCCCCGCACCTAACAAAGTGTTATAGACGCTGCCCACAAAGGCCGATACCAGCGCGATCACCACCGGCACATCCATATTCAGATGACGGCTCCTGAGCGCCGACCCCGCGGCGCTGTAAAAGGGTTGTGCGGCATAGAACATCACCGGCAAGGTCAATGTCAGGCTGGCCCAGCGCAGCAAACCCGCGGTGCCCGCCTCCATGCCATACCAGGCACCGGCATACAGCGCGACCGCGAACATCATCACCTGCGCGGCGGAAATGCCGGCGATAGCCAACCGGCGCAAATCTTTCTTATGGCGCTTTTCGCGCAAGGCTGCGGCGCTCTGCGCGTTGTAGGGATGCGCCTGATAGCCAAGCAGTTGAATCTCGGCCAGGATTCGTGAAAGGTTGATCTCGCGCTCATCCCAACTGACGCGCGCGCGGTGGCTGCCATAGTTCACCTGCACCGATTTAACGCCGGGCAATTGCAGCAAATGCCGCTCGTTCAGCCACACGCAGGCGGCGCAGGTAATGCCTTCCAGGATCAGCACCGCTTGCTTGAGATGCGCGCCCGATTCCAACACAAAACTTTTTTGGATTTGCGGATGGTCATACAAACGCAACTGCTCCAGTTCCGCCGGCAGCAGTTCATGCCCGCGCTGCGGCAGCTGGGTGCGATTTTTGTAGTAATCAGCCAGGCCGTTATCGACGATGGCCTGCGCCACGGCTTGGCAGCCGCGGCAACAGAGGGCGCGAGGCGTGCTTTCAATGCGAATGAAAAAATCGACGCCGCGCGGGATGGGCTCGCCGCAATGAAAACAAGCCGCGTCACTCATCGTGTGATTGGCTGCTGAAGCTCGAGCACATCTTGGCCGTGCGTGATACGGATTACCACGAGCCAGTCGCCGGCCTCAGCCATGCGCAGCATGCCGCGATACACGCCCGGCGCGCCCGGCCCCAAGGTGACGACCGCGTGCGGTTCGCGCTGCGCCGGACGGCATAAAGCGAGACTGACTTGCGCATCAGACAGCGGCATACCTGCCCTATCTTTTGCGCGGACCTTGATCTCGGTCGCTTGATTCAACACGATCCGCTCCAAGCCCTCGATTTCGATTTGCCAACCCAGTCGGCTCAGTGCCGCCTGCTGTTTCAAATGCGCGCTGATTCCCTTGGCGGCATCTTCTCCATGCGGCATCACGCCGGGAAAAGCGGTGTGTGCACCGCCCTTATCCGCTTCCGGCAGGAAGCGCTTAGCCATGAACTCAGGCAAGCCGTGACTGGCCACATAGATAAACACGCCATCGATCGCGAACAGCAAGAGAAAAAAACCAATAATGACTTTCGGCGCCCAATGCAGCTTTTTGGATGGCTCAGCGCGCCGTACATTGAGCAGGCTTAAGATCACTGCAGTCGCGATGAATACCGCCACGTGCATCGCCACCGCATCCAGTCCGGGCCAGTTGCGCGCGGCAATCACCAGGTAAGCCAATAACAAAGCACCGCCGCTCACGACAGCGCGCCAGTAATTCGGCCAGCGCAGCACACCGAGCACGAAATACAGCACGACAATCAGCAGCGCGCCGCCGAACAATGTCGTCAATAAATTCATAAAACATCCTTTGCGTAGAAGCGTGCGCGGCCCACGTGCTGCGCTAAGGGGCGTGAAAGCGGCGTAATGGTAAATTCGAATTGGGTCACTTTAGCGGCTTGCTCCGGCGTCAATTTGACGCTGACTAGCACCATCAAACTTTTACCGCTTTTCAGCGCCACTTCGTGGAAATTTCCGAAATCTGCCGCGGCTTCGGGAATGCCACGCACACCAATACGATAAGTTTCAGCTTGGCTCGCGCGATTGGTAATACGTACTTGATAACGATTGCGGATCGAGCCATCGGATAGCAGCACATACAGCGGCGAACGTACCTGATTGACCGTGTGGTCGAAATCGCTGCGGCTGGCCAGATTAACCACCAAAAAGCCCGCCATCGCCAACAGCGCTGCACCATACCCCATCACCTTGAGCCGCTTCCAATGCAGCTTGGGGCGGACGGGCTGCACCTGTTTCAAATTCACTTCGGAATCATAGCGAATCAGCCCGCGTGGAAAACCCACCGAAAGCATGATGCTATTGCAGGCATCGATGCACAAGCCGCAGGAAATGCACGCGTACTGCATGCCATTGCGGATGTCGATACCGGCTGGACACACTTGCACGCACAATCCACAGTCGATGCAATCGCCGTGTTGCTGGGCATGGCGGGCCTCAAGCGTCTTCATCCCGCTACGTAGCGCAGCGCGCCCCAACTGGCCCTCACCGCGCTTCTCGTCATAAGCCACGGCCAGCGTTTCCGGGTCGTACATCACGCTCTGGAAGCGGCCATAAGGACAAATGTAATTGCATATCTGCTCGCGCGCCAGCCCCGCTGCCACGTAAGTCGAGGCGGTCAAAATCGCCACCGTCAAATACGCCGTGGGGTGCGCCTGGCCCGTGACGAAATCAATGAAAAATTGCGGTGCGTAGGTGAAATACGCGGTGAAGGTGAAACCGGTCCAGAACGCGGCCAGCAGCCAAACCAAATGCGTGGCGCCGAGCTTGAGGATTTTTTCTCGATTCCAGGGCTGCTTATACAGCCGAATGCGTGCCGGACGCTCGCCTTGAATCAGATGTTCCACCCACACGAAAAAGTCGGTCCACACCGTCTGAAAACAAAAATAACCGCAAAATGCCCGGCCCACCAAGCTGGTGACGAAAAATAGCAAGGTTGCGGCGATGAACAGCAGCACCGATAGCAGAATCAAATCTTGCGGGTAAAAGACAAAATTAAAGATATAAAATTTGCGCGCCGCAATGTCGAGCAGCAGGGCCTGAGCAGGCTCCGTACCGCGCGGCCAAGGTAGCCACACCAGCCCGAAGAACACGCCATAAGCCAGGGCCAGCACCGCCCATTTAAAGCGGCGAAAGCTGCCGTGGATCGAACGCTGAAAGATCGGAATGCGCTTTTGGTATAAGGCACTCTGTTCTTCGATACCCGATTGCATTCGGCTTTTCCCAGATAAAAAAACCTCGCCGGGAAGCGAGGTTTTGATGTGTCAAACTTCTACACAAATCAATGGACAGGATTTACAGGGCAAGGCGTCACTGCGAGTTCATCCTGTAAATCCTGTCTATTGCAGATTACTTCCCGCCACCCAGCTCATGTACGTAGACCGTTAAAACCTTAATCTGTTCCGGCGTCAGGCGTTGGCCCCAGGCCGGCATCACACCTTTGTTCAACCCGTTCTGAATCACGTTTTTTACGGCAGCGAGTTTAATCGAAGGGGCGTCAGCATTCGGCACGTTCGCCCAGAGCCAGATTTTGTCAGTCAGGTTCGGCGCGCCGATGACTTGGCGTCCGCGCGCATCATCACCGTGACAATAGAAACAGCCTGCCGTTTCGGAATGGAACAAGGCTTTCCCCGTTTCGGCCTTTGCCGCGTCCATTTTCTCCCCGGACAGCGACAACACATAATTCGCCAGTTGATCGATCTGCGCAGTAGACAGTGCTTCGCCGAACGGCGGCATATAACCACGACGGCCTTGGGTCACCGTTTCTTGAATCTTGTCGAATTGCCCGCCATACAACCAATCATCGTCTGCCAGATTGGGGAAGAATCCGATCTTGCCTTGGCCACCCGCTTGGTGACAGGTCGCACAGTTGTCCGCAAAAAGCTGATTGCCGGCGGAGGCGATGAAATTGTTAAGCTCGGGGTCTTTGGCGATCGCCGCATACGGCTGCGCCGCGACTTTGTCGAAGAAAGGTTTTTGAATCGCTGCAAGCCCATTCATTTCACGCATCAGATCGGCGCGGGTATTCCAGTGCGTGGTTTGCGCCACGCCTTTTGCGTCGACATAAGTGATTTTGCCCACGCCGGGGGTATAGCCCTTCGCCACCGGCCAAGCCGGAAACCAAATCCAATACAATATGGCGAACAAGATGGTGAGATAGAACGTCCACACCCACCAACGCGGCAACGGGTTATTGTATTCCTGCAAGTCGCCATCCCAGGCGTGGCCGGTGGTTTGCACCGCTTGCGATTGCATTTTGTCCTTGCTCATAACTTACTTTCCTTATCACCAGCGGCGGATTTCGTATCCGCCTCCTCATCCAGAAACGGGATGTTCTTATACGATTCAAGCTTCTTGCCGCGCTGCTTGCTGCCGTAAACCCACAACACAATTGCGACAAAGGTGACGAAAAAGATCACCAGCGCGAGCGACTTGGCGTTGGAGGGATTAGTGAGCCACGCAATCATCATTTCCCCCGCTTAGCGGAATGTCACAAAGTGATCGCTATCGTATTGACTGAAATCGACCATCGTGCCCAGCACTTGCAAGTAAGCGATCAGCGCATCAAGCTCGGTGATATTGCTGCGATCGCCGTCAAAGTTGCCTTCCTCGGCTTGCTTCACCAGATTTTGCTGCGCATTGGGAATATGCAATTGCTGCGCCACGGCTTCACCAAAGCGCTTTACATTATTCTGGTATTCGATTTCAGTGAGCGAATACGGCACGCCTACCGCGCGTTGCGCCCGTAGCCGATCGACCAGATCGGAAGTATCGAGCGGCGTACTGAGCAACCACGGATAGTTCGGCATCACCGACTCGGGCACCATCGAGCGCGGCGCAATCAAGTGCTGCACCTGCCACTCGTTGGAGTATTTCTTGCCGACGCGCGCCAGATCCGGACCGGTGCGCTTGGAGCCCCACTGGAACGGATGGTCGTATTGCGATTCCGCTGCCAGCGAGTAATGGCCGTAGCGCACCGCTTCATCTTTCAGCGGGCGAATCATTTGCGAATGGCAGGTGTAGCAGCCTTCGCGCACATAGATATCGCGGCCACGCGATTCAAGCGCGGTGTAGGGGCGTATGGTTTCCAGGCCCTTCGCATCCTTGACGGTTTCCACCGTGTTTTTGATCAAGAACAGGGGCGCGATTTCCACCAGACCACCGATACTGATCGCGACCATGGTCAGCACTAACAGCAAGCCGACGTTGGTCTCGATCCACTCATGTTTGAAATTGAAGTTCATGCCGATTCCTTAAATTCCTAATCTTAATCGTTGCCAATCCCCGCAAGGGCACGCTGCGCGCCGTCGTTGCCCTCTCTCCTAACTCTCTCCCGCAAGCGGGAGAGAGGGGCTTGGGCTCGCTGCGCGAGTTACATACTATGCGCCGACACGCGCCAGCTTCGCGGCGAGCTTGGCATCCAGTTCGGCCGCTTCACGCTTGGCTTGGCCGATCGTCATCCATACGTTGTACACCATGATGAATACACCGCTTAAAAAGAACATGCCGCCGATCGCGCGCATGGCGTAGAACGGTTTCACTACTTCGACCGTATAAGCAAAAGCATATTTCAGGTTGCCGAAGTCATCGAAGGTGCGCCACATTACGCCTTGGCCGATACCCGAGATCCACATCGCGATGATGTAGAGCAGGATGCCGATGGTGGCGAGCCAGAAATGCCAATACACCAAGCGCAGGCTATAAAGTTTGGTATCCCAGAGCTTGGGGATCATGTGATAAAAGGAGCCGAAGGTGATCATCGCCACCCAGCCCAACGCGCCGGAATGCACATGGCCGATGGTCCAGTCGGTGTAGTGCGATAGCGCGTTTACGTCTTTCAATGACATGATCGGTCCTTCGAAGGTAGACATGCCGTAGAACGACAAGGCCACTGCCAAAAAGCGCATGATCGGGTCGGTGCGCAGCTTATCCCACGCGCCAGACAGCGTCATGATGCCGTTGATCATGCCGCCCCAGGAGGGCAGCAGCAGCATGATGGAGAAGGTTGCCGCGAGGGTGGAAGTCCAATCGGGAATCGCGGTCCAGTGCAAGTGATGCGAGCCGACCCACATATACAGAAAGGACAGCGCCCAGAAATGCACGATGGACAGGCGATAAGAATAGATCGGCCGGCCGGCTTGCTTGGGCACGAAGTAATACATCATGCCAAGGAAAGCAGCCGTGAGGAAAAAGCCCACGGCGTTGTGACCGTACCACCATTGTGTCATTGCATCCTGCGCGCCAGAAAACAGACTATAGGATTTCATCGAGAACAGATTGACCGGCATCGCCAGATTATTGAAGGTATGCAGCAAGGCGGTCGCGAGAATGAAAGCGATATAGAACCAGTTGGCAACATAGATGTGCGGTTGCTTGCGGCGCATCACCGTGCCGAAGAACACGATCATGTAAGCGATCCACACCACTTCGATCAGGATGTCGATCGGCCACTCCATTTCCGCGTACTCGCGGCCTTGCGAGAAGCCCAGGATGTAGCTGGTTGCGGCCAACACGATCACCGCTTGCCAGCCCCAGAAGGTGAAGTTGGCCAGCGCATCGGAAATCAACCGGGTTTGGCAGGTGCGCTGCACCACATAGTAAGACGTCGCGAATAGCGCCGAACCGCCGAAGCCGAAAATCACGCCGCCGGTATGCACCGGGCGCAAGCGGCCAAAACTGATATAAGGACTATCGAAATTCAGAAACGGCCAGGCCAATTCTGAGGCGATATACACGCCCGCCAGCATGCCCACCACGCCCCAGACCAGGGTCATTATCGCGAACTTGCGAACTACGTCGAAATTGTATTGTTCCTTGCTTGAGATGCTTACCGACGCCATGCTTCACTCCTGTGCTCGCCCGCGTGGGGCAGACATATGGGATAAATCTGTCTTGTTTTTTGTGGTTCTTAAAACGTATAAGTATATACTTAAATACCGTTTCTCGACAAGGCGGGCGGTACTGAAAAACGCCGTGTTAGTCTAATTTCCTGACAATAACTGCTTGATATCATGGATCATTGGCGCTGCGCCCCGGCCAAATCCATACGTCAGACGCAAGCGGCCTTGGGGGTCAAACACAAACGTATTAGAACTGTGATCTAAGGTATAGCCCATCTTCGAGCCGCTAGCCTGTTTCTGATAAAACGCCTTGAACGACTTCGCAACGAGCGCGACCTCGGCCTCGGTTCCAGTCAATCCTAAAAAACTCGGATGGAATGAGGGTACATACTGGGCAAGCACGGCCGGGGTGTCGCGTGCCGGATCCAGCGTCACGAACAAGACTTGCACCTTGCCGGCATCTTTGCCCAATTGCTTGAGCGTTTGCGCCAACTCACCCAAGGTGGTTGGGCAAACATCGGGGCAATGCGTATAGCCAAAAAACAGCGCCACGGCCTTGCCATGAAAATCGACCAAGCTTCGGCGTCTGCCGGTGTGGTCAGTGAGATTAAAGTCCTTACCCCAATCCACACCCGTAATATCGGTGCCCTGAAATTCGGGTTTGCTAGGCGCACTGGGGCTGCACCCAGCCACCAGCAAGCTCAGCGCAATTCCCATAAAACCATAAAAAACAGATGGAATAGGCATTGCCATCCTCTCCACAATTGGGCAAAAAGAGGATGAAATTATCCTGTTTTAACTTGGGTTTGTCACTAACCCGAACGAGGTCGAGGATGAAGCGTGGCGCTAAGCCGTCGTATTAATGTTCCGCCCGACATGGGGCGGCAAGCCAGCAGTAGAAGGCGGCTTGGGAATGGCTTCAATCAAGGACAAAGCGGCTTGGGTTTGGCTATCCAAGGCCTTTTTGAGGACGGCCACGCTCAATTGTTGGGCATTGGTGCTGTTGACCAATGCACTGACACTTCCAGCTATATCCACAATCGGTTCTCCCTGGCAAGGCTACTGTTTTAGATTAGCGGCCTCAGCAGACGCAAATCCAGCGGACGGCAAGTATTTTTCCTGGAGTGAGATACGGTAGATGCTGACAACCCTTAAGCCGCGATCAACCAAAATGTGACCGCCAGCCAAGCAATCAGCGTGACCGCCAAATGCGGATCCTGTACTGCTTCGGTCGCCGGGTCTTCGCCTTGACTATGCTCGTGCAACAAGAAGAGATAGCGGAACACGCCATAGATCACGAACGGCACGGTAATCATCAACATCGACGTGCCATGCTTAGCGATGGTATCCACGCTCAGCGTGTACAGGCTGTAGCTCATAACAATACACGCCGCCGTGATGGTGATCATCGGGTCAAGCAAGCCTGCGCTGTAATCGCCCAGCACTTTGCGTTGCGCGGTTTTATCGGCGTCTGCCTTCCCCAATTCGGCCCGGCGTTTAACGAAACCGAGGAAGAGCGTGAGCATCAAACCGCACAGCAGCAGCCACTGTGAAGGCGGAATGCCGACGCCGCTGGTGCCGGCCAGCAAGCGCAGCATGAAGCCGGCGGCGATAATGAACACATCCAGAATCACCACGCGTTTCAAGCCCAGGGTGTAGGCAATATTCATCAGACCATAGATCGCGAGCAGTATTGCGACGAGCGGCGAAGCGTAATAACCCAGTACGCCACCCAGGGTGCCCGCCACGAGCGCTAAAGCCATCGCTGCATTCATGCTGACGCTGCCGCACGCCAAGGGGCGATTGCGCTTCACGGGATGCTGGCGATCCGCTTCGCGATCGGCGATATCGTTCAAAATGTAAATACAGCTCGACACCAGTGCGAAGCCCCCCGCCGCCGCGAGCACGCGCCACACCACGCTCGCATCCCCCCAAGCGTGGCCGAATAACAGCCCGACGAAGACAAACAGGCTTTTCACCCATTGTTTCGGGCGCAGCAGACGAATCAATTCAAGCGGTGCGTTCATGGTTTCGATTGAGGTCGGCAAGTTTCATTCGGAAAATAGCGTTCGGCAAAATAGCAGCTTTTCATCGGTAGGAAAGTCGGTACCGCATAGTACTTCTCCTTCACCCGCCGCAACACTTTTTCCCGATAGGAAGCGTAGTCAAAGCCTTGGCCCAACACCAAATAAAACTTTGCGTCATGCAACGTCATCTCACTGAATTCGATCGACTTGAAATAGGGGCCGTAGCGCTCAAACACGGGCGGCTGCTTTAACAATACCAGAATATTTTTACCGTTCAACTCGCGGAAATCAGTCACGATATCATCATGCCGCGCATGCGACGACGCTTCACCGAACACCAGCACATTGGTGCGTGCTGCATAAGACAAAATCGCCGCCATGGAATAGCCATCCGACGCCAACACATATCGATGGCTATAGGGTTCTACCTGCTCCAGCAATTCCGTGGTCTTAAACATCAACACCGCGCCGCGCGCATAAGGCGTGGCTTGCCACGCCGCCATTGGCATGAACAAAATCACCGCAAACAACACCAGATGTGCACCCGCGTAGTAGCGCATGAAGCGCAGTAAATGCACCAACTGATCCCGGCTCAGCCAGTAGGCGAGTAATGCGAACACAAACGGATAAAATGACAACAACCAATGCAGGCCGATGACCTTCACAATGGAGAGCAGCGCAAACACCGCCATGGGTAGCGCCACAACGAAAGCCAGCAAGCGAAAGCGCTCATCCCGAAATACCTCGCCCAGGCCCGCGCGCTGCTTGATCAGCCACCACACCGCCAGTGGCGTCATCAAATACAGATGGAGCAGGCCATAGAGCAAGGGCTTGTACAGCGCGACACCCGCATTCTCATGCCGGTTAAACACATTGAACATCACGTTGGCCCAGCCATGGCCATAATTCCAATACACATTGAGCGCAATGAAGGGTAAGGCTGCTAGAAACAGCCACATGAAATTGCGACTTTGCGCGCGTGCTTTGGGGGTGGCCACCCAATACGCAATTAGGGCGAGTCCAAGCAGCGCGGCGAAATATTTGGATAAGCACGCCAACCCAAACGCTACGCCGGCCCAGACGAAATGCTGGGTTTTACCACTTTGCAGGCCGCGCGCTAACAGCCACACCGTGAGAAAGCTGAAGAAGATCAAACCCGCATCGGTGGTGATGATGAAGCCGAGCCAATTCATGGGCGACAGCAGATAAATCAGCGCAATCAGCGCTGCTTTTTCTTCGTCCCAAGCGCGCAACAGCCGATACAAGCCATAGCCGACAAAACTGGTGAACAGCACCACCGGCAAGCGCAGCACCCATTCTGCCTCACTCACACGCAGCATCAGCCACAGCAACCAACCCACCATCGGCGGATGATCATAAAAACCGAAATCGAGATGCCGCCCCCAAATCAGAAAATAGGCCTCATCGCCGGAGAAGGGTACGAAGGCGGCCAGCAGCAATTTGAGCGCAAAGGTCGCAGCTAAGAGCGGGAATAATGCGCTGCGCGCGTTCAGCGTCATGGACGTGGCTCCCGCACACGATAGAGCACGAAGGCTTCGAATTTATCGCCGGGGCGGCTGCCTTGCCAAAGCTTGACCCACCCCGCGCCTGGTCGCGCATCAGGTTTCCTCGGATTGGTCTGCAACAAAAATACATCACAACCATAGGCCTCGAACTCGGCACGCTCCGCGCGTTTAGTCACGATGCCCGCGTGGTAGTACAAAACCCCGCGTTGCGGCTCGCCCAGCCCGGCGCTGCCGATGCATTTGTAGTGCGGCGGCAAATGGCGCTTAAGTGTCCGTACCACATCGGTATAGCGCTTACCGTGATCGATCCAAGGCAAGAGCAGCGTCGCCGCCAAGCCCCACATCAGGGTGATGCCCGCCGCCCAATGAAACACCGCGCGCCGGCCGGAACGAAATGACTGGCGCAGCGGCAGCAGCCACAATGCGGTGAGCAGTAAAGCAGCGACGAATGCCAGCCACTCGAAGTGGGGCACGAAGCCCGGCTGAAGTTTCAGCACATGGCGATAGAAGCGTTCCGGATGCCCGCTCATGAGCGCGGCCCAGGCAAACCAAATGAACGCGGAGAATAAACCGAAGGTCATAATGCCGAACCAACCCAGTGCATTTGCCGCACCGCGTCGGAGCGTCTCTGCACCCGGCACCGCGAGTAAGGTTAAGGGCAACAAGATGGGCAGCAAATGGATATCGCGTGCTTCCGCATTCAAACAGGCAACGGTAAATACGATGGCGAAAAACACCAACGGCAACTGGAACCCCGGCTCATGCAGCAGCTTGTTGTGGTAACCCCACAGCGACCACAGCGCGATCGGCAGCACCGGCCACGCGAACCAAGGCAGCACGCGTAGAAAATACCCCAGCTCGTTGCGTGCATTCGTAAACGAAAACTTGTAGAGCAACGGCAGATTTTCAACCCGCCACCAAATAAAGAATTCCGCCCGCGCAAAGTGATGCAGCAACCACGGCCAGATCATCAGGAAAGGCAAACTCACAGCCAACGCGATCAGCAAACTGCGTGCATAGCGTCGCGTGCGCCAAGCGGGAAAAGCCAATAACAAGGCCGCAGTCATCACGATCACCGCCACGGGCACCACACCACGCGCCAAAAAAGCGATGCCCAGGCCGATGCCGATCAGCATGCCCGCTGGATTCGAACGGCGCGCGCTCAAGGCAAAACCCCACAGCACCAGCGCATACCCCGCCAGCAGCGCGGTATCGGTAATCATTTCATGCGCATGCGCGAGTAAGCCGACGCTGCCGATCAGCAAGGCCAGGGCTAAGCGCGGCATGCTCGGGCCGAAACTTTCGCGCGCCGCGAAGCCCAGCGCACCGAGCGTCAGCGCCACGTAAAAGCCACTCGCAAGCCGCGCCGCATCGTGTACCGGCAAAGCCCAGGAGAAAGCCTTGGCAAACAGCGCAGCGGTCCAGTAATACAGGGGGCCAAAGGTCAGATCGGGCTCGCCGGCCAAGGTGGGCACCAGCCATTTACCCGTGTTCAGAATGTGCTGAACAATCCCCATGGCGCCAGCTTCGTCCGGACGCCAGGGGGCATGACCGACTAGGCCGGGGAGCAACCACGCCACACACAGCAGTAGCAGCAAACCGAGCTTGCGCGGCGACTCCAGCGCGTCAACGCCGTCGATGGGCAATACGCGCATCAGGCTCCGCCGACCGCAGCAGCCACCGCTGGCGGGATGCGCTCGATGAGGCGCGGATCAAAAGGTTTGGGGAGGATGTAATCTTTGCCAAAGGAAAGCTGGCTGAGTTGATACGCATCCAACACGACTTGCGGCACCGGTTCCCTCGCCAAGTCCGCCAGCGCTTTTACTGCCGCAATCAACATTGGTTGCGTGATGCGTTTGGCGCGGGCATCCAGTGCGCCGCGAAAGATGAAGGGAAAGCCCAGTACATTGTTTACCTGGTTGGGGTAATCGCTGCGGCCGGTGGCCATGATGAGATCAGCGCGCGCGGCGTGCGCCAGCTCAGGTCGAATCTCCGGATCGGGATTGGCCAGCGCGAACACAATCGGCTTCGCCGCCATGCTTTGCAACATTTCCGGCGTCACCAGGTTAGCGCCGGAAACGCCGACGAATACATCGGCGCCCGACATCGCATCACTCAAGCTGCGCTTTTCAGTCGTTTGCGCAAAGGGCTGCTTATACGCGTTGAGATCGCTGCGATCGGCGTGGATCACGCCTTTGCTGTCCACCATCAGGATATTGCTGCGCGGCATACCCATGGCGATCAGCAGCTCCATCGAAGCCAGACCCGCTGCGCCCGCGCCCAGGCACACTAGCTTGGCGCGCGCGAGCGTTTTCCCCTGCACGGCAAGCGCATTCAGCAGACCGGCACAAATAATCACCGCCGTGCCGTGTTGATCGTCGTGAAACACGGGGATATCGAGCCTGGCGCTCAATGCTTTTTCGATCTCGAAACAATGCGGCGCAGCGATGTCTTCCAAATTGATGCCGCCGAAAGTCGGTGCGATCGCCACGACGGTTTCGATGAAGTGTTCCGTCGATTTTGCATCCACCTCCAAATCGTACACATCGATGCCGGCGAAGCGCTTAAACAGCACCGCCTTGCCCTCCATCACCGGTTTGGACGCGAGCGGACCGAGATTGCCTAAGCCCAAAATCGCGGTACCGTCGGAAATCACCGCGACCAAATTGCCTTTATTGGTGTAGCGATAGGCATTCTCCGGATCCTTGGCGATTTCACGCACTGGCTCCGCTACACCGGGACTGTAAGCCAGCGTGAGATCCGCCACCGTGGCGCAAGGTTTGGAGGAATCGACCGACAGCTTGCCGGGTTTGGGAAACTGGTGATAAGCCAGGGCGGCTTGTCGTTTATCTATGGCGTCGGAGGATTGAGTCATTTATGTAGCGCGGATAGGCGCTTGGGATGCCGGAAAATCCCGCCATTTTAGCCTTCGCCGCTGATCGCGGCTAGGAGTCTATCGCACCCCCGGATCAGTCCGTCACTCGCTTAACACTATGCTACGACCCAGGTGCTTGCAAATCCATCGCAAGGGACTATCCTGGGAAAGTAAGCACGGCAATCCTAACGGTTATGGCAATTGCCATAACCGTCCCCTCTCTCCTAGCTCTCTCCCCGCTAGCGGGGAGAGAGGGACTTAGGCTCGCTGCGCGAGTTTCATCTTAATGGAGCACCGCATGGAAAACGCCGACACCGAGCGCACGCGCCAACTTAGCTTTACCCGCCTGCCCGCCGGTCAAGCCAAGGAAGCCTTTATCCTGCTGCAGGACTTGCCACATCTGTGTGTACTCAGCACAGTCGGTGATACCGGACTACTCATCCAATACGAATTGCCGTCCTACACCCTGGAAAAAATCGAGTCCGCCCTGATCGACCAGGGCTTTCATTTAGACAATACCCTCTTCACCAAACTCAAACGCAGCCTCATTCACTACCTCGAGTCCGTGCAGTGCCAAAATCTGACCCAGCCTGAACAACGCGAACGTTCCCGGCGCATTTTCGCGCAGGTGTACGAGCATCATGCGCACGGGGATCACGACGCCACCCCGCCGGAATTGCGCGAATATCGATAGTTTTAAAGCTTGAGTTGAACCGCCCAAGCACGCCAAGGGATTTCAAATCTTCATCACGGAGTATTCGGGTTTGTTTTCCTCCGTGTACTCCGTGGTAAGAATGTTTTTGGTTTTTCTTGGCGGTTACTGAACGGCACCCTAGGTTTAATCTCGCAAATCCTGAATAATCCCGTTAATCCTGTCCATTCCTGTTTTCCTTTCATGAACGACCAACAACTCCTCCGCTACAGCCGCCATATCCTACTCAATGAAATTGGGATGGAAGGGCAAGCCAAACTACTCGCCGCGCATGCGCTGGTGATCGGCGCCGGCGGACTCGGCTCCCCGGTCGCGCTCTATCTGGCCGCCGCCGGTGTGGGCCGGATTACGATCTGCGATAACGATCAAGTGGATCTGACCAATTTACAGCGCCAGATCGCGCACCCCTCCGCTTCCTTGGGCATGAATAAAGCCGAATCCGCTGCGCAATCGGCGCGGGCAATCAATCCCATGGTGAATATCACGGCGATCACGCAGCGCGCAACGGGCGAATTATTGAACGAGCTGGTGGCGAGCGCGGATGTCGTGCTGGATGCTTCAGATAATTTTGCCACCCGCCACGCCATCAATCGCGCTTGCGTCGCCCAGCGCAAGCCACTGGTGTCCGGCGCGGCGGTACGCTTCGATGGTCAGGTCTCGGTGTTCGATTTACGATCTGACAGTGCACCGTGCTATCACTGCCTCTTCCCGGAAAGCAGCGAAGCGGATGAAATGCGTTGTGCGGAGAATGGTGTATTCGCGCCACTGGTCGGCATCATCGGCAGCCTGCAAGCGGCGGAAGCGATGAAACTGATTGTGGGGTGCGGCGAGACATTGAACGGTCAACTGCTCCTGCTCAACAGCCTGACGATGGAATGGCGCAGCGTGCGCCTGAAACGTGACCCCGGCTGCGCGGTCTGCGCCAGCAGCAAAACTTAGCGGCCTGTTGCAAAAGATCGATTAGACGATCTTCGCCTGCACATTGGGGGAAATTGGATCGGCGCGCACATTGCTGGCCGAACAAAAAGCAATCACGGCGCCGATCAGGATAACGGACATTACCGTCGAGCGTTTAATCAATACGGCTTTTGCTTTCATTGCGAACTCCAGTTCGTTTTCAAAAAATTAAATCGTCAGTAACTCTGATGCCGCCCCTGATTGGGAACCTGCACCCATGCAATAGAATTATCGGAGCGGGAAGTAAAAACTTAATTGAGGCGCCGCACCCGTACTTCGGGTAGGCGCTAACAATGTGTTTTATTTATGTTTTTAGGCTACAAGAAATGCAGGAGGGCCGCTATTTGGGCGTCGAGCTGGTCGAGTGGAGAACGTTTGAAACCGCTCTTGGCGAATTGATGCCAACGCCCAACCACGAAGGCGAGCAGCAAATTAGCCATGGCATTGGCGTCTAACCCGGCCGGGGCTTCGTGTTGCGTAGCGGCAATGCGTAGGGCTTGGCGCAGCGTAGCCTCAATTCGATCGTGCAATTGGTTGATGCGGGCTTGCAGCCGTTCGTTCTCGTTCACCAGCGCATCGCCGATCAAGACCCGGGTCATGCCCGGGTTTTTCTGTGCAAAGCCCAAGAGCATGGAAATGATGCCATCAAGTTGTTTGCGGCCATCGGTTTCTTCTGCTGTGATTTTATTGATCAGACCAAACAGGGTTTGCTCGATGAACTCGATCAGACCCTCGAACATTTGCGCCTTGCTCGCGAAGTGGCGATATAAGGCCGCTTCCGAGACATCCAGCCGCGCCGCTAAGGCAGCCGTCGTAATCTTTTCCTGCTGTGGCTTTTCCAACATCTCCGCCAATGTTTGCAGAATTTGGTTTTTTCGTTCGCCGGGTTTCGCTGCCATGGTGTCTCCTCCCAAGGTCGTTTTGTTTAGCGCTAAATCGCTTTTGTTTTTGAGCCCAGACACGACAATACACGCCGCAACTGGAGCACGGATTGTACCCTGACATCCACATAGGGTGGGGATTTGGTCGAAGTGGTCACCCACACCGTACGCATGCCGAGGCGCTTCGCAGTGCGCAGGTTGTCCAAGTCGTCCTCGACCATAATGGCGCGCACGGGCCGGATGCCATGCATTCGTAGTAGCTGCCGAAAGCCATGTGCATCGGGCTTGGGGCGAAAGCCGGTGCGCTCAACGCTGATCACGTCACTGAATAAATCCGCCACACCCATAGCGGCCAGCACCAGCCGCGCGTAATGCGCAGGCGCATTGGAAAACAAAATCTTCTTGCCCGGCAAATGCCGCAGCAGGCCGCGCAAGCCACGTTCGACTACCAGCATCGAATGCAATTGCGGGAATTGATGGGTGTGCCACAAGAAATGATCCGGATCAATCTCGGGGTGGTGACGAATCAGGCCCAATAAAGTCGCGCCATAGCGGTGCCAATACTGAATGCGCAGCGCATTCGCATCGAGTTCGTCCAAGCCCAGATGCGCTTGCAAATAGCGCGTCATGGCGCGGCTGATGTGCGGGAAAATATGCGGCGTGGCGTTGTGCAGGGTGTTGTCGAGATCAAACACCCATACGTTGGGGGTGCTCAAGCGAGTGAGGCTAGCTGTGTATTTTTGAATTTTGAAACCAGCGCGCAGCCTACCCTCCGGGGTACGGATGCACACGGATGCACACGAATAAAAACACCCCAGCTCATGTTTTTGGTTTTATCGGTGTTCATCCGTGTTCATCCGTGGTTAAAAAGCTTTTAAGCCCTTTTAATCAAAGTCCCCACCCCTTCGCTGGTGAGAATCTCCAACAACAGCGCATGCTCCACCCGCCCGTCGATGATGTGGCTGGTTTTCACGCCGTTGTGCACCGCATCCAACGCGCAATTTACTTTGGGCAGCATGCCGCCGGAAATCGTGCCATCGTCGATTAATTCCTTAACTCGCTCCGAAGTGAGGCCAGTGAGTAAGTTGCCTTGCTTGTCGAGCACGCCGGCGGTGTTGGTCATGAGAATAAATTTTTCGGCGTGCAGGGTTTCAGCCATCTTGCCCGCCGCCACGTCGGCATTGATGTTGTAGGCCTCGCCCTCGCTGCCCACGCCCAAGGGCGCAATGACCGGGATGAAATCCCGCGAATCCAAGAGATGAATCAGTTCCGGATCGATGCCGGTCACCTCGCCTACTTGGCCGATATCCAGCCACTCTTCGGCCTTGTCCTTGCTCGGCACCAGCATTTTGCGCGCATGAATAAAATTGCCGTCCTTGCCGGTGAGTCCGACTGCCTTGCCGCCGTGCAAATTGATCAAGGTGACGATCTCTTGGTTCACCAGCCCGCCCAGCACCATTTCCACCACATCCAACGTCTCCTCGTCGGTGACGCGCATACCTTGGATAAATTCGCTTTGCTTGCCGATGCGCTTCAATAGCTCGCCGATCTGCGGCCCCGCGCCATGCACGATCACCGGGTTCATACCCACCAGCTTCAACAGCACCACGTCGCGCGCGAAGCTCTCTTTGAGATGCTGCTCGGTCATGGCGTTGCCGCCATATTTGATCACGATGGTTTTATCGAAAAAGCGCTGGATGAAAGGCAGCGCTTCGGACAGCAATTTCGCCTTTTCGGCGGCAAGGGTGGGGGGCATGAGCAACCTTCTCAGTAGCGTGAAATTGCGGCCATTTTACTGCCGTGCCCCCAAACAAGAAAGGCGGCTTGCGCCGCCTTGTCTTGCCGCCGTTCTGTCGCTTACCGGATAGCGAGCGTCTTGGTCGCGGCTGCCGCTTTTTTCGCCAGCGTCAATTCCAGCACGCCATCGGCGTATTTGGCTTGCGACTGCGCCTCGTCAATCTCGCTGCCCAGCGTAAAGCTGCGCGAGACGCGGCCAAAATAACGTTCGGAGTGGATCACCCGGTCACCTTCTTTCTGCTCGGATTCCTGTTTGGCTTCCGCGCTGATGGAAACCGAGTTGCCATCGATGGCCACGTGAATATCTTCCTTCTTCACGCCCGGAATATCGGCTTTTACGACGTATGCTGCATCATTTTCCGTGACGTCTATTTTAAATTCCGCGACCTTCGGCACGCCTTCCATCCGCATCGGGCGTACTAAAAAGCCTTTGAAAAAGTCATCGAAAACGCTATCCATATTTAAAGGATCGTAACGCATTAGATTTGCCATGGTCTTTGCCTCCTATCAAGTTTAAACACGTCATGAGAAACACAATGGAACACCTTGCTTACCCTCTATATAGGTAGTTATCCCGGGATTTCAAGCGGCGAAATAATGAACTTTTATAGGCTTGCGCTAACTCATTGAAACCGATAGCGTAGCCCCCTTTATGGCCACGTCACCCCTTCATTGCGACCCTGCTGCCTGGCTTACTGAGCACGGCGACTATCTCTATCGCTATGCGTTATTGAAATTACGCGACGAAGCGGCGGCGGAAGATATGGTGCAGGAAACATTGCTTGCCGCGTTGTCGGCCTGGGAACGCTTCTCCGGCCAATCCTCGGTGCGCACCTGGCTCACTGGCATCCTCAAGCACAAAATCCTCGATTTGTTCCGCGCCCGCGCCAAGGAACCGCAATACACCCCAGCGAGCGCCGACCCGGTAGAAGAAATGGCGGCGCTGGAACAAGCGCTCTTCGACGCTACCGGTCACTGGGTCAGCCCGCCCCAAAAATGGGCCGACCCAGAAGCCTGTCTCGACCAACAGCGTTTCTGGGAAGCCTTCATGCACTGCCTGGAGGCGCTCGCCCCCCTGCATGCCCGGGTTTTTCACCTGCGCGAAATGGAAGACGCTAGCACGGCGGAAATCTGTAAGGAACTCAACATCACTTCGACCAATTGCTGGGTCATACTGTATCGCGCCCGTTTGGGCCTGCAGAACTGTCTTAAAACCAATTTTGAATACGGTACGAATGAGTGAATACCACAGGGAGAATGCTCGGTGCTGAACTGTAAAGATGCCAGCCATCTACAATCCCAGTCGTATGAGCGTCCGCTCAGTGCAGCGGAACTGATCGGGCTCAAGCTGCATCTATTGATCTGTAAAGGCTGCAGAGGCTTTGCCCAACATTTAAGAATGATCCACCAGGCCTGCCGGCGGATCGACGAATCCCAGGGAGTGCGCGCAAATGCCCCGGAGCTGCCCCCGGATGCGAAAACGCGCATTCTCAAGGAACTGGCGTCTAAACAAGGCAAAAACTCTTAATTGAGCTTCCTTGGTTTGAACGCTTCGATGTAGCACAATCGGGCGGCTTTCGCCCTCAATTAAACTTAAATATCAGGAGTTACGCTTATGAACGGCAAGAAAACTGCTCTGTCCCTCGCAATCGGTTCTGCTTTTGCGGTCACCCTCGTCGTCGCCCCTCTTGCTACCGCAGCGGAAAACCCCTTTGGCATGAGCGCGCTGAAAAACGGTTACCTGCTCGCCGCCGCTGATACCGGCGCTGCGCCAGCCAAAGCCGCAGCCCCCGCAAAAGCCAAGGACGACATGAAAGCCACCGACAAGAAGATGCCTGAAGGAAAATGCGGTGAAGGCAAGTGCGGCGGCGCCAAAAAAGATGACAAGAAACCCGCCAAAGCCGACATGAAAGCCACCGACAAGAAAATGCCCGAAGGCAAGTGCGGCGAAGGCAAGTGTGGCGGCGCAAAAAAAGACGCTAAACCTGCTGCCCCCGCAGCCGGCGACAAGAAATAATTTCGGCGTATCCGCAAAGTGAAAACCCCAACTTCATTGGGACTTCACGGCGCGGGCCTGGGCTTTCGGCGCGAGTTGCTCGATGCGCTGAAAGTTCAGGTGCCGAAAGCCGTCGATTTTTTCGAGATCGCGCCAGAAAACTGGATCGATTTCGGTGGCGCCACCGCGCGCGATTTGCGCGCCTTTACCGAGCGCTACCCGTTTGTGTGTCATGGCTTGTCGCTGTCCATCGGCGGCCCCAGCCCGCTCGACGAAATGCTGCTCACCCGCATCAAGTCGTTCATGAAAGCGCACGACATCCAGCTTTATTCCGAACATCTATCGTATTGCAGCGATGACGGTCACCTGTATGACCTGCTGCCGATTCCTTTTACCGAGGACGCGGTGAAATACGTCGCCGCGCGCATCAAGCGCGCACAGGACATCCTCGAAACGCGCATCGCCATGGAAAATGCTTCGTTCTACGTCATGGCGCCGATTAATGAGATGAGCGAAGTCGAGTTCATCCGCGCCGTGGTGGAAGAAGCCGATTGCTGGCTGCACCTGGACGTCAATAATGTTTATGTGAACAGCGTGAACCACGGCTATGACCCGCTCGAATTCATCCGCCAAATGCCGGCCGAACGCATCGTGTATATGCATATGGCCGGCCACTACAACGAAGCGGAAAATCTGATCGTCGATACTCACGGCGCAGACGTGATCGACCCGGTGTGGCGGCTATTGGATGAAACCTATGCCCTGCACGGCGCACACCCTACCCTGCTGGAACGCGATTTCAATATCCCGCCGCTCAATGAATTAGCACTCGAGGTGAAACACATCGCGCAAATCCAAGCAAAATATTGTCATGCCCGCCACGCCCAACGCGCCTAAGCCTTTTCAGGCCTATCAATTCGAATTCGCGCGCCACATCCGCGACCCCAAGGCCAACGCCCGTCCCGCAGGTGTTGCCGCGCGCCGCATGAATATTTACAACGAGCTGCTGTACAACAACTTGGAAGGTTTTTTGCTCGCGTGCTTTCCTGTACTGCGCTCAATATTAAGCGACCGCAAATGGGCCAAGCTGGTGCGCGAATTTTTCGCCGAGCACCGCTGCCATACGCCGTTCTTCCGCCAGATTCCGGACGAATTTGTACAGTATTTGCAAAGCGAGCGTGGCGTGCGCGCAGGCGACCCACCCTTCATGCCGGCGTTGGCGCATTACGAATGGATCGAGCTGGTGCTTTCGGTTTCCAACAAAGAAGCGGCGCTTGATCGCATCGACCCCCAGGGTGATTTAGCCAGCGGGCGGGCGGCATTCAATCCAGTCTTGGCCCTGCTGCAATACGCCTATCCGGTGCAGCGCATCGGCCCCCATCACAAACCGCGCTCAACGCCCGCACAGCCCACCTATCTACTGGTCTTTCGCGACGCCGATTTTAACGTACGGTTTATCGAGCTGAATCCGGTCTCCGCACGCTTGGTTGATTTGCTGCAAAGCCACAAGCTCAGTGCGGAAAAAGCCTTAAAAAAAATCGCGCAAGAACTCAAGCATCCAGACCCGCGCGTCGTTATAGAGGGTGGCTTGGAAATCCTGCGTGATTTGCATGCGCAAGGCGCTGTCCTCGGTACCTGGGTACAGTAGCTACGACGCAGACGACCCGGCCGTTTTGTTTAACTGGCCGGCTATGTCATCAATCAATAGAAAAATTCTTGTAATTTACTTGCTCGCCCTGCTGGCGGGTATCGCCGTTTCTACCCTGGTTTATTTGCGCGGCGAGAATGTGCTGCATGCGGGTAGCGCGCTCACCGAACAAAGTCTGCCGCGCTTTGATACGATCTCGCACCTGCGCAATGCCATTTTTTCCCAGAAACCCATCCTCTACGAATATTACGCCACTGCTGATCGCACTAGTTTCCTCGCGCGCTACCCCGCAGTGCGCGAGGAAGCGCTACAAGGCCTGCGCGCCCTGCGCAGTATGAACCAGGCCTCACCCGAAATGGCGCGGCTTGAAGCGGGCATTGACCGCATTCATACCCAGTCCACCCGGCTGGATCAGACCATGCGTAGCGCACCCATCGATTGGGATCGCGCGCGCGAAATTCTGGCCGAAGTCAGCGAGGTCGAAGCGCAGATCACGCCCGAACTAGATGCGCTGGTGAGAATAAACCGGCAGCAAGTCGTGCACTATGGCCAGGAGACCAAGCGCAATACGCTCGACATGATGCAAATGGTACTGTGGTTCACCGTCGCCGGCCTGATCATGGCGTTGTTCATCGCTTATTACGTGAATGCTTATTTGCGCGAAACCGCCAACCGAAGATTGCTCGCCATCTTTCCCGAGCGTAGCCCAAATCCCATGCTGCGATTATCCGAAGACGGTGTGGTGTTGTTTGCTAACGATGCGACGCACCATTTGACCGCGCATTTTGGCCTGGCCCATATCGAGGAAATCTTACCCCTCGATTTAGAACTACACTTGATGCAACTCAAAGCCGCTAGCGAGCAACGCTTAACTTGGGAGTACACCATCGGCCAACACGCGCTAGATTGCACGGTGCACCTGCTGCCGGATTTGCATGTGTGCCACTTGTATCTTGCCGATATCACCGAGCGCAAACAAGCCGAACTGAGCCTGGTGCGCCAAGCGCTGCAAGATGCGGTTACCGGTTTACCTAACCGACGCCTATTCCGCGAACGGCTGGAGATCGCGCTCAACCATAACCATGCCCACTGCGCCGTGGCGCTGATCCGCCCCGATCGGATCAAGTTGGTATTGGAATCGCAAGGCTATGCCGCCAGCGATAACCTGATCGGCGCCATGGCGGAGCGCTTGATGGCCGCCCTCACCGAGCATCCCGGCAATGCGCCCGCCGTGGATCTTTTCCGTTTCGAGGGCGCAACCTTCGGCCTACTCATTACTCAGCTCGCCGATAGCAGCGAACTCGAATCACTCATGCGCCGTCTACAAGCTGCGATGCTCGAACCGCTTAAGGTAGAAGAACGTGAATTTTTCTTCACCCTCAGTATCGGGATCGCCATGAATCCGGATCATGGCGTCGATGTCGAAACCCTGTTTAAAAATGCAGAAGCGGCGGTCAACCGCATCCGCGCCGAAGGCGGCAACGGCTTTCGCTATTACACGCAGGATTTATCCGAACGCACCGAACAGTGGCTGATCATGGAGCAAGGCCTGCGCCGCGCGCTGGAGCGTAATGAACTGCTGCTGCACTACCAACCCCAGGTCAATTTGCTGTCAGGAGAAGTGGTCGGCACGGAAGCGCTGATCCGCTGGCAAAATCCTGAACGTGGTTTGGTCCCGCCCATGCAGTTCATCCCCCTCGCCGAGGAAACCGGGCTCATCGTGCCCATTGGCGCTTGGGTGCTGCGCACTGCCTGCTTGCAAGCCAAGACTTGGCACGATCAGGGCAATGCCTTGGTCATGGCGGTCAACATCTCGGCGCGGCAATTTCAGCACCCCGGCTTCATCGATTTGGTGGAGGAAATTCTCGCTGAAACCGGTCTGCCCGCCCAATACCTGGAATTAGAAATCACCGAAAGCGTGGCCATGCACGATGCGGAACGCACCACCGCCACCTTGCACGCGTTGCGCCAAGTTGGCATTCAGCTTTCGATCGACGACTTCGGCACCGGCTTTTCCTCGCTGGCTTATCTGCGCCGCTTCCCGCTCTCCAAACTCAAAGTCGACCAATCCTTCGTGCGCAATCTCAGTATGAATGAACACGACGCGACGATCGCCCACACCGTCATCTTGCTCGGTCACAGCTTAAAACTTACGGTCATTGCGGAAGGCGTCGAAACCAAAGAGCAGCTCGACATTCTGCGCCGCTTGGGTTGCGAGGAAATGCAAGGCTACTACTTCAGCCGTCCAATACCTGCGGCCGATCTCAGCGCCCTGCTCAAAGAAGGCCGCCGACTGGCGGCTTGATCCCGCTGCGTCATAAAACCTTCAACCCGGCGTAACAAATCTTTCTCCTTGGCGCGGCAAGCTGGCGCCCATGGAGCCTTCCCCTATTCTGTTTGACGAGTTACCAATAGCGCATCGCCTGCTACGCTTGGCGGTGGTGACGGAAACTTATCCGCCCGAGGTCAACGGCGTCGCCATGACCACGGGCCGCATCGTGAGCGCGATGCAGGCACGCGGCCATCAAATCCAGCTTATCCGGCCACGTCAAAGTGCGCAGGATGTGGGACCAGCCGAACCCAATCTCGATCACATTCTCAAACCCGGCATTCCGATCCCGCGTTACAACAATTTGCGCATGGGGCTGCCGGCGAAATCCTCGTTGCTCAAGCTATGGCGTGAGAAGCGGCCGGATGTAGTGCACCTCGTAACCGAAGGTCCCCTCGGCTGGTCGGCGCTGTCGGCGGCGTTGAAGCTGAATATTCCGGTGACCTCGGACTTTCACACCAATTTCCACCACTACAGCCGGCACTATGGTTTAGGTTGGCTCAAGACGCCAATCGAAAGCTATCTGCGCAAATTCCATAATCGCACCCGTTTGACCCTGGTGCCGACGCACGCGATGCGCGATGAATTGCTGCAGGACGGCTACCGCAATCTCAAAGTCGTCGCGCGCGGTGTGGATACGCAACTATTCACCCCCGCGCGGCGTAGCGACAGCCTGCGCGCCGCTTGGGGCGTGCGGCCGAGTGATGTGGTGGCGCTGTACGTAGGCCGGCTGGCGGCTGAAAAGAATCTGCCGGTGGTGCTGCGCGCTTTTGCCGCGCTGCGTGCGCGCCAACCCAGCGCCAAACTGGTGCTGGTGGGTGACGGCCCGATGCGCCACGAATTGGCCCAAGCCTTCCCCGATACGATATTTGCCGGCATGCGCACGGGTTTGGATCTTGCTACGTTCTACGCCTCGGGCGATGTGTTTCTCTTCCCTAGCCTGACCGAAACCTTCGGCAATGTCACCTTGGAAGCCATGGCCAGCGGACTCGTGGTGATCGCTTATGACTATGCCGCCGCGCGCGATCTCATAGCACATCGCGAGAATGGCCTGCTCGCACCATTCGATGCGGCAGATACGTTTTGCGCCTTGGCCGGCGAGGCCGCGGCCGAGCCGAAAACCGTACGCAAATTTGGCACCGCCGCGCGCCAAACTGCGCAAGACATGAGTTGGTCCACGATCTATTCCCAATTCGAACAAGCGCTGTTCGATGTGGTGAAAACGAGCGAAAGGAACGGTTATGCAGCCACCCATGAATTCAGTTCTCGCCCGGCTTAACGCCGTCGACACCGCGCTTTGCGTGCGCATCAATCGCTTCAACCGCGATCGCGCCGTGCAGCGTTTCTTTGGCGTGGTGAGCCGCCTCGGCGACGGCTTATTCTGGTATGCCTTGATGGCGGTACTCTTAATCGTGGAACGCGAAGCTGCGCTTCAACCGGTGCTGCACATGATCGCGGTGGGCTTAGTGGGGCTCTCCCTCTACAAATGGCTCAAGCGAAAAACCCTGCGCCCGCGCCCGTGCAATCTGCATACCGCGATCACCCGCACCACCGCCCCCTTGGATGAATTCAGTTTCCCTTCCGGACACACGCTGCACGCTGTCGGATTCAGCCTGGTGGCGATCGCGTATTTCCCCTGGCTCGCACCCGTGCTGTTGCCACTCACCTTGCTGGTTGCCTTATCGCGCATCGTGCTCGGCCTGCACTATCCCTCCGATGTGCTGGCCGGGGCGGCGTTGGGATATGGCTTGGCCACGCTCTCATTTATGTTGTAACGCTTAGGAAAAAATAATGCGCATTCTGATGATCTCCGACGTCTACTTCCCACGGGTAAACGGCGTTTCCACCGCCATCATGACGCTGCGGCGCGAACTGAGACGCATGGGGCACGAGGTCACTTTGATCGCCCCGGACTACGGCGCGGTTACCGCCGACGAAGAAGGCATCTTGCGCATTCCCGCGCGCCCGGTCTGGCTCGACCCGGAAGACCGCATGATGCAGCGCCGGCGCATCACCGAACTGCTGCCCTACCTACAAAGCCAAACCTTCGATCTGGTACACATCCACACACCCTTCATCGCGCATTACGCCGGATTGGAACTCGCCCGCGCCTTGGGCGTGCCGTGCATCGAGACGTATCACACCTTCTTTGAAGAATATTTATTTCATTATGTGTCGTTCGTGCCAAAATTTTTCATGCGCTATTTGGCGCGCGTCTTTTCGCGCAGCCAATGCGCCGCACTGGATGGCTTAGTCGTCCCGTCGCGCCCCATGCTCGAAGCGCTGCATCATTATGGCGTCGACACCCACGCCCGGGTCATTCCCACCGGGATTGAACTCAATGACTTCAGCGGCGGCCAAGGTCAACGGTTTCGCGAACAACATGGCATCCCCGCCGAGCAGCCGCTGTTGCTCTACGTGGGCCGGGTCGCGCACGAGAAGAACATTGGCTTTCTGCTGGAAACCTTGACCTATCTCAAACATTGGCACCCGGAAATCCTACTCGTCATCGCCGGCGAAGGCCCCGCCTCGGCGGCCCTGAAGCGCCGCACCACCGACCTGAATCTGGATGCGCATACGCGCTTCGTCGGCTATCTCAACCGCAGCCGCGAATTGCTCGACTGCTACCGCGCCGCGGATCTGTTCGTTTTCAGTTCGCGCACCGAAACCCAAGGCCTGGTGCTGCTGGAAGCCATGGCGCTGGGCGTGCCGGTGGTCGGTCTGGCGATCATGGGCACGGCGGAAGTCTTGCAACACGAGCGTGGCGCGCATATCGCACAGGATGATGTGCACCAGTTCGCGCGCACCGTGTCTGCCCTGTTGAACAATGGCGAGGCGCGCGCCGCACTTTCACTCAGTGCACAAGAATATGTGCGCGAATGGACCGCACCGGAAATGACCCGACGCTTGGCGCATTTTTACGAAGATGTCGTGTGCGAATACAGCCCGGTGATGAGTCGCGTTCCGGCCAGCGTTGCGGGATAAATG
>JADMJT010000001.1:29294-68404 GCA_018781585.1 Burkholderiales bacterium
GTGCGAATACAGCCCGGTGATGAGTCGCGTTCCGGCCAGCGTTGCGGGATAAATGGAAAAGCGGTTAACCGCGGAGTACACGGAGTACACGGAGTACACGGAGGGCACGGAAGGCACGGAAGGCACGGAGTTTTAAAGTAATGTTTTTTACCCCTCAAGGGGGTATTGAAAATAACCTCTGTGTACTCCGTGGTGAAAAAATAATTGCAGGCTTAAGCAAACAAGCTCACCGGCAAGGGCAATGCACCGCGCGCCTCGTCGCGGCTGAGATGCTTCAAATGCCCAGTGCGTTCCGGGCACGCAAAATCCGCGCGCCAGCAGGGCGCTTCTCCCACCAGCAAGCGGTTGATCTGCGGCAGGCGTGCCGCAGTCTCGGTGACGTAATAATCAAAGCGCCGTGTCAGATGCCGATCCAGGCTCGCCGCGCCAACATACAGCATGCGGTGTGCGCGGCTCCCATATAAAAAGGCCGTCGCATGCCGCAAATAAACCAGTGCACGCTCGGCTTCCGCGATATCGCAATCAAACTCGGCTGTGATGTATTGGGCAAGTATTGCATGGTGATCTCGCAGCAAACGTGGCGGCATCGCGAACAGATGATGCGCAATGTGTGCATCCATCGCCCACTCGGACATCGCATGCGTGACCATGGGTAACTTCAACCACATGCGCTCATGCGCCGGGACGAAGTGATTGTGGGCGATGATGTCAACGAACAAGTGGCTGGCATAGCCCAATGCGATGGCGCGCGCCTCGTCGCTCTCGGCACGCGCCAGCAGACCCGCGGCCTGCTCCCAGTGGTGGGAATCCTCGAAGGCTTCGGTTTTCGCACTGCGCCCCACCAGCGCAAGATCGGGCAGGCAGGAGCCGGCCAGCACCAGATGCGGCAAACGCTTCGCCGCCGCGCGCAAACGCGGATCCAATAAGGGTACCGCCCACAACAGCAACTGCGAAAAATACAGATGCGTGGCCAACCCCCAGGCAAGCGCTTCCGCGCTGTGGAGTAGCAGGGGAATCAAAATAAACAGCCAGGGTCTTTGACGCATGGCCGCACTCTAAATCGCAAATACGAAGCCGGCGTTGCAGTTAGGTGATCTTTCTATGACAAGGCATGCGTTAAATACGTTAAACTTTAACGATTCATTACGTTTTCAATTCAGGGGGAAATGCATGCGCACGCTGATTTGCGGATCGCTCGCCTACGACACCATTATGGTGTTCCGCGATCAATTCAAGAACCATATCCTGCCGGATAAAATTCAAATCCTGAATGTATCGTTCCTGGTGCCGGATATGCGGCGTGAATTCGGCGGCTGCGCCGGCAATATCGCGTTCAATCTCAATCTTTTGGGCGGGCAACCGGTGATCATGGCCACGGTGGGGGATGATTTTGGCCCCTATGCTTCGCGCCTCGCGCGTTTGGGTTTGGAATCAACGCATGTGCGATCAATTGGCGATACCTTTACCGCGCAAGCCTTCATCACCACGGATCTGGACGATAATCAGATCACCGCCTTCCACCCCGGCGCGATGAATTATTCCCATGAGAATAGCGTCACTGATGCGCAAGGCATCCGGCTGGGCATCATCGCCCCCGATGGCCGCGATGGCATGTTGGAACATGCGCGCCAGTTTCATGAAGCGGGTATCCCTTTTGTGTTCGATCCGGGCCAAGGATTACCGATGTTTAATGGAGAAGCGTTGCGGCAGTTTGTCGAATTGGCGGACTATGTGGCGCTCAACGACTACGAAGCGCAACTGATACAAGACCGTACCGGCCAAACCCTGGCGGAACTTTCCAAGCGGGTGAAGGCCTTAATTGTGACCCTGGGTGCCAACGGTTCCGCTATCTATATTGATGGTAAACCGATCGATATCGCCCCCGTTAAAGCTAAGCAGGTGGTTGATCCGACCGGTTGTGGCGATGCTTACCGCAGTGGATTGCTGTATGGCATCGTAAACGACTTCGATTGGCCCACGACCGGCAAACTGGCCAGTGTCATGGGTGCACTGAAAGTTGCGCAGCGCGGCGCACAAAACCACGGCCTGCCGCCCGGCGAACTATCGCATCAGCTCCAAACAGAATTCGGCATCACCCTTTAACTATGGAGAAGAAGATCATGCAAACCCTCACCCAACTCGGACTCGCCGCCGTATTGTTCGCCAGCGTATTCCTCGCCGGCTGCCCCGCCAGCACCTCGGGCGGCGCCTATAGCCGCGAGCAGGCGCGCACCCCGCAAGAAGTACAAATGGGCGTGGTAGAAAGCGTGCGCGAAGTGCAAATCGAAGGCACCAAGACGCCGATCGGCCCAGCGGCCGGCGCGGTAGTCGGCGGAGTGGCAGGCAGCAGCGTCGGACGCGGTAAAGGCAGCACCATCGGCACCGTCATCGGCGCCGTTGCCGGTGGACTAGCCGGCGGGGCCCTTGAAGAAGGGGTTACTCGCTCTAAAGGTTTGGAAATCACCGTCAAACTAGATAACGGTAAGTTTATCGCCGTTACCCAAGCGGCGGACGAAGTGTTCCGTCCCGGTGAGCGTATCCGGGTGCTGACCGGCGGCGGCGTTACCCGCGTCACGCATTAATCTCCTCGCATGCAAGCAGCGGTTCGCTGCGAATGGTGCGGCAGCGATCCGCTCTATGTCGCGTATCACGACCAAGAGTGGGGCGTGCCGTCACACGACGATGCGCACCTATTCGAAATGCTGATTCTGGAAGGCCAGCAAGCGGGGTTAAGCTGGATCACCATTCTCAAAAAGCGTGAAAATTTTCGTGAAGCCTTGGACAGCTTCGATCCCGAGCGCATCGCGCGCTTTACGCCAGCGCACATCGAAAAACTCATGGGCAACGCCGGTATTATCCGCAACCGACTCAAGCTCAATGCAGCGGTAAAAAACGCGCGCGCCTACCTGGCCGCACAGGAAGCATTCGGCGGCTTCGACCGCTACGTCTGGTCTTTCGTCAACGGCCAACCGATTCAACACAACCTGCAGTCCTTGGCGCAACTCCCCGCCACTTCGCCCGAAGCCGACGCCATGAGCCGCGCGCTCAAGCAGCGCGGGTTTACCTTTGTCGGTCCAACCATCTGCTATGCCTTCATGCAGGCGGTGGGGATGGTCAATGATCATGTGTGTGCGTGTGATCGTTACGCTGCGATTTGTGCCCTGGGGAATAGTCCAGTCCAAGTTCCATAGGCAGCAGAAACCTAAGCGCGCTAATATCCGCCTATGAACGAAAAGATCGACGTCGCCGAGCTGCAAACCGGCATGTTCGTGGCCGAGCTGGATCGGCCATGGCTGGACACGCCCTTTCTGTTCCAGGGCTTTCTCATTGAGACCGACGATGAGATCGCGCAATTGCGCCACTATTGTCAACATGTCTTGATTGACCCCCTGCGCAGCATCGGGTGGGACGCCTGGCACGACACCCGCGAACGCAAAGAGGCGCTACGCCGCCTGGAGATGGCCCCCTTGCCGCTTTCGCTTGCAGAAGCACGCCTGGGAGGCCACCTTAATCGCTACCCTGACCTCGTCCAGCTTGAAGAAGAACTGCCCCGCGCCAAGCAAATCCACCATCAAGCGGAGCAGGCAGTGCAACAATTGTTCGAGGAGCTTCAGCAGCATGGAACCACCAACCTTGAACGGGCGCACGAGGTGATGGACGGTATGGTGGAAAGCATTATTAGCAACCCGGATGCGCTCGCCTTGCTAAGCCGCGTGAAGCGTGCCAGCACCTATGTGTATGCGCGCTCGGTCAGTGTCGCCATCAATATGCTGTTGTTCGGGCGCCATCTGGGTTTTCCGCGTGACCATATGCATCTTCTGGGTGCAGCCGGACTCTTGCTTGACGTTGGCACAGCCAAAATACCATCCGGTATTTTGAGCAAGAATGGCCGGCTCACCACTGATGAATATGAAACCATTAAGCATCACATCCCCTTCGGCCTCGAGATGCTGCGCGAATCCAAGGGCGTATCGGAAAAACTGCTCAACATCGTCGCCTGCCATCATGAACGAGAAGATGGCAGCGGCTATCCGCATGGCCTGCGCGGCGCGCAAATTGGCGTACCGGGGAAAATGGCCGCCATCGTAGATTGCTATGACGCGCTCACCAGCGAGCGGCCTTACGCGCGATCCTTCTCGCCTTATGAAGCGCTCCAGCATTTGTATGATTGGCGCCATCATTTGTTTCACACAGAACTGGTCGAGCAATTTGTTCAGTGTTTGGGAATTTATCCGGTCGGCAGCCTGGTGGAATTAAATTCGGGCGAAGTGGCCGTGGTATTGGCGCACAATCGGGTGCGGCGTTTGAAACCGCGCGTATTGGTGATTTTAGATGCGGCAAAACAACCCTACGGCGCACCGGTGCCCTTGGATTTGCTCACCGCGCCGAAGCGCGCGGGCGACCAATCCTACGAAATCGCCCGCGCGCTCGAGCATGGCATGTACGGCATCGATCCACGTGACTATTACCTATAGAAAATCCCGCATGCCCTTGATCCCGAATCACCTGATTTGCCTGGACGCCCTGGACGAGGCATTGCGAGAAGCGGCGGCCCAATCACGTCCCCTGGGCATTTGCCTACTCTGGCTCGATAGCGTTTATCGCATCGATGCACTCTTCGGTTACCGTGCGGGCGACACGGTATGCGCCCAATCCCTGACGCACCTAAAAAGTATCCTCAAGGAAGCGGATCAAGTTTTTCGTGTCGGGCGCAGCGAGATAGCCTGCCTGCTACCCACCCTTTCGAATGAGACGCAAGCGGTGTTGGCCGCCCACAAAATCATCCGCACCCTTGGCAGCCAGCTCACGCTTGATCAATACTCGGTGCACAGCGAACCCTACGTGGGCGTCGCGCTGTTCCCGGCCCACGGTCAGGGCGCGGACACCCTGCTCCAACGCGCCAGCAGTGCGCTGCGCGAAGCGCGAATCAGAAAGGAACCCGTTTTTATTTACAGCAACGAAGCCGATACGGCAACGCAGTTACAGTTGCAGCTACAAACTGATCTACGCCACGCGCTGGACGAAAATGTGCTCACCCTGAATCATCAACCCCAAACTGATTTACGAACTGGACGCGTGGTAGGCGTGGAGGCGCTGAGCCGGTGGCATTCGCCCCTCCGCGGCGCAGTATCACCCGCGATCTTCATCCCGGCCGCAGAAGCGGCGGGTTTGATGCACCGCCTCACCGTACGGGTCTTGAACATGGCGCTGCGCGAGCTTCAAGAGTTGCAGCCCGCTGCTCAGGATCTGTCCATCAGCATCAATCTTTCCGCCCACGATTTGATCCAAGCCGAGCTGCCGGCGTTGCTCACGCAGGCGCTCAGCACCTGGGGCGTACCGCCTGAGCAAGTGGTGATGGAAATTACTGAAACCGCCATCATGGATGACCAGCGCGCCCGGGCGACCACGCTGGAACGTCTAAAAGAGATCGGCGTGCAATTGGCGATTGACGACTTCGGCACCGGCTATTCCTCGCTGGCGCGGCTCAAGTATTTGCCGGTGGACGAACTAAAAATAGACGTCAGCTTCATTCGGCATATGTTGCACGACATCCGCGACGAAAATATCGTGCGCTCGATCATTGATCTGGCGCATCACCTCAAGCTGCGCGTGGTAGCTGAAGGCGTGGAGGACGATGCTACGTTGCAACGTTTGATCGACATGGGTTGCGATGTAGCCCAAGGTTATTTTTTGAGCCCCCCACTGCCGTTAGAACAATGTCGATCCTGGCTAATAAAATCCGGCCTCGACTATCGATAATTTTATATTGCATGATTGGGGCACTTATTGGCGCCTCAGGCAATACTGAATCCCCCCTTTGCCGCACCGTCATCAAACCGTCATCGATATGTCATTTCGCTGCCACCCTTTCTCCGTAATGTGCCCTCGTCTAAACCACGATGAGGATCATCATGCTAAGAGAAGACTATCACCTGCTGGTCGAGCGAAAAGCGCCGCGTCTGACTGTCTCGTTCGCACAAAGCGAGGAGCAGGTGCGCGAAGCTCAGCGCCTGCGCTATCAAGTGTTTTGTGAGGAAATGGGAGCGCAGATCAATACGCTGGAGCCGGGCATTGATAGGGATATTTTCGATCCCTATTGCGAACATTTACTGGTGCGTGACCATGATACCTTGGAAGTCGTCGGCACCTACCGCGTGCTGAATCCGGCGCAAGCGCGTAAGATTGGCAGTTATTATGCGGAAACGGAATTTGATCTCACTCGCCTCTCGCATCTGAGTGATCGCATGGTGGAAGTAGGGCGCTCCTGCGTCCATCCCGCGTACCGCAACGGCGCAACCATCGCGCTACTTTGGTCGGGTGTATTAAATTACATGCGGCAACACGGCTACGATTACCTGATCGGCTGCGCCAGTATTGGCATGGCCGATGGCGGGCACACCGCAGCCAGTATCTACCGCCGCTTGAGCCTGGAACATATGAGCCCGATTGAATGGCGGGTATTCCCGCGCAATGGGCTCTCACTGGATGCGCTGGACAGCACCATGAACGCGCCGCTGCCGCCTTTGATTAAGGGCTATATGCGCCTGGGTTGCTATGTCTGCGGCGAGCCAGCGTGGGATCCACATTTCAACACCGCGGATCTGCTGGTGATGCTGCCGATGTCGCTCATCGATCAACGTTATGCGAGGCATTTTTTCGAACGCTAGTGTAGTGTTTCATTCTAAACGGTGCTTTCAGAGCCCCCCAAAAACGCCATGACCGCAATGAAACACTACACCCGATGATAGAAACACCGACCCCTGGCGCAATTCAGCTGCTGCGCATATTTCGCTTGGTTTTGCATCTGCTGCAAGGGGTAGTAACAGCGGGCACGTTGCTGCGCTTTGCCCGCGAGCCGCTGCGCAGCCGCATCATTCGTGCTTGGGCCGCCAAACTGCTGGTCATTCTCAATATTGAAGCCCGCGTGCAAGGCAATGTACCCACGCTGGCTACCCGTGGTGTCATGTTTGTCTCGAATCATGTTTCGTGGATGGATGTTTGGCTGCTGCAGTCCGTGCGCCCAGTGCGCTTTATCTCCAAAGCCGACGTGCGCAGCTGGCCCGTGGTGGGCTATTTGGCGCAAGCAGGCGGCACCTTGTTCATCCAGCGCGAGAAGCGCCACCACACCGCCGCCATTGTGGGGCAAGCGGAAGCGGTGTTGACACAAGGCGACTGCCTCGCCTTGTTCCCGGAAGGCACCACCACCAACGGGTTACGGCTGCGCGCCTTTCACCCTTCGCTATTTCAAGTCGCGGTCGACCAAGGCAGCGCCATTACATTGGTGACGATCCGCTATGTATTCGAAGATGGGCGGATCGACACCGCCCCCGCCTATGCTGACGAAATCACCATGCCCGAGTCGATGCGCGCCATCTTGGCGCGGCGCAAAATTATTGCGGAAGTAAATTATTTCGATATGATAGACGCGCGCGGAAAAACTCGGCGCGCACTCGCCTTGGAAGCCGAAGCCGCTATCGCAACTGCCTTGAACTTGCCAATCCCGCACAAGACGTCTGGAAAACCTGCCGGTCTTCCAGCCGCAGCGCCGATAACTGCCCTCCCCACAGACAGCCCGTATCCAGCGCCACATGACGGCTCCCTACATTGAGCCCGAGCGCTGACCAATGGCCGCATACGATGTTCGCGTTTGCGCTTTTGCGCCCAGACACCTCGTACCAAGGGAGTGTGCCTTTGGGCCGCGTCTCGGGCGACCCCTTATGATTAAAATCCATCACGCCCGCTGGACTGCACACACGCAGCCGCGTCATGGCATTGGTGATGACACGCAGCCGGTCGATGCCGGTTAAGCTGTCATCCCAACGATCCGGCTGGTTGCCATACATGTGCTTGAGAAAATCGCGATAGTTTGCGCCTGAGAGCGCCGTCTCGACCTCCGCCCCGAGCTGTACCGCCTGTTCCACCGTCCACTGCGGCAGCAAGCCGGCATGCACCAGCACCCAATCGCCTTCTGCATAAATCATGCGCTGGCAGCGCAGCCAATCGATCAACTCATCGCGATCAGGTGCGGCCAGCAACTCGTCCAAGGTGTCATTGCGATGCGGCGGAACATGCCCCTCCGCTACGGCGAGGAAATGTAAATCATGATTGCCGAGCACGGTTACCGCCCGGCCCCCCAAGCTCATCGCCCAACGCAACACCTCGACCGAATCCGGCCCGCGATTGATCAGATCGCCCACCAACCACAAGCGATCTTGGGCCGGGTCAAACTGGATTTTTTCAAGCAATAAATTCAGCGCTTCGAAGCAGCCTTGAATATCGCCAATGGCGTAGGTGGACATGATTTTTTGATCTTTGTACGGGTAAGGCTATTTTACCGAGCTTAGCGTGATGGCGACAGGTTACCTTGACGAACGCATGGTAGGGGTCGGGCATGCCCGACCCGATTTCGATATCGGACGAGGCATGCCTCGCCCCTACCAATGTTCGACAGGTCAATCAGCGCACCCCCATGTTAAAATCGCCCAGTGTCCCAGCAACAAGCCAGCAAAACCCTCACCTCGCCTTTCCATGGATTGAATGCCGAGCAGCGCGCCGCGGTCAAGCACCTCGATGGCCCGCTGTTGGTGCTCGCCGGGGCGGGCAGCGGCAAGACGCGCGTCATCACGCACAAGATCGCTTATCTCATCAGCGAATGCGGCTTCCAGCCCGCCAATATCGCCGCGATTACTTTTACCAATAAAGCCGCACGTGAGATGCGCGAGCGGGTGACAAAGCTGCTCCCGGGGAAATCCAGCAAGGGGCTGACGGTCACCACGTTTCATTCCCTGGGCATGCAGATCCTGCGCCAAGAAGCCAAACTCATCGGCTACAAAGCCCAGTTCTCCATTCTCGATGCCGCCGATAGCTTGCATGTGCTGTCCGACATCATGAAGACCACCGACAAGGCTGAATTAAAACGCGTACAAGGCCGCATCTCGCGCTGGAAAAACGACATGATCGCGCCCGAATTTGCGGCGATGAATGCGGAAAATGCAGCCGAGCACGCCAGCGCGAAACTCTATCAACGCTACCAGGACACGCTGCGCGCCTATCAGGCGTTTGACTTTGACGATCTGATCCGCGTACCGGTGGAGTTGCTGGAACGCGAAGCGGACGCCCGCAGCAAGTGGCAAGACAAGCTGCGCTATCTCTTGGTCGACGAATATCAGGACACCAATAGCTGCCAATATCGCCTGCTCAAGCAACTCGCCGGCCCACGCGCCGCGTTTACCGCCGTGGGCGACGACGATCAATCCATCTACGCCTGGCGCGGCGCCAATGTGGAAAACCTGCGCCTGCTGCGCGACGAATTCCCGCGCCTGGAAGTAATCAAGCTGGAGCAAAATTACCGCTCCACCGTGCGCATTCTGGAATCCGCCAACCATCTCATCGCACACAACCCCAAGCTGTTCGAGAAAAAACTCTGGAGCGAGCTGGGCTACGGCGACCCAATTCAAGTCATCGCTTGCAAGGACGACGCGGAAGAAGCCGAGAACATCGTGCGCCGCATCATGGCGCAGCGCTTTGAGAAGCGTGGCAAGTGGTCGGATTACGCCATCCTGTATCGCGGCAACCATCAAGCGCGCATTTTCGAAGAAAAGCTGCGCGCGGAGCACATCCCCTATTTGCTCTCCGGCGGGCAATCCTTTTTCGAACGCACGGAGATCAAGGACATCATCGCTTACTTGCGGCTGATCCTGAATTCGGACGACGATCCGGCTTTCATCCGCGCCATCACCACACCGAAAAAAGGCATCGGCGCGCAGACCTTGGAAAAACTCGGCGGCTATGCCGCCAGCCGCAACCTGAGCCTCTTCGCCGCCGTATTTGAAGCGGGGTTTGTGTCGCAAGTGCAAGCCAAGCAGCTCGACGCACTGACCGAGTTTTGCACGTTCATCAACAACATCGAATACCGCGCCGCGCGTGAACCGGCGGGCGAGGTGTTAAAAGACATGCTGCGCGCCATCGGCTATGAGCTGTATCTCTTCGACGGCGATGAAGAGCGCCTCGCCAAAGCGCGCTGGGAAAACGTCACCCAATTCACCGACTGGCTCGCGCGCAAAGGTGAGGAAGATGAAAAAACCCTGCTCGAACTCGCGCAGACCGTTGCACTCATCGCGATGATTAACAACGAGGAAGAAGACACCGACGCAGTGCGCCTCTCCACCCTGCACGCCGCGAAAGGCTTGGAATTCCCGCACGTTTTCTTGGTCGGCGCGGAAGAAGGCATCCTGCCCCACCGCGAAAGCATCGAGCGCGCAGCCTCCCCTACGGGGGACAACGGCCAGGTGGAAGAAGAGCGGCGCTTGATGTATGTCGCCGTCACCCGCGCGCAGCAAACCTTCACAGTCAGCTACTGCGAAAAACGCAAACGCGCGCGCGAATTACAAAGTTGCGAGCCCTCGCGCTTTATCGTGGAGCTGGGCAGCGAACACGTACGCAACCACACCGCCGCGCAAGACCCCGTCGCCGCGAAAAAAGACGGCAATGCGCGGCTGGCGCAATTGAAAACGATGCTGGCAACGAAGACGCCGGAGGAGTAATCCCCATGCTGCGTTTAACTGAAATCCATCTTCCGCTGAACCATGCCGAATCTGATCTGCCTGCTGCGATTCTCATTCGGCTGAAAATTGACGCGGATGCGCTGATCAGTTATACGATCTTTCGCCGCAGTTTTGACGCGCGAAAAAAACATGCGATTAAGGTGACGTACTCGCTGGATGTCGCGATCAAGGATGAGGAACAAGTCCTCCAACGCCTGCAGGGCGAGCCGCATATCGTGATCACGCCCGATACTGAATACCACTTCGTTGCACACGCCCCGAGCGGGCTCACTTCGCGCCCAGTAGTAATCGGGTCGGGGCCATGCGGCTTGTTTGCCGCGTTGATTCTGGCGCAAATGGGTTTCCGTCCTATTATTTTGGAGCGGGGAAAATCTGTGCGTGAGCGCACCAAGGATACCTTCGGCCTATGGCGTGGCCGCACTCTCGATCCCGAATCGAATGTGCAATTTGGCGAGGGTGGCGCGGGTACATTCTCAGATGGCAAGCTGCACAGCCAGATCAAAGACCCGCATCATTATGGCCGTAAGGTGTTGCTGGAATTTGTGAAGGCCGATGCGCCGCCGGAAATCCTGTATGTAAGCAAGCCGCATATCGGCACCTTTCGGCTGGTGAAAGTGGTGGAAAACATGCGCGCGACGATTTGCGCGCTTGGCGGCGAATTTCGGTTCCAAAGCAAAGTAGCGGATATCGATATCGACCAAGGCCAGGTGCGCGGTGTGGTGCTGGCCAGCGGTGAGCGCATCGCCACCGAGCAGGTGGTGCTGGCAGTCGGCCACAGCGCACGCGATACCTTCCAGATACTGTATGCGCGCGGCGTGTATGTGGAGGCCAAACCTTTTTCCATTGGCTTTCGCATCGAGCATCCGCAATCGATGATCGATGTTTGCCGCTTTGGTGCTAACGCGGGCAACCCCATACTGGGTGCCGCCGATTACAAGCTGGTCTACCACGCCAGCAATGGGCGCTCGGTCTATAGTTTCTGCATGTGCCCGGGCGGCACGGTGGTGGCGGCCACCTCGGAGCCAGGGCGGGTCGTGACCAACGGCATGAGCCAGTATTCGCGCAACGAGCGCAACGCCAATAGCGGCATCGTGGTGGGCGTCACGCCAGCAGATTATCCGGGCTCACCCTTGGCAGGGATCGATTTTCAACGCCAGTGGGAGTCGCGCGCATTTGAATTGGGCGGGGGCAATTACGATGCGCCGGGACAACTCGTGGGGGATTTTCTGGCCCATCGCCCCTCTACCGTCTTGGGCTCGGTCATCCCTTCCTACCTACCTGGCGTGCATTTGGGCGAGCTCGATTCAGCCTTGCCGAATTATGCGATCGAGGCGATTCGCGAAGCGCTCCCCGCCTTCGACAAACAAATCAAAGGTTTTGCCATGCGGGATGCCGTACTAACCGGGGTCGAGACGCGCACCTCATCGCCGATCCGCATCAAACGCAACGCGCATTTCCAGAGCATCAATACCCAAGGGTTGTATCCGGCTGGAGAGGGTGCGGGCTATGCGGGTGGGATTCTTTCCGCGGCGGTGGATGGCATTAAGGTGGCGGAAGCGCTTGCCTTGAGCATGCTGGGAAAAGCCAGCCGCTAGCGCGGGTTACCTGCTTCACGCAGCGTGAATGTAACGGCAATACGTCTCGCGCACGCGCAGGCTGCCGAATAAGCCAATCACGACGCACGCCAGAAAAATCAGCATGCCGGTCTGATAGGTATCCGCAGCATGCGCCGATTGCGCGCGATCAATCGCCCAGCCCACCAGCGGTTGCAAAATGCCCGTGCCGAGAAATGCGCCGGTGTTGGCGACGCTGGTCGCCATGCCGGAGAGCGCGTGCGGGTTCACTTCCTTCACGCACGCCCAGCTCAGGGTGAAGCTGGCGGCGCCCAGCCCCATGAGCAGGAACAGCACATAGCTCGCAGCGCCCGCTAGCGGCAGCGCCAACACCAGCGGCAGCCAGCACAGCAGATACAACAAGCCCGTGCCGATCAGTACCGGACGGCGGCGGCCGATACGATCGGACACGGCGCCGACGGTCAGGGCGCCCAATGCAAATCCCGCGAGCAGGAGGCTGGTGTGCTGGGTCGCGATGTCGCGCGACATGCCATGCACAGCTTGCAGGTACGGCACCGCCCACAAGCCGGCAAAGGCGAAGAAGCTGCCGGCATAGCCAAACGTGACCCAAAAGCCGGGCCAACTCGCACGATTTTTGATGACCGTGAGCAGTCCATCAAGCCAGTGGCCAAGATGCGGGGGATGCGCGGTTTGGCCTTCCAATTCGCGCAAGCTGGGCAGGCCGGCTTGGCCCGGATGGTCGCGCACAAAAATCCAGGACAGCGCGGCAAGCACGATCGTCAGGCCGCCGATGAACGCGAAAACACTGCGCCAGGAAACGTAGCGCAATAACTCGGCGAGCGGCACGGTCGCCAGCACCGAACCGACATTACCGAGCAGAATCGCGAAGCCGACGATGGTGCCGAAGTGGCGATCATGGAACCAAGCGGCATTGAGCTTGAGCATAGCGATGAAGGTCACCGATACACCGAGCCCAACCAGCGTGCGGCCCACCGCCGCAGCGCCGAGCGTATCGGCATAGCCAAACAAGATTGCCCCCACCCCAGCCACGAGGCCGCCCAAGGTGAGAATGCGGCGAGGCCCGAGCGTATCGACCAAAATACCGGTCGGAATCTGCATGATCGTATATACGTAGAAATACGTCGCGGCGAGGCCGCCGAGCGCGGCAGCGCTGGCATGAAAGGCCAATTGCAGATCGCCAGCAATCGTGGCCGGTGCTACGCGGTGAAAGTATGAAATCACATAGGCCAACACCACGAGCAGGAAAGTCGTCCAGCGCAGATTGCGCATACGTGCATGGTGTGATTTATTTTTCATGGGTTCGGCGCTCATCATAAAAAAAGGCGCGGTGGTATTCCGCGCCTTTTTTCGCTAAAACGCTACCTGTCTATTTCGACTTGAAGCTCGCACCGCCCGAATTGGCCATATAAGCCACGACACGCGACATCTCAATATCCGACAAATCGGGGTTGCCGCCACGCGGGGGCATCGCGCGAATACCATTGGTGGCGTTCTTCACCAAGGTATCGAAGCCTTGCGCATTACGCTTGCCCCAATCGCCTTTGTTGCCATACTTCGGCGCGCCCAGCGCACCGGAACCATGGCAACTGGCACAGACTTCGGTATACACCGCTTCACCGGTCTTCTCGACACGCGGCGCATTGGGGTCAATCGCTTTCACCTCGCCAAAGGGCTTGATGCGTTCTTTAACCGCTGCATCCGCCATGCGCGGATCATCTTTATCCACATGCCCCGCCTGGATGGAGAGCACCAGTTGCACGATCAATATGATCGCGATCACCGGCGCTGCAAACACGCCCACTGCCGCGGCGAGAATCATCATCGGGGAAGTTTTGCTGCTCCCTTGTTGTTCACTCATGGTGTTGCCCTATCCTGTGTAGTTTGTCGCTAAAAGCCTGGGATTATACTGAATTCTGCTGAGGCGACCAAGCCACGCATGGAGTCGCACCGCAAATCCGGCTATACTTTGCGCCTCTCGCGCCCGTAGCTCAGCTGGATAGAGTACTGCCCTCCGAAGGCAGGGGTCGGACGTTCGAATCGTCTCGGGCGCGCCATCTTTTCAATGGGTTACGAACTCACCCTACCCAGCGGGTGGGGTCTGTGACCATTCTGTGACTTCAGAACGATATCTTTTCGATCGCCACCAGTGGCCGTCATGCCATATGCGCATTCATCACCGTTAAAAATTTCCCTCCTCTCAAAATCGTATGCAACGAACGTTTGCTACGCCGCTAAAATCTCGAATTCTGTTGCCTTGGCAACTGGGCGCACCGTTTTATTTTCCCGGTTGAGTTCCACAAATCCGTAACCCGCCAAGGTTTTCAGAGTTCGCGACAAATTGCTGGGCTTCCTCCCTGTCGCTTCGGCCAAGTCCTTTAGTGACTCAGGCTTTGTGTCCTGAATCACATGCAGCAGCGCGCGGTTTTCATCGCTCAAAACTTCAGCCACCGATTTGATAGAGGTAAACCAGATTTTGGGTTCACCACGTTTCGGCTTGTATTCGCCACGAGCAATCGCCAAAGCCCGTTCCCGAATTTTCTTTTGCGACATAATGCCAATCGTCACGGCTTTCATTGCATTCATCCTTTTCTATGTGCCTCAAGGGCACGATCCACGTCCGTAAAAAAATCCTTTAGCAACTGGTATGCGTCCACGAATTCATAGGGCACACCCTTATCTCGTGCATGGCGGTGCTTGTGGTCATATTCCACGCGCCAACCGGCATATTTCCCCTTCTTGGCGTGCTTCACCGAATGCGCGTTGTCGTATCCCATAATCCGATACCGTAGGGCTCATGCAGCGACAAGCTGTATTTGATGCCATGCGGCCTACCCACTGTCGATTCTTGTACCGCCGCCTCGATCTTTACCCAGTACCCGCCATCTTGGTCAATGATGTAGCCATCTAAATCGAGCAAGGCATCCAAGCCAGTATCCCTGGCGTCAGGGGTTGTCTTTTTGATTATCATCTGATGATAGGTATAGGCGGGGCCAGATAGCTTGGCAAGCTTTGCTTATTGAGTCTTTCCTTCTTGCAACATTTTTCAATACAACCAATGAACGCCACATCCTGCTTTGTTAACTAAACCTCAGCCCTCAGCAAGGGGGACGGATGAAGATCAGACGTGGTTCGGAAAACGCCCAGACTTTTCGAATAGCAGGCTACGGGGCACAAAATTTGTGCAATTCGAAAAATGAAATGATGTGACACTTCGATCTAGACACGTTGCTGATTGGGGTAGGAAGTAGTTAAAGAAGTAGTTAAATGTGTCACACCCTCGAAATTGCAAGTAAACTGTTTCTTAACGGTTTTCCGATTAACAACGGTCAATATTCGCTAGACTACGATTAAACCGCTCACAGCATACACACGGTTTTTTTGGCCTCCGAAGGCAAATCGTCTCGGGCGCGCGAGTCAACCTTTTTGCTTACTTCCCGCCACCCGTTAAGTCTTGTACATCGGGCACTTGGAAAGTCCCCTGCAGGTTCAGCAGTTTATCGCGGTGCTCCCGCGCGAGCTTTTGAAGCATTTTTTCGCCCGCCGAGGTGAGGTGCACTTCCACCTCGCGCCGGTCTACCTTGCCTTGCGCTCGATAGACCAGCCCTAGCTTTTCACAGCGCGACACCAGCGATACGACGCCATGGTGATGGGACTGTAACCGTTCCGAGAGCTCGCCGATGGTCGCCCATTCCCGGCCCGGATAACCCTTCAAATGAAGCATCAGCAGATACTGAAGATGGGTAACGCCATATTGGTGGGTGAGCTCCTCGCTAAACCGTATAAAACGCCGTAATTGGTAGCGAAAGTTGGAGAGTGTTTCGAATTCCTGCTTGGTAAGGGTGCCCTTGCTCATGTTTTGATGCTACCCATAGTGAGTATCTTTCGCCTACCGCTATTGCACCGCCCAAATATATCACGTTATGATATATTAATCCCATAGCCGTTTGGCTTACTTTTTTCGTGGAGGTGTTAATGGAAACGTCTTTTCCCTTGCCGACCCTGGATGCGGAAGGCTACTTGGTGGAGCCGCAGGATTGGGGCCCAGCGCTCGCGGAAGAATTTGCCCGTCAGGAAAATATCCAACTCAGCGAAGATCACTGGGATGTGATCCACTTTATGCGCGACTATTACGAAGAGCATCAAGTCATTCCCGATGCGCGCTTCGCCATCAAGCACCTGTCGACACGGCTGGGAGCGGTGGCGCGCAATCGATTATTCGAGCTGTTTCCCTATGGCTACGTCAAACAGGCATGCAGGATCGCCGGTATGAAACGGCCCCGTGCGTGGAGCACGGGTTGAGTTGATGCGGCATCGCGTTGCAGCCTTTAAAGCACGTACCGCGCTAAATCCTCGCTCTTTGCCAACGCTTGCAGTTTGCCGTTCACATACGCGGCATCGATGGTGATGGTTGCGCCGCTTTGCTTGTCCGCTTCAAACGCAAGCTCTTCCAATAGCTTTTCGATCACGGTGTAGAGCCTGCGCGCGCCGATGTTTTCGGTGCGCTCGTTGACCTCAAAAGCAATTTCGGCCATGCGTTGGATACCGTCGTCGGTGAATTCCAAATGCACGCCCTCGGTGGCCAGCAGCGCTTGGTATTGGCGGGTGAGGCAGGCGTCGGTGCTGGTCAATATGCGTGCGAAATCTTCAACCGTGAGCGAATTGAGTTCGACCCGGATCGGAAACCGGCCCTGCAGCTCGGGAATCAGGTCCGATGGCTTAGCGAGATGAAAGGCGCCGCTGCCGATGAACAGGATGTGATCGGTTTTGACCATGCCGTATTTGGTGCTGACCGTCGTGCCTTCGACCAGCGGCAGCAAATCACGCTGCACGCCTTGACGCGATACCTCCGCGCCGCCGGTTTCACCGCGGCTAGTGATTTTATCGATCTCGTCGAGGAATACGATGCCGTTCTGCTCGACGTTTTTCACCGCGTCAAGCTTAAGGTCTTCCTCGTTCACCATCTTCAGCGCTTCTTCTTCGGTAAGCAGCTTGAAGGCTTCGCGCACGGTGAGTTTGCGCTGCTTCTTACGGCTGCCGCCGAGATTTTGGAACATGCCTTGTAGCTGCGCGGTCATATCTTCCATGCCGGGTGGGGCGAAAATTTCCATATGCGCGCTCGCAGCGCTCACTTCGATTTCGATTTCCTTGTCGTCAAGCTTACCCTCGCGCAGCATTTTGCGAAATTTCTGCCGTGTAACGCTCTCTTCTGGCTTAAGCTCGGGTTCCTCGCCGAACCCGAAACCGTCCTCGCGCGCCGATGGCAACAGCGCATCGAGCACACGCTCTTCGGCCATCTCTTCGGCGCGGAATTGAACCTGCTGAGTCGCCTGCTCGCGCGCTTGTTTCACCGCCATCTCGACCAGATCACGGATAATCGTATCCACGTCGCGCCCGACGTAACCGACTTCAGTGAATTTGGTTGCTTCAATCTTGATGAAGGGCGCATCGGCCAGCCGCGCCAAGCGGCGCGCGATCTCAGTTTTACCCACGCCGGTCGGACCGATCATGAGGATATTTTTGGGGGTGATTTCCTGGCGCAGCGGCTGCTCAACTTGTGCGCGCCGCCAGCGGTTGCGCAGCGCAATGGCCACCGCGCGCTTCGCTGCATCTTGGCCGACAATGTGTTTGTCCAATTCGTGGACGATTTCTTTTGGGGTCATCTGCATAGTGTTGGCGTGACGTGTGTGGGCACTTTACTCAAGCACTTCAATGACGTGATTATGGTTAGTGTAGATGCACAAATCGGCGGCAATGGTGAGCGCTTGCTTGATAATTTCAGGCGGCGTCATTTCCGTGTGTTCAAGCAAAGCGCGCGCTGCGCTTTGGGCATAAGGGCCGCCGCTGCCAATCGCAATCAGGCCATCCTCCGGCTCCAGCACATCGCCGTTGCCCGTGAGGATAAGCGAGGTTTCGTGATCCGCTACGGCCAGCATGGCTTCCAAGCGGCGTAGGATGCGATCGGTGCGCCAATCCTTGGCCAACTCGACCGCGGAACGCACCAGATGGCCTTGATGCTTTTCCAGCTTGGCTTCAAAACGTTCGAACAGGGTAAACGCATCGGCCGTGCCGCCGGCAAACCCAGCGAGAATTTTATCGTGAAACAAGCGGCGCACTTTGCGTGCCGTGGCCTTAACCACAATATTACCCAAGGTCACTTGGCCGTCGCCGCCCAACGCGACGTGATTGCCGCGCCGAACGGAAAGAATAGTCGTACCGCGAAATTGCTCCATGAGGGAATCCAACAAAAATTGAAAGTGAACTAGCGGGATTTCTTGCGAATAATGGTGGCGTACTCGGTGACCCCCATGACATCGAACAACGCATGGATCATGCCATTCGCACCACTGATCACGACCTGCTTGCCGCGTTGATTCAAATTCACGAGGGTGCCGATAAAGGCGCCCACGGTCACGAAATCAACTCGCGTCGCATTCGACATATCGATGTGAATCTCAGTGCGGTTTTCGGCATGGCGCTCGAGATCGCGTAATTTATGGCCGCTATCGCTCGACAGCACCCCTTCGATGATGAAGCATTCTACTTCGAGCATAGGCTCTTGCACTTCCATATCGCTGGCGCCTGCGGTCTGCACGGTTTCCGGCAAAGCCTCCCAGGATGGCGGAGAAAGCTCGAATGTCACCGCGTAATCGATCGCCGCATCTTCAAATTCATTCTGCAAACTGAGAATTTGATACAGCTCGAATAATAAGGCCCAGTAACGCATTTCCTGGCGCGCGGTGCCATCTAGTTGGCCTTTAATGATTTGTACGAATTCCTTGGCGCCGGCCACGCTAATGCGTTTTTCGCCGCGCCGAATCGAATGCAATACCGCTGCCAGCCGCGCGGCGGTTTCCGCATCAATCGCGCTGGCGGAGACCATATCCAATTTCACGCCGCCTTCTGCCTCGGCCAGGCTCGGCAAGCGGTCAATGTCCGCAAGCTGCGCGGGGCCAATTTCGCCTTTCAGTTGTACTCCGCTTGCCATGCCGCGCTTGGGTTGCAGCTTTGCGGTCATGGTGGCCGCGCGCGCGCCTTCCCACACGGGTGCAGAGCGCTCGTACTTGACGATAAATTCCATCGATAGTTCGTCAAATTGTTGCTTCATACCCAATAGTTGATACAAATCGAACAGCAGCAACCAAGGATGCAGATCGCGCGCCTCGGCATTTTCCTTGATGAAATGCAGCAAGGTGGAAATCGCCTCTGTCACGCGCTCATTGGCGTAGAGGATGGCAGCTTCTTCCACTGCGGAATGCGACTCGGCCGTCGCGCTCGCCCCATCAAACGATAACGCATCGAATTCCACCCTCTCCATTTCAGCAGAGGGGGAAGGGGGCGCTGATGCAGGCGCCTGGGTCGCAGGACCGCCCGCAGGGGGCTTGGGCGCGACCGGTCTAGGCGGCGTCAGCGTCTGGGGCTCTTCGCCCTTGCGTTTAAAAAAAGAAAATACCACGTGGTCTCGGGGTGAGGTTGAATCGAGAATTAAACCATTAACCTGGGGGATGGGCGCTACTTGTTTGCGTCCATCAGCATTTCATTCCACGATACTCATCATAAAGGCAATACGCACCCCCTTCAAGCATTCGCGCGGGCCAAAAGAAAAAGGCGGCATGAAGCCGCCTTTTTCCGAAAATACCAAGCTTATTTTTTCGCGTATTTTTGCCGAAATTTTTCCACGCGACCGGCAGTATCCAGGATCTTTTGCTTGCCTGTGTAGAACGGGTGGCACTGCGAGCATACCTCGATGTTCAAGTTGCGGCCCATGGTAGAGCCCGTCTTGAATGTGTTGCCGCAGCTGCAAGTCACGGAAATTTCAGCGTATTCCGGGTGAGTTTCGGGTTTCATAACCTAATCCTTAACAGGGTGCCCACGCCGACAGGGCGGGGCAGAAAGGGCGCTATTATCCCTAATAACACCGGCCTATGCAAGCAGCCTTAGCCGCGCCGCATGGAATCGAAAAATTCCGCGTTGTTTTTGGTCGCGCGCAGTTTGTCGTGTAAAAACTCCATCGCTTCCAGATCGTCCATCGGATATAACACTTTGCGCAGCACCCAGATTTTTTGCAGCACGTCCGGTTTGATCAGCAATTCCTCGCGCCGGGTACCCGAGCGGTTAACGTTGATCGCGGGGTAGAGCCGCTTCTCGGCCATGCGCCGGTCGAGATGAATCTCCATATTGCCGGTGCCTTTGAATTCTTCGTAGATCACGTCATCCATGCGCGAACCGGTATCGACCAGCGCGGTGGCAATAATGGTGAGCGAGCCGCCTTCCTCGATATTGCGCGCCGCGCCGAAGAAGCGCTTGGGGCGTTGCAAGGCATTGGCATCCACACCGCCGGTCAGCACCTTACCCGAAGCCGGGACGACGGTATTGTAGGCGCGCGCCAAGCGGGTGATGGAATCCAGCAGAATCACCACGTCTTTTTTGTGCTCGACCAGACGCTTGGCTTTCTCCAATACCATTTCGGCCACTTGCACATGGCGCGTGGCAGGCTCATCGAACGTCGACGCCACCACTTCACCGCGCACCGTACGCGTCATTTCGGTCACTTCTTCCGGACGCTCATCGATCAACAGCACGATCATGACCACATCCGGATGATTGGCGGTAATGGCGTGTGCGATGTGTTGCAGCATGACCGTCTTGCCGGACTTGGGCGAGGCCACGAGCAAACCGCGCTGGCCCTTGCCGATGGGCGCGATCATATCGATCACGCGACTGGTCAGGTTTTCTTCGGCGTTGATATCGCGTTCGAGTTTGAGTGGTTTGGTCGGAAATAAGGGGGTTAAATTTTCAAACAGAATTTTGTTCTTAGCGTTCTCCGGCGACTCGCCGTTGACCGTGTCCACCTTAACCAGCGCGAAATAACGCTCACCGTCCTTGGGCGTGCGGATCTCGCCTTCGATCGTATCGCCGGTATGCAAGTTAAAGCGGCGAATCTGGCTCGGGCTAACATAGATATCGTCCGGCCCGGCAAGGTAAGAAGTATCGGGCGAACGCAGGAAGCCGAAGCCGTCTTGCAGCACTTCCAGCGTGCCTTCGCCGTGGATGCTCTCACCTTTGCGCGCTTGGTTCTTCAGTAGTGCGAAGATAAGGTCTTGTTTTCTAAGGCGACTTGCGCCCTCAACTTCGTGCGTGACGGCCATGTCCACCAGCTCTTGGACGTGGAGTTGTTTGAGATCGGATAAATGCATAGACCTATGGTGTCGTGTGAGGTGGAAAAATTTGGTTGGGAAGGTGGTGCGGGGCCCGGGGGATTCCCGGTATTTGAACAAGGCCCGTTAGATTTCGTTATCGGGCGCTTGCTCAGGAAACTTTAGATCCTAGCGTAGCCAGTTCAAACGTTGCTGTCAATAAACGCCGTCAACTGCGATTTCGACAGGGCGCCGACCTTGGTTGCCTCGACATTGCCGTTCTTGAATATCATCAAGGTCGGGATGCCGCGAATGCCATATTTGGGGGGGGTTTGCTGGTTTTCATCGATATTCAGCTTAGCGACCTTGATCTTGCCGGCGTATTCCTGTGCGACTTCATCCAAAATCGGCGCAATCATTTTGCACGGGCCGCACCAATCTGCCCAGTAGTCCACCAGGACAGGCATCGCGGATTGCAGCACTTCTTGCTCAAACGAGTCGTCGGATACGTAATGAATGTGTTCGCTCATGGGGTCCTCATACTTAAATCCCGCTTGAAAAAGCGGTAGGGAATTGAAACAAAAAGAGTTTTTGTTTTTTACGCGGAAAAGTGGTTCTATCCTAACCAAAAAATTAGGCAATGGGAAGCACTGAAACGGTCATGGCAATAGCCACTCCAGAAAATGAAACTTGTCATGACCGTTTCCCTCTCTCCTAGCTCCCTCCCGCAAGCGGGAGAGAGGGACATAGGCTCGCTACGCGAGTTTCGCGTTTAGCGGGGAAACAGAATCGCTTTTGTTCGCGCCCGCCCGAGGCTAAAATTGCGCGACACTCATTCTTGAACAAAACAACCTTAAAAGGCACAGCATGACCTACGTCGTTACCGAATCCTGTATCAAATGCAAATACACCGATTGCGTGGATGTTTGCCCGGTGGACTGCTTCCATGAAGGCCCGAATTTTCTGGTGATCGATCCGGACGAATGCATCGACTGTACCTTGTGCGTGGCGGAGTGCCCGGTCGAAGCGATATTTGCCGAGGATGACGTGCCTGAAGATCAACGCGCCTTTACCGCCCTCAACGCCGAATTAGCCAAAACCTGGAAGGTCATTATTGAACGCAAGGAAAGTCCCGCCGATGCGGATGAGTGGGCCAAGGTAAAAGACAAACGCGCCCTGCTCGAACGCTAGACCCCTTTGCGGCGCGATGCCAGCCATCCTCACCTGCCGCTTTCCTGAAACCGATTTACTGCACGGTGCGGCGCAGGCACTGATTGAAGCCGAGCAAACTCGATTGCCGGATTTAAGCGGCATCACGGTGTTGTTGCCCAACATGCATGCCGCGCCCGCCCTGGCTCGCGCGCTGGGCCAAGCGGCGGGGTTGCCCACCCTGCTGTTGCCCACTTTGACCACCCTGCCGCAACTAGCGAAGCTTGCGTCACTGCCGCAGCCCACTGTCTCAGATAGCGAGCGTCAAAGCCTGCTGTATGGCGCGCTGCGCGCACGCAAATGGTTTCGCGATGCCACGCTGTTGTGGCCGCTCACCGGCGAGTTGCTGAAATTATTCGACGATCTCACGCTCAACCAAATTCGCCTGCCCGATTCCCACGACGATTTTTTGCGTCAGTTGGAAACAGCCTATGCCGCCACTGCCGGCGCATCGCTGCAATTCGAAGCGCGCTTGGCACATGAACTATGGCATGCGCTGCGCCACGACTTAGGCGCGCGGCTGGATGCCGCCAGCACTTACGCCTTACAGCTCGGCCAGCTTGCACAAGGCGCTGCCGCGCCCTTGTATGGTTTAGGCCTCACCGATCTCGCACCGATCGAGCACGACTTTCTGATAGCTTATGCCGAACGGGCGCGAGTCACCCTGTTCGCATCCGGCACCCTCGCGCAGGACACATCAAGCAGCGGCGCATTGCTGCAGGCGGCGTGGGGGGGGCAGGATTCAGAAAACCCGGTACCGCTGTATGAACGGGCGGCGGCGCTGCGCGCGACCGTTCCAGCCAGCCCTATCGCTGACAAGCTCAAGCTATTCGGCGCGCAATCGCTGGAAGAAGAAGCGCTCGCCGCCGCGACCCAAGTGCGGCTGTGGCTCACTGAAGGTAAGCGCGACATCGCCATCGTCGCGCAGGATCGTCTCGCCGCACGCCGCTTACGCGCGCTGCTGGAGCGCCACGCGATTTACGTCAAGGATGAAACCGGCTGGACATTCTCCACCACCGCCGCCAGCGCGCTCATCATGCGCTGGCTGGATCTGGTGGCGGACGACTTCTATTACCAGGATCTGCTGGATTTTCTCAAGTCTCCGCTGGTATTAAGCCAGATGCCGCGCGAAGAAAGACGCGAAGCGGTGTCCGCCTTAGAGTTACTGATCCGAGAACATAATGTCGTGTCGCGCTTGGCGCATTATCTCGACCTGGTGCGCAGCAACGATGCCTTGGCGTGCGTTCCCTTACTCGAAGCCCTGCATGCGGCGCGTGCCGGCTGGCAGACGCGACGCGCCCAGCCGCTGCGCGATTGGCTCAAGCTGCTGACCAATACTCTGTCGCAGCTCGGCATGCTGGAGCCGCTGGCGCGCGATCTCGCCGGCGGACAACTACTGGACATGCTCGCGCACACGGAGCGCGAGTTGGAAACGGCGTCGGAAATGTTTCGCTTTGCCGAATGGCGCCACTGGTTGAATCAATGCTTTGAGCGCGCCACTTTTCTCGATACCGGCATCGATAGCACTATCGTCTTCACCCATCTGCCGGCGACACGTTTGCGCACCTTCGACGCCACCCTGCTCTTGGGCTGTGATGCACGTCACTTGCCGTCACCGCCTGCCGCGACGGTGTTTTTTAATCAATCGGTGCGCGCCAGTTTAAAATTGCCCACCTGGCGCGATGCGTGGCTGATCGAGCAAAGCGATGTGGCAGGACTGCTCGCGCGTTCGGGTGCGGTGTTGGCGACTTGGCAAGCCTTTCAACAAAGCGAGCCGAATCTATTAAGCCCTTTGTTCGAGTTGCTCGAAACCTGCCACCGCCAGGCATATCACTTAAACCTGCGCGATACGCGACTGCGCGCATTGTTGTGCAACGCGCCACTCGCGTCTGACTTAGCCCTAACACCGCCCGCGCCGCGCTTAACGGCCGCGACCATCCCCCAGGAAATTTCTGCCAGCGCCTATGGCAGCTTGATGACTTGCCCCTATCAATATTTCGCGCGCCATGTATTGCGATTAAATGAACTCGACGATGTACAGCTCACGCTGGAAAAACGCGATCTAGGCACGCTCGTGCATCGCATCCTGCATAAATTTCACCATGAGCATCCGACACTCGCTGATGAAACAGACGCCCACTGGGAAGCGAAACTGCACGAGATTGGCCAACACGTTTTCGCGCCGCTATTGCGTATCAATTATCTCAGCCGCGCTTGGCTTAGCGCATGGGAAAAGTTGATCCCCGCCTATGTGGCCTGGCAGCGCTCACACGAGGCGCGAGGCTGGCAGTGGCACAGCGGCGAAGCACGCGAACGCCTGCTGCTGCCGCTGGAAAATGGCGCATTCTTAACGCTCAAAGGCACGCTCGACCGCCTAGATGAAGGCGGCAACGGGCGTACCGTGATTGACTACAAAATGAAATCCAAAGCCACTCTAAAAAAACAATTGCTATCACCCGGCGAGGATGTGCAGCTACCCGTGTATGCGCTGCTATCGGGCGATCGCACCACCGCGGCAGCCTACTTGAGCTTGGATCGGGCAAGCGTAGAAGCGGTCACACTGGAAGGCGACATCAACGCGCTCGCGGTGGACGTGGCACAACGCTTGCAAGCGCTATTCGATGACTTGCACACGGGTGCGGGCCTACCCGCGCAGGGCACGGAGGCCGCCTGCGCGCAGTGTGAAATGGAAGGCGTGTGTCGGCGCGGTTATTGGAACACATGAATAACGCCACCATTCCCTCCTTAGTGCGCGACGCCCTCGACCCAAAACGCAGCGTGGTGGTGGAAGCCTGCGCCGGCAGCGGCAAAACTTGGCTCCTAGTGTCGCGCATCATCCGGCTATTGATTGATGGCGCAGACCCATCGGAAATCCTCGCCATCACCTACACGCGAAAGGCGGCGCAAGAGATGCAAGCGCGGCTCAACGATTGGCTGCGCGAGTTGACCATAGCACCCGAGGAAACAGTGCGTGCGTTTCTTCGCCAGCGCGCGCTGAGCGATGCAGAAATCACCCGCGCCCTGCCCCGTGTGCGCGGGCTGTTCGAATTGGCGCTAACCAGTCGGCCGGCGCTGACCATCAATACCTTTCACGGCTGGTTCCTCGATTTATTGCAGCGCGCGCCGCTCAATGCCGGTGCTGCCGGCAATGTGGCGCTGCTCGAGCAAACCTCGCCGCTGATCGAGGAAGCCTGGCAAGGCTTGGCCGAGCAATTGCTTGACGCGCCCGACTCCCCCATCGCGCACGCCTTGAACAATTTATTCCGCGACTATGGGCTCGCCAGCACCCGCAATGTGCTGCAACGCTTCATCGCCAAGCGCGCGGAATGGTGGCGCTATACGCGCGACCAAGCCGATCCGGTGGCATTCACACTGGATCAGCTTCAAGAAGAATTTGGCGTGGCATTCGATGAGCCGGTTTTAGAACCGCTGTTCGCGGATGAATTGCTGATCGCGTCCTTGGAGAAATTTGCTGGGCTGTTGGAAAAGAACGGCACCGATGCCGATCTCTCACATGCCGCGATGATTCGAGCAGGGCTAATCGCGTCCGATCTGCCACGCCGTTTCACAACGATTTGCCGCGCATTTTTCAAGCTGGATGGCGAACCCTACGCGCGCAAAACCAGCAAGGCGCGCGCAGCGCGGCTGCAAGCAGACGAAGAACAGTACGCTAAACTGAACGATCGTCTCACCACACGATTGAATCACGCCAAAACCACGCTGACCGAACAACGCGCCTTGCGTTTCAACCGCGATGCGCTGCGCTGCGGCGAAGCGCTGCTCGCACACTATCAGCGCTTAAAGGATGCACGTGGCGTGCTCGATTTCACTGACATCGAATATCGTACCCACACCCTGCTCACCGAAGACGACCACGCCGCCTATATGCAATATAAGTTGGATGCGCGCTATAAACACATCCTGCTCGACGAGTTTCAAGACACCAATCCCTTACAGTGGCAAATCCTGAAGAGTTGGTTCGATGCCGCCGTGGGGGCTGAACGCACGCCGCATGTGTTTGTCGTCGGCGACCCGAAGCAATCGATCTACCGCTTTCGCGGCGCGGATGCGCGGCTGTTCGATCTGGCCAAACAAGACTTGGGTGAACATTTCGGCGCGCGCCATCTGACGCAGGATGCCTCGTGGCGCAACGCGCAACCGATACTCGATGTGGTGAACCGTTTATTTTCAGCGGAGCCCGCCTTCACCCCTTTCCAGCCGCATCATGCACACCAATCCACGCTGCCCGGCCAAGTGTGGTTGTTGCCGCTCGAAGCGAAAGCAGAGGCTACAGAAATCACGCAGATCGACTTGCGCAACCCGCTCACCACGCCACTTGCAGACAGCGCAGAATCCGCGCACCAGCGCGAAGCGGAGCGCATCGCCACCAGCATTCAAGCCATCGTCGGCCAGTGGGCGATTCACGAAAAAGGCACACGCCGCGCCGCCGAATACCGCGACATCATGCTGCTCACGCGCATGCGCACACATTTGCGCGTGTACGAAGATGCCCTGAAGCGCGCCGGCATTCCTTTTCTCACCTCGCGCCGTGGCGGCCTGCTCGAAACACTGGAAGCGCGCGATCTGAGCGCTTTGCTGGAATTTTTGGTGCTGCCCTATGCCGATCTCAAACTGGCGCAAGTGTTGCGCTCGCCGCTGTTTAGCGCGACCGACGATGATCTGCTGGCCTTGGCGCTAGCGGGTGAAGGGCCGTGGTGGCGTCGGCTCAATTTCTTGCTTGCATCCGGCACCGCGTCCGAGACGCTCACCCGCGCGCATAGCCTGCTCGATAACTGGCGGCGCGCCTCCGACCAATTGCCGGTGCATGATTTGCTCGACCGCATCTATCACCAAGGCGACGTGCTGGCGCGTTATCGGCGCGCCAGCCCTGCCGCCATGGCCGATTCGGTACAAGCCAATCTGCTGAGCTATCTCGAACTCTCCCTCACGCTGGAAGGCGGGCGCTATCCGAGCCTGCCCAAATTCATCGACGAATTGGCCGTGCTGCGCCGTGCGCGCGACGAAGAAGCGCCGGACGAGGGCCAAGTGGCCGATGCGGAAAACGCCGTGCACATCTACACCGTGCACGGCGCCAAAGGCCTGGAGCGGCCGATCGTGTGGCTGGTCGATGCGCATCGCGTCACCCCCGCCAAGGATGCCTATAGCGCGCTGGTGGATTGGGCGCCGGGAGACGCAGCACCCGCGCATTTCTCCCTCACCAGCACGCAAGAAGAACGCGGCCAAGCGCGCGCGCCCCACTTCATGCGCGAAGCGGAATTATTGCAACGCGAAGAACTCAATTTGCTCTACGTCGCCATGACCCGCGCACAGCAATATCTCATTATCAGCGGATCGGAAACCAAGAAATCCCAGCACCCAAGCTGGTATGCGCGGCTCGCCGGCGTGATGGAACCGAATAGCGATCTCACGCCGCCGGATCAAGCGCCACTCGTCGCGTCATCCACTGCCGACATAGCGCCGCCTATTTCTATCGATGCCGCACAAACCCTGCCGGAAACCGGCCCTGCCTGCGGTCAACGCGCACATACCATCGAAACCCCCGCCATGCGCCACGGCACCCTGCTGCATCGCCTGCTGGAACAGCTCGCCCCACCCGCCCCCGCAAAAGACAAAACGCGCTTGCGTCAAGAATGGGCCATCGCAGAAGACAGCTTCGAGACTTTATGGCGCGAGGCGCAAACTATTCTCGGCGCACCTCCTCTGGCCCGTTTCTTCGACCCCGCCCACTATCGCCGCGCCTGGAACGAACTGCCCTTCCTCACCGCGAACGGCGACTTTCTGCGCATCGACCGCCTGGTGGAATTCGAACACGAAATTTGGGTGCTGGATTACAAGAGCACGGAAACCGCGACCGAAGCGACACTCACGCAAGCCGCGAAACCGCATCGTACGCAACTTCAAAATTATTTGACCGCGATGCAGGCGCTTTTTCCAGGCAAACAAATGAAGGGCGGGGTAATATTCAAAGGTGGGCTGTTGTTTGAAATAAGCGGCCCAGCCTGAATATAGGCGCATCGATATTTGTTTCACCCGAGCCCAATAACCTTCCAGGAGCAGACATGATCTTCACGCCCGACCTCGTAGCAGAGCTGGAAATCCTCGCACGCTATGACTTATCCACGATAGGGGAAGGCATTAAGGTGCACAAAACGGCGGAGCCGAGTGTGATCGCCGCCACGCAGCGCTTGTTTGACAAGGGTGTGATTTCACTTAGCGACGGCGGGTATCTGACCCACCTGGGCTTGGGCGTGGCCGAGCACGTGCAGGCGCTGATCACCATCATGAAAAAGTAATGGCGACAGAAGGCGCAACCGCGACGACGGATGAAATCGTCGCCGCGACGCAAACCTGGTTAGAAACAGCAGTCATCGGCCTGAACCTGTGCCCCTTCGCCAAGGCCGTGCATGTACATCAGCAGGTTCGATATTGCGTGAGCAACGCGCAATCCACAGCAGAATTATTGGAAGACCTCGCCAAGGAACTGCGCGCTTTACACGCGGCAGACCCGAATGAATGCGAGACCACGCTGTTGATTCACCCTTATGTACTGACGGATTTTATCGAGTACAGCCTTTTTCTGCGCACCGCCGAGGCGGTCATCTCCAAGCTGGGATTCGCGGCAGAATTTCAACTCGCAAGCTTCCATCCTCAATACCAATTCAACGATGCGGGGCCGGACGATATCGAGAACTACACCAACCGCTCGCCCTATCCCACGCTGCATCTCTTGCGCGAATCGAGCATCGCGCGCGCAGTCGCCGCCTTCCCCGATGCGGCCGCTATCTATGAGAAAAATAGGGAGACTTTGCGCCGGCTTGGGCATGCCGGGTGGCAACGCTTGTGGCGGGACATGTAACGCCGGCATCCTGCCGGCATGCAAGCAGGATGCTTGCGCTACGAACGACTATTCCGCGCATAGAAAATCGCACACAGATAAAACACTACGGCGAGCAGCACTTCAGCGCCCGCAAGCCAGGCAGCGATGCCGCGCTCGGCATAGGCCCGCACGACACCCTCGGTGAAATACAGCAGAATCAACATCGACGACCACTGATAGGTGTAGCGCTTGCCGCGTAAAATCCCAAACAACGGCAACAGCAGCGGCACGATCTTTAGAACCAGAATCGTGCGCGAGGTCGGCGCCAGCCACGCCTCCCATGCCAGCGTAAGAAAAATCAGGGCAATCAGACTGGCGATACAACCGTAGTGCAACCAGCGCAGCATACGACTAGGCGCCACGGATGGAAACGGAGACACGCGGATAAAATCTAAAATGAAATGGCGTGCAGTGCTTATCTGTGGTCATCCGTGTTCATCCCTAGTTAGATTTTTCTTGGATCTTTAGTTGCCGCGCGCCAGCGCCACCAAGCGCTCGCGCGCGGCATTTGCATCGGCGACAAAACCATCGAACTCGATGCGCTGCAATCGCTCCCCGAGCCGCAAATCGAAACCATCGTAATCCAAACCGATCATCGCGATCGCACCGGCATTCACCCCATGATCGCGGCCTGCGTACACAGCAAGCGCATCGGCGTGACCGGTATTCATGTGCGCAAGGATTGATTCCTCCACATCGGTCAATTGGCTGGCGAGGGCGAGAAAATCCGTCGGGCTGACCCAGCGCGCTTGGGCGAAGCCGGCAATAGAGCGGATGTGATGCGGTTCGATGCGGTAAAACGCGAAATCGAGTGCGAGCAACGGCTCCGCTTCGGGAAAATAGCGCAAGTATCGGGCGCGGATATGGTGCGTATCGTCAGGACCGATCAGTTTCGCCTCGCCCAGCAGCGCCAAACGCGGCAGGGATTGCGTCTGGCTGCCTGCATCGTGCACGGCCAGGCTGACCCTCGGCGCTTGGTGAATATTGTACGTGTGTTCGGCCAGCGCGCTGATCAAGATCACCAGCCGCCCTTGATGGTCGGTCACATAATCCACGAACGAGCCGTAGGGGTAGCCGGGATATTTTTGCGACGTAGTGGAGAGCGCACCGTAATGGTGGCGACGTAGTAGGCGGCGGGCTTCTTGGCCGGGAGTCAACTCGACGGGCATGATGCGCAATACCTCGTTTCAACGATGCGCAAGTATAACAGTCAGCGCCTTGACATCGCCAAGAGGCGGGTGCTAGCTTGCCCGACCATGAACGCCACCTTACCGAATTCACGCAAACTACTTGGCTTCCTACGATTTGTCGCTTACCGATTCGCGGATGACCGCTGCGCACAAATCGCCTCTAGCCTCACCTTCACGACGCTGCTCTCGCTGATTCCCCTGATCACGGTGATGGTGACCGTGTTCGCGGCTTTTCCCGTCTTCACTGATCTAATGACGCAGATCAAAATATTTATGCTGATGAATATGGTGCCGGAAGTAGCGGGCAAGGTCATCACCGTGTACATGACGCAATTCTCATCCGAAGCAGCCAAGCTGACCATGCTCGGCATCGCAGGGTTGACGATTACCGCACTGTTGCTCATCTATACCATCGACCATGCTTTTAATGTCATCTGGCGCGTGCGTAAACCACGCACGATGTTGCAGCGTTTCCTCACTTATTGGGCGGTACTCACGATCGGTCCGATTATTCTGGGCGCAAGTTTGTCGGTGACTTATTATATCGTCAGCTTTTCGCTGGGTTATGTAAGCAATATCCCGCTGCTGGGGCAGACCGCATTCAAGCTGCTGCCGGTCGCGCTCATGTCGCTGGCGTTCACCTTGCTCTATTTAGCGGTGCCCAACCGCTATGTGCCGTGGAAGCATGCGCTAGTGGGCGGCGTTTTTGCCGGCATCGCATTCGAATTGATGAAGCGCGTGTTTGCCTGGTACATCACTTCTTTTCCAACCTATACCTTGGTCTATGGTGCATTCGCCACGTTCCCGATCTTTTTATTGTGGATTTATTTTTCCTGGCTGGTGATCCTGCTGGGCGCAGTGATTGCCGCCACCCTCTCGCATTGGCGCGGCGGCACTTGGCAACTCGCACGTGCGCCGGGCTGGCAGTTCGAGGACGCGCTGCGCCTATTGCAAGCCCTCGCAAGTGCGCAACGTGCGGGCCATAGCGTCAAGCTGGCTTGGCTCAGCCAGCACGTCGATTTGGGTTTGGAAGAGATGGAAGCGTTGCTCGAGCGGCTGGTGCAAGCGAATTTCGTGCGCCGCGTGAATAAGGATGCTTGGCTGCTGTCACGCGCACCGCAGGATATTTCTACCGCGGACGTGTTCCGCCTGTTTGTATTCGATGCCGAATCGAAAAGCGCAGCCGGCGATGCCTATCAAACGCTGCTCGGTCAGCTCGGGGCGCAACATCGCGCCACCCTTACGCCAACCCTGGCGGACTTATTGGCCACGCCAGCTCCGCTAGCTAAAGAAGAATAAATCCAAACTATCAGTCTGCTCGATCAAGCGCGTGGCTCGCACTGCACGCGTTGCGCCCTGGCTTTTCATCTCAAATTCACGCATTGGTTGAAAACTGCCGCGCGCCGCCACCATACGGGCCGCTTGATCCAGCGCCGGTACGGGGGGCAGCAGTAAGGCCGGCTGGAACAGGACGTCAGGCGCGGCTATCACTGGCTTGATCACGACCGCTTCCGCTTGTGGCGCGAGCATCTGCGCCCCCAGTTCCAGCTGATTGTCGGTGCTAGATTGCATCCAGCGCACGATCGCCACGCCCAAACCCGCGGTGTCTTTTGGCCCCAAACCAATGATGTCACCCACCTTGATTTTGGATACGCTGGTCGGATCTTTGGCCAAAGCCACACCGCCCGCACTTTCGTTCAATACCTGCCAGTTGGCGCAATTGTAAGTCTGGTAACTGCCCGTCGCCTGCATTGGGTCGGATACTTGCAGGGTGATCATCACGTCAGGGTCGGTGTCTGGCGCGCCCGGCAGCGCTTCCTGGCTCAAAGCATGGAAAAGCGAAGTAATACCACTGCAAATAAACAGATCGGCTTGCGCCGCCGTGCGATTGAATACGCGCTTCGGCGCAATGCCCCATTGCTTGATCAAGCGTTTGAGCATCTCACGATAACTCGGCTGCTTCGCTGCTTCGGGTAGACCGAGCTTTTTCGGCGACGTGCCCGTATCCAAATCCTGTACATGCTGGTGCAAGGTGCGCGCTAACGGAATGGTGTTGAGAATAATGTCGGTGCGCGCATCGGTGACGCCGGCATGGTGCGCCAGCGCTTTGGGCGGTTTGTCGCCATCGAGTCGCGCCAAAAACAAACCATGCGTATTTTCCGCCGTACCCAAGGACTGCAACATGGCCTGGTGCCCAAACCGCGCAAGGTAGGCTTTCACCTCCGCCAACTGCCCTTGCTGCAAGCGATAGGGATCGGCCAGCGCAATTAACAGCACTTGCTTGAAAAAGTGATTAACCGAGGCTTTACTGTCCTCGACAATCGCCTGCTCGTGCAGATTTTGCCGCGCCGCATACCAATAGAGCTGATTTAACTCAAACCACACGCCCGCCGGTGTCGGGCGATAGGTTTCGTAATAGACATCCAACATCGCGCCCAGTAGTTCAATCGACCGCGCAATCGCCAGCGGTGCGAGCTTATTGGCGCCAAAATTGATACGCCGCGCGCTTAAATCTAGCAATGCCCGTTTATATCCATTGGCTAATTCGGTGAAGAGTTCACCTAAGAGGTTAGCAGCCTGCTTATGTTTTTCATTCAAGGGAAGCGGCTTGCCCGCATACAACTGCTGTAGCGCGGGCGCCAATATTTGAGTGCTCGCGCGGTACATATCCAGCAATTTGATGCGTGTATCCTCCGCCAGCTTGATGCTGTTTAAAGCGGCAATCGCATCCGTGAGTTTGCGCCCGGCATCTAGACTATTCGCGAGCGGCAATCCATCCAGCCACTCTTTAACTTGTTTGGGCCGGGTTTCCACCGATGCAGGGGGAACCGTTTGGTACTCAGATACGGATAATTGGATGTCCATCACGGTGTGACCGGTCCCCTTGAATAGCTTGCGATTCTAGGAACATTGCCACGGTTTGTAAAATGTTCTTTACCGGAGGATTAGCCGATGATGCAGTAGCGCTGCTTGCGGCGCATGCAGCGCTTATGCTGACGATTCATTCATTCGACGCGGCCCCAGCCCATATACCCCTAAGCCGACCACCACCATCGCCCAGACGATCACCGCACCGGCAGGCAAATCCCACACCGCCGCGGCGAACAAGCCCAGCGCATACGCCAACACGCCGTTCAAATAGGCCATGCCGAGCCGTTTTGGCGCCGCGTAGTGCCGTGTCGCCATGGCCGGCACGATGAGGCTGGCGAATACCAAGTAAATGCCCACCAATTGCACCGAGACGGTCACCGCGCACGCAAATAGTATGTAAAAACCGATCCGTCCGAGCCGTTCGCGTAACGTGAACCAGAGCAAGGCCACGACCATCGACACCAACGCCGCGAGCGGCAATTGGTCAAGATTCACCCACAGAATTTGCCCCACCAACAAATCCTTCAAGTGCTCGCCGCCATGCGGGTTATGCGCAAGCAACAACACGCCGCCGGTCGCCGCCAACACGAACACCACGCCGATCAGCGCCTCTTGCACCTCCGGCCAACGGCGGTCGGCATAGGCGAGCAACAGGCTACCCAAGAGCGCGGCGGATACGGCAGACAGCTGCACGCCGATGCCATGCGGCTCGAGCCCAAGCACCTGCGCGCCGATTACGCCCAGCCCGGCGATCTGCGCGATCGCCAGATCGATGAACACGATGCCGCGATTAAGCACTTGAATCCCCAGCGGCACATGCGTCGCCAGCACCAATAATCCGGCCAGCAGCGCCGGCAGGAGAATGCTCCACTCGATGTGCGCGATCATCCCGGGATCTCCGATGTGAGTCGACGAATCAAGTCATCGAAAAAACTGGTTAAGTCGCGCGCCTGTTCCGAGCCACCCACGGTTGCGGGCAGGGGCACGACGGGAATCTTCGCGCGCTCGGCCAACCAGTGTGCGGCATGATCATCCTGGAACGTCGTGCGCAACACCAGCTTCGCCGGCTGGCGCTTAAGCCCCTCCAGCAAGGCCGATAGATGGGCCGGTGTCGGCTCCAAACCCGGCTTCGGTTCCAGCATGCCGACCTCGCGCATCCCCAGCCACTGGATCAGATAACTGAAATGCTTGTGGTGCACGATGACCGGCACGCCTTTGAGGCGCACGGCTTGGGTTTCCCATTTTGCGATCGCTTTCTGCCAACGTTCGGTAAAGGCTTTGTAGCGCGCTTCATACTGCGGCGCAGCACTCGGATCGAGTTGATTCAGCCGCATGAATAAGGCATCCGCCACCCGCTTGATATTGCGCGGATCAGTCTGAATATGCGGGTTGCCGCCGGCATGCACATCGCCGTCGGCACGATCCAGTTGCTTGGGCGCCTCCAAGCGCACCACCGCCGACACCGCTTCGAAATAACCGGGGCGACCCGGCAGAATTTTCGGGTTCGCGGCCTGGCGCAGCACCTGCGGCAGCCAGCCGGTTTCCAATTCGCCGCCGGTACACACCAAGAGATCGGCGCTGCGCGCCTTGGCAATCAAACTCGGGCGCGCCTCGATGTGATGCACGTCCTGCATGCCGGTGGTCGCGCTGTACACGCGCACCTGCTCACCGCCCAATTCCTGCGCCAGCGCCGCCCACTCCGGCTCGCAGGCAAAAACATTCAGCGCGGCCTGGGCGGGTGCGTGCATAAAAAATACTAACAATCCGAATAAATAATTTCGCATTTTGGCCTCACGAAAAAGTCTTTTCACCACGGAGGACACGGAGGGCGCGGAGTAAACCTTATACCTGTTACCTCCGTGTACTCTGTGTACTCCGTGGTGAAGATTTGTTTTCAAAATTTATGCGCCCCGTGCGCGCCCAGACTCATCACGTATTGCAGCATGAGCTGATTGTCCGTCTGGCCCAAGCGCGACACATCGCGCGCAATTTGCAGGCGCCAGCGGCTGAACTCGGACGATGAATAATCCAGCATCAGCGTGCTGCGCGCCGGGTTGTGCGCTGCCAACACCGGTAAATTGGCCGGATTGATCGCGCTACCGAGATTGAGCGAGCCATGCTCCAACCGGTCATAGCGCGCACCGACGCGCCAGCGCGGTTGGAATTGATACACGGCTTGCGCATACCCGCCGCTTTGCTGGGATCGGTAAATATCAGTGACCGGCGCGCTGGTGTTGTAGGTGAGCTCACCACGCTCGCTACGCCGATAATATTCGGTCTGGAATTTAAAGTTGGTTTGCCGGGCGTTGCCTTCCGGCGCCCACTTCCACACAAAATCGGCGAGCCACAAACCGGAACGACCGCTGAAGCTATTGGTGATCTCACCCTCTTTAAACTCGCGCGCCTGCGGACGGTTGTGCAGAAAAGACAATCCGCCGCGCCAGCTATGGCTCGCGCCCACATCCCCCCCGGCATGCGCGAATGCCGCATAACTGCCGAGGCCATTCTGGTTGCGCTCGGAACCGGGAAAGCGATGGCCACGCCCCACTTCCACACCCAACTCCAGAAAGGTCTCGGTCGGCGCCAGCCATTTCAGCTGCACGCCATCATGACTGTATTGCTTGCCCAGAAATGCTTTCTGCGCCAGCGGCGCATCGACGAAATCCCAGGCATGGGCGTGCTGTTCGTTGGTGTAGCCGATGCCGGAAAAGAAGCGTCCGGCTTTCAAGGTTAAGCCCTTGGGCAAGGCCAGGCTTTGGATCGCCGCCTCTTCCACCGCCACCGCATTATCCGGGTCGAGTGCGAGCGTGAAATCGCCACGCCAATAGGGATCGATATTCGCGCTCATCACCAGCTCCGATTCGGCCAGGCTGAAGCTGCGCTTGGGTGGCCCCACCTCGCCGCCGCTGGGAATGAAACCCGTGATCTGATAGGTATCCGGGTCGCGCTGCAAATTCGCATAGGTGCCGGAAAGAATCAGCGACATGGCCGGATTGAATCCACTGGCCGATGCTACCGTGGGTGGGCTCAATATTTGGGCTTCGGTAGCGCGCGTTTCCACTGACTGCGCTTTAGATTCGGTCTCAGCTAAGCGCTTCTCCAAGGCGGTGATGCGCGACTCATACGCATCGCGCATGTTCCGAATTTCGGTGCGTATATTATCTAAATCTTGATTACTGGCCGCTCGCAGCGGCTGAGCATGAAGCGCGGCGGCAAACGCGCACGCACTCAAGGTATAACGCAACATAGTGAACCTCGCTTAAGCAAAAACGATAAAGCTTCGACGGCCTGGATCAGGCGGCGAAGTCGGATAGTGGCTTAAGCGAGAACGGGAGGGGCGCGGGATTGGTAAGGTTGGTGCAGCGCCGGCAGCGCTGCGGGAGCATCGAACTGACCCAGTGCATTCGCCAGTTGCGGCAAAGCGAAGGGGAGCGGCGTGGCGGGCGCCGCCGCGCCGGTATGGGCAAAGGCCACGCATTTTGCGCATTGCTCCGAATGCGGGAGCTGTTGATCTTGCTGCGAATTCGTCGGGGACGTGATGTGCGAAACCCCATGCCACAGCGCGCCTTGCTGCGCGAACAGCAGGGCGAATGCAAGGAGCAAATTGTAGAAGGAGCGTTTCAGCATAGTGTGGCTGGGCATGGTATCAGCCGCTCACGCGGCAAATCAAGCCTTCTTCTTCGCCCGTGGGTGCGCTGCGTCATACACCTTGGCCAAGTGCTGCCAGTCGAGATGGGTGTACATCTGGGTGGTGGAGATGTTGGCGTGGCCGAGCATCTCCTGCACCGCGCGCAGGTCGCCGCTGGATTGCAGCAGGTGCGAGGCGAAGGAATGGCGCAGCATGTGCGGATGCACATGCACGTCCAGCCCCAGCTTCTTGGCCCAGAAGCCGACGCGCAATTGCACCGCGCGCGGGGAAAGCGGGCGGCCTGTACGGTTGAGAAAAAGATGCAACTCCTCTGGCCGCGCGATCTCAGCCCGCTGCGCCAGCCACTTTTGCAGGGCTTGCAAGGCGAATTGCCCGACCGGCACCACGCGCGTTTTCGCGCCCTTGCCGGTGACGCGCAACTCAGCCTGTTGGAAATCCACATCGCCCAGTTTGAGCCCAGTCAACTCCGCCAAACGCAGACCGGAGGAATAAAACAACTCCAGGATCGCGGCATCGCGCACCGCGAGCGGACCGGAATCGTCGGTGCCGACCAGGCGCGTTGCCACATCGGGCGAGAGCGCATCGGGTAATTTCTTTTCATGTTTAGGGGCTTTGAGGCCCATGCAAGGATTGTGAGTGTAGCCGTGGTCGCGCGCCAGGTAGCGGTAAAACGTGCGCCAGGCGGAGAGCATGCGCGCCAGGGTTTTACCACTTAGGCCGCGCCCGTGCAGTTGCGCCACGAAGCGGCGCATTTGGTGGATTTGCAAATCGCCGAGCGGTAGCGCTTGGGCCAGATCAAGCAGCGTAGTGACGTCGCGTTGGTAATTAACGCAAGTAAGCGGTGAAAGCCGCCGCTCGTGCGCAAGATGAGAGACAAAACCCGCGAGCAGCCTATTATGAAACTCGCGCAGCGAGTCTGCGTCCCGCTCTCCCGCTTGCGGGAGAGCGCTAGGAGAGAGGGGAGCGGTCATGGCGAAATTCATTCGCCGGATTGGTTATTTTCATCACCATTGGATTCAGCCTTGGTCAAATTCATGCGCGAGCGCACGATCAAGCGCCACGCTGACCAGTTCGCCCAAGCGCTTAAGATAGAGGGTGCCCATGCCTTGATAGAAGCGCCCAGCATCTTCGCTGGCCAGCACCAGCATGCCAAACGTGCGGCTAGAACGTAGAGACACCATCGCGAATGACTTCAAGCGTCCGCCCTCTTCGCCAAACCAACTGCCGGTTTCATACAGCGCGTGCGGGCCACAGGAAGGATGGGAGAGGCCTTCCGCGTACATGCGCAACTCATTACTGGTCGGGGTGAATTCGGGGCGCTCGGATACCGGCATCTCGCCGCGCCAAAGACGCAGACCAATATGCGGCACCGCAAAATCCTCACGCAGATTGAAATAAACCGCTTGCAGCAGCGTATCCAGATTGGCCGCCATCAATAGCGCCAGGCTGAAGCGATGCACGCGTTCGCCCAGGGCGTCGTTTTCTTCGCCGAATTTGATCAATTCACGCAGCTTGGATTCGAGCAGCGCGTTTTTTTCGCGCAGGGCGGCGACTTGGTACTCGGAAAGGGAAATGGCTTTTTCGTCATGCAGATTGGGTAGCTTGAGATCGAGCAACACGCCGATGTGCTGCTCGAAAAAATCCGGCTGATCTTTGAGGTACCGTACAACGTCTTCCGCTTCGATTTTCATTCTGCTCCCTTCGCAGGTTTTTGTGCGAAAAGTATAACTGGAATCAGGGTGGGATGACACATTACAAGGCGATGATGGCTTCGAAATAGGCCTCAGGCCCGAAGGCGCTCATTTCATAAATGATGACAAATTTACCTCACGAAGAAATAGTGTAGGGGTCGGGCATGCCCGACCCGATATTACCATCGGGCGAGGCATGCCTCGCCCCTACCGCCTCTAGGCAAAACGTCGGCGCAGATACTGGATGATGTCATCCGATTCATACATCCACTGACTGTTGCCTTGCGCATCCGTGATTCTGAGACAGG
>JADMJT010000001.1:68504-70888 GCA_018781585.1 Burkholderiales bacterium
TCCGATTCATACATCCACTGACTGTTGCCTTGCGCATCCGTGATTCTGAGACAGGGCGTCTTGATCTGCCCACCGCCTTGCAATAAGGCCTCGCGGTGCTGCGGATCATGCTGCGCATCACGCAATGCTATATTCAGCGAGAGGCCGCGCATGGCACGTCTGACCTTGATACAGAAAGGGCAAGTTTTGAATTGATACAAGGCCAAGCTTCGACATTGCAGATCGATTTGCTGCTGTTGCTCCGCCGGGCGCACGATACCCTTGGGGGTGGTGACCACTTCCCAAAGCAGGATGAAAGGGCCGAGCACAAGACGCAGGGTTTTAAAGAAGGTTCTGATTACGAATTTCATAGGTCCACATAAGTCAAAAAGGAAAAATAGGGTAATGAATTTCTAACCCTAGCCATGCGGAAAGACCAGGCGGGTCAAGCTACCGGAAATACCAGCATAAGCGGATTATCTGGCGCAGCCAGAAAACCGAAGTGCCTGTAAAACCCAGCCGCGTGTTCGTCAAGCGCATCGACGAACAATCCAACCACGCCCGCTTCTTGGTGAATGCGCTCAGCACGCATTAGCGCGTCAACCAAGAGCAATTCGCCTAATTTTTTGCCCTGGTAGCGTTGATCGACTGCGAGCCGCCCCAAGCGAATCCCGGGAATCCGTTGCGGCAATTTCTTGCGGAGAGCGTCCGGCAGGTGGCGATGATCGATTTCGGTCAGGGTCAGTGCGTAATAGCCGCAAATGCGCGTGGGCGCTTCCTCATGTATCGCAACGAACGTTCTAGACAGCCCCTTATCCTGATGCTGTCTGGCGACTTGGCGCAGCCAGTCGTTCAGCTCAGACCGGCCACAATCGAAACTTTGCCGATCATGGTCGCCAGTTAAAGACAGAATCCGCATCGTCTCGTTTGGCTTTTTGATAACGCTTCAAGGCTGCTTTTAATCTGGCATTGGGCTTGGGTGGGTGCTCAAGCAGATCAAGCATCCAGTCCCAATCGCGCACGGACAGTCGAATAATCTGTTCTCGCTCAATCACCGCCTGCGCTTCTTTCAGCGCGGACTGCACTAGGAATTGATTGATTGTTGCCCCGCTCAATTCGGCGGCTTTGCAAAGGGTTTCATAAACATCGTGCGGGACGCGCGCACCAATCCGATCCTGCTTGGAAATATCGGTTGCCATGGCTGTCCTCCTGTATTGGACTAGGCGCTCAGTTTATCACTGTCGCCAAAATGACGCCACCGGCAATTTATACTGAAATTTTTAGAGGGTAATACAAGATATGTGGCCCGCGCATGCTGGGATTAGCGCGGAATCTCGGGATCGACCGATAACACTCGTCCACTGGAATTTTTTTGCCACTGTTCCAGAATGCGATAGATATCGTCGCCCGGATAAACTGCTATGCCGAGCCGTCTTTCCGGAAACCATTCATCCTTCAGTTCATGATCGTGCTGCTCATGCGGCCGCCCTTCGCTACACGCCCTGCAAAGGGTCCGGACATTCCGCGTCCAATCTTCGTAGTGGCTTTGTGTAGCCGAGAAGGCCTTCTCCAGCGCGTCCATATCTGACTCGCTCTCAACCGATACCGTGGCCACGTTCGTCGCAAAGGGAGAAGGCGAGAATAACTCCAGCACATTGAACACTGGGTACTCATCCTCCCCTCGCTTACGGTATCCGACCGCCGCGCCATCGTGCAACACCATATCGCCGTGGCGAAATCCAGATTCGGGGAAGGGGATATTGTCGATACGGGCGCGAACAGGGTCGATGCGCGTCGCCCATACAACTTCTCCATTTTCATCCGGATTCAGGCGCACGGGCGTCAACCCGAAATCCATCTCGATCGACCCTTCGCTTCCTTCCAGCGTGATCCCGTTTTCTTCCCACTTCTTGCGGGCCACAGCCCAGTTCCTGAGCGCGGTTGCGGCGATGGCCAGATTCCATCTGGCGGCCTTGTCTTCCGGATCCAACTCGTTGGCCTTCCGGTTGAACTCGAACGATTTCTGCCATTCGCCTCGATATTTGTAGATCAGCCCGATGTTGTAATAGCTACCCGATTTTTGCGGATCGCATTCGATCGCTTCAAGATACTTTTGGATGGCCTCGTCGAATTTTTCTTCGTCACCCAGTTGCTGCGCTTCTTTGTGCAGTTTGGAGGCTTTCCTTTTTTTGAAGTCAAGAAGCTTCATTGGATACTTCGAATAGTGGTCAACTCCGTTTTTTTCACCTCTGCCCCACCTGTTTTGAATGGTTTTTTACGCACCATCACAACTCGATCACCCCCTCGAACACCTCCACTGCCGGTCCAGTCATCAACACCGGCCGACCTTCACCCGCCCAGCGGATGTGGAGATCGCCCCCATGGGTAGTGACGCGCACCATGGC
>JADMJT010000053.1 GCA_018781585.1 Burkholderiales bacterium
GTCAGATCGCCCTTGGTAAAGGCGGAAGGCGTGTTTGCGGCAGCCAGCGCCTGCACCATGGTTTCATACTGCTTCAAGGTCTCTGCCCACTTCCCGTCGAGCGCCAACACTTCGGCATAGCGTTTGGTCGCGTTTCCCATGTAGGAAGAATAGGGCGGCACGCCCGCCTTGTTCAGGCTCTCTAGCGCCTCCTGCGCCAGCACAGCCGCTTCATGATAGCGGCCCTGCGCGCTGATGATGCCGGACAAGGTGGTCAACGCCTTGCCCGTTCCCGGCGAATAACGCCCGGTGCGCTTCAATATTTTGCTCAATGTCTCGCGGCTGGCTATTTCGGCTTCAAGCACGCGGCCTTGCTGCAGCATGGCATTTGCCAGCATTTGCTCGATGGCTTCCCCCAGCAGCGCGCGCACATTCTCGGCCTGTCCGCCGCCTAGTTCGACACGGGCCTTGTATGACTCCGCATCCGCTTGCCAAGCAGCCAAGGCGAGGCGCCCGGCCTGCTCCGATTCTTTCGACTTGCCTTGCGCCAGCAAAATATGTGCGCGGGAAAGCTCGATTTGATAGCGCCATAGATATTGATTTTTGGACCAGGGCGATTTCGGGAGGGATTTTCCTTTCTCGTAGCCCAATTCGGCCTGATCGAGCGCTTCGTTCGCCGCCTTCATATCCCCCATCGCCGCATATTGACGCGCAAGCACGGTATAGGGGATGAGTTTCAGCGGCAGCTTGTCTCCCGCCAGCGCGATCTGTTCACGCCGCAACTCGATGCTGGTGAGCACATTGCCGCCATTGGCCTCCGCTGCGGCAAGCTCGCTCAGAATGGCGGGGTACATATCGAGGCCCTTGCCCTGATTGGCCGCCTCGCGCAGATCGGCGATCTGTTGTTCGATCAAGCCAAGATTGGCTGCCGCTTCGCTGCGCTGACGATAAAAGACGGCTAGATCGCGCTTTGAATCCGTTGCTGGCGGTGCCGCGCCGATCTTTGCGCGCGCCGCTCGCGCCACTTCCGGATCGGGCTTGTAGTAGGACATGGCGGCGGTAATATCCTGCACCGAACGGCCTGCATTACCTTTCGTTATCTCGGTCTCCGCCGCCTGGGAAGGCGCCATGCCTTGCAGCGCCACAGTTGCGACTGCGATTAATGCAAATTTTATTGATTTAGCATGCATTTTTAATGACCTGGACCAAGAAACAATGGATTTGAAAAATACGATAACTCATGTACGCTATTTGTCCGAACAGTAAAGACGCTGTGTCGAAGGAATAATCATCGGCCATTTTACCGTTCGCTTTACCCCTTCATTATCAGGAGCCAGCACCATGAACGACCGCAAACTTGCAATGCCACTCGTCATCATTGCTTCTATTTTCACCCTATTGCCTAGCCTATCGTCGGCAGGACAATTGATTTCGAACGAGGAAGCCAAACTACCCGCAGCAGCCAAGTTTGCCGCGCGCGGTGGACTGACACGCGGCCCGGGCGTCAAATTCGTGAGCCCGACGGACGGCCAAATAAAAGGGCCGTTCGACATGAAGTTTCAATTCGAGCCGCGCGGTGGTTCTAAAATCGACCCGGCCTCGGTCAAGGTGACTTACCTCAAAGCACCGCTGGTGGATCTGACCGAGCGGGTAAAACCTTTCGTCAGCGCCAAGGGCATCGACATGTCAAAAGTGGAAATCCCGCCTGGCGAACACGACATCAAAGTTGAAGTGACCGACGATGCAGGCCGCAAGGGCAGCACCGTCGTCAGCTTGGTCATCGCGAAGTAATTTTTTTCACTCGAACAGTTTCCGCAAGCCGGTCACCAATGCACCGGCTGCGGTAACGATGGGCACCGCATAACTCATCCCCGCCGACACATGCTTAACTGCCGCTTGCGCGCGGTTAAGCATGTTTTTTGAGGGCTGTTTGTTGCCCGACATGATGCGCGCGATTTCCAGCGCCAACTTCCCCGTACCCGATTGCGCCTGACGACGGCGCACCAGCCAACGTCCGATGAATGTGCCTGTCAAATAGCTGAGCGCGATGCTGAGCGCATAGTCGATAACCTCGCGCCACTCTCTACCATCCTGCGGCAAGGGCGATGCATTGTCATACCAGGCAAGCACCACGGACATGGAAGCCACTGCCGTTGCGCCCACGAACAGGGCGACCAGCGCGTCGGACCAGAGGGGGCGTCTAAGCGTGTTGGCCCGCCAAAATCCGATGGGGATCGGAATCAAAATGGAGACAACCCGCAGCACCCAGGTTGGAAAATCATAGACCAGCACGGTCGCGGCATGTGCGGCGAGCAATAATGCGATCGGCAGCACAATAAAGGAAAGGAATGCAGCAACAGGGCGTAGTCCTACCACTGTAACCGAGCCGGGAGGCCCTCCCGGTTCAACGGTAAACGCGACTTCCAAATGCTCGCGTAAGGCGTCGAGTTTTTCATCCAAGGCATTGATGCGCTCACTCATCGGCGTGAACGCGCCCTCGCCTTCCTCACCGAATTTTGCCTCCAACGCAGCCAAGCGCTTCAACAATGGCCGGAACGGGCCGATTTCACGCTGGCAGTGGCGGCAGACAATCGCCTCTTCTTTGATTTCTTCCGCACAAAACGGGCAATCCATTTATTGTTCTCCCCGACTGCTTATTGAATAATTATTCGATGCGCGCCACTCGTCACAGCGCAAAAGTTTAGCACGCCCGCCACGGCCAAAAGGGGAAAAATATGCGTGCAATCAATCATTTTCTCTAATGCGTGCGCGAGCCCTTCTGAATAAATTCGATCTGATAGCCATCCGGGTCGGCGACGAAGGCAATCACCGTCGTGCCGTGCTGCATCGGGCCGGCTTCGCGTGTGACTTTTCCCCCGAGCTGTTTCACGGCTTCACAGGCTTGGTAAGCGTCATCCACCTCCAGCGCGAGATGGCCGAAACCCGTGCCTAAGTCATACGATGCCACCCCCCAGTTGTAGGTCAGCTCCAACACCGTATGATCGGACTCTTCGCCATAGCCAACAAAAGCGAGGGTGAATTTTCCGCCCGGATAATCTTTGCGCCGCAGCAGTTTCATGCCCAGCACGTCGGTATAGAACTTGATCGATCGATCCAGATCGCCGACTCGAATCATCGTGTGCAAGAGGCGCATAATATTCTCCCATCAGTTAAATAAGGTTAGCCATTCCATGGCTTGCGCCATACTGCTGTCACCGCATCTAAGCGGCAAGCCACCTTGCGACTTAGTTACTGGATACAGCTAGGGTTTGAAAGAATGGTGTGTCTCGCGGTTAATTGTTTACAATGAATTTTAGGCTGAGTATTCGAATCCACATCAGCAGCACTATGTAAGGAGATGACGATGATAATCCGCGAAATTCTAGCATTCAAGGGTGGCGCAACCTTTAGCACCTCTCCTGAAAAACCGGTGGTGGAAGCCATACAGCAGATGGTGGAACGAAGTATCGGCTCGCTGATCGTATTGGACGACACGGGGAAGATGGTCGGCATCATTACAGAGCGCGACATATTGCGCGCTGTTCACAAATATGCGTGCGACCTTGGCACGTTCAAGGTGACCGACTTAATGACCACCCGGCTCATCGTCGGCGGACCCGAAGACACGGTAGATCACGTGCGCGGCATGATGACGGAAAACCATATCCGGCATTTACCGGTAGTGGAAGGCGCGGCGCTGCTTGGCGTGATTACTTTTCATGACGTAGCCAAGGCCTGCTTGAACGAGGCCAGTTTCCAAAACAAATTGCTTAAGGGTTATATCAAGAATTGGCCTGAGGAGGAGTAATCGAACGCATTGCTGCAATATTGCACCCGGCGCTGCCTGCGCAATGAAAGCGGCGAATCAAAACGTATGATAGCGCGCACCGTCACGCTCCAACGCCTGACGTTCGCGTTGGTAATCAGGATAGAGTTGCGCCACGGTCGCCCAAAAGGCACGCGAGTGGTTCATGTGTTTTAAGTGGGCCAACTCATGCGCCACCACATAATCGATTTGCGCGGGCGGGGCTTTGATGAGCCGCCAGGAGAGTCGAATCTCTCCCGACGGCAGGCACATGCCCCAAGTGGTTCTCGCGTTGGAAAGCTTGAGGCGCGGAACCGCCACCCCTAATTTGGGCACCAACACATTAATGCGTTCTTGAAAATGCCGCTCGGCCTGACACCGGTACCAATTGGCGACGCGCATTTGCACCGTCGGCGCATCGTGCGTATCGGGTACGCCCACATAGATTTTCCCTGCATGGTGCATGGGCTCGGAGCGGGTGTAAGTACGATAAAGATACAGTTCCAACTCATCGCCTAGGAGCGGCAAACGCTCGCCGTTCTTCCATTTACGCTCGGGCAGACGCCGCGCCTCCATCTCGCGCAGCTTTTCGCTGATCCAGCGCGCGCGTTCACTGATGAGCTGATCGAGATAAGTGTAAGGCTCGCGCGGCGGCGCACTCACGGTCAGGCCGTCGAAATCCACTTTGAAGCCGATGGTGCGCCGCTTGCGCCGCACCAGGGTATAAGACAATACTTGGCCGCCGAGCTGGATGACGCGCGTTTCTTTGAGTGGATAGGCCATCATTTATTCGGGCGAGGCCTGCCCCGCCCCTACCTCCCCTGATGCCTGATGCCCGACGCCCGACGCCTGAATTTTGGACATTTCCGTTTCAATCCAAGCTTGCACTTTCTCATTCAACTCGGCCGGTTTCAGGCCGGCTGGATCAATCGGCGCGCCAATGCTTACGGTGATGATGCCAGGCAGTTTGTGCAAGGCATTGCGTCCCCAGAATTCTCCCGCGTTGTGCGCCACGGGGAGCACTTGCGTGCCGGTGTGCGTCGCCAGCCACGCGCCGCCGATGCCGTAGCGGCCGGTTTTCCCCGGTGCCACTCGCGTGCCCTCGGGAAAAATCACAATCCAGAAACCATGCTTCAAACGATCCCGGCCTTGATCCGTCACTTGCTTGAGCGCCGCGCGTCCGGCCTCACGGTTAATCGCAATTGGACGCAACATCGCCAGCCCCCAACCCAAAAATGGAATCAGCAGCAGCGAGCGCTTCATCACCCACACCTGAGGTGGAAAAATTTGCTGGAAAGCGATTGTCTCCCACGCCGATTGATGTTTGGACAGAATGATCGTGGGCGTGGCGGGGATATGCTCGCGACCGCGCACTTCATAGCGAATGTTGCACAGTACGCGCAGCAGCCACAATACAATCCGGCTCCAGAATGAAATCACGCGGTAACGCAGCATCACCGGTAGCGGAAACGTCAGCAGCGCAATCAGGGAATAGGGGGGGGTGAGGAGAATTAGACTAAACAGAAACAATAACGAGCGCAGCAAAGTCATGAGGTCTGAATCACCTGCTTCGCCACTTCTGCGAGGTCTTGGAAAATCATCGTGCCTGCAGGCAACCCGCCTGCCGCTTGCGTGCGGCGGCCCTTACCGGTCAACACCAGTATCGGCTGCGCCCCGACCGCTACGGCCGCTTCCAAATCACGCAGCGCATCGCCGACGGCGGGCACACCCGTAAGATCGGTATTGAAACGCCGGGCGACTTCTTCCAGCATGCCGGGCCGCGGCTTACGGCACGGGCAGTTCAAATCCGCCGCATGCGGGCAATAGAACAGCGCATCGATGCGGCCGCCCACTTGCGCCAACGCACGGTACAACTTGTCGTGAATCGCATTCAGCGCCGCCATATCAAACAAGCCGCGCCCGATGCCGGATTGATTGGTGGCGATCACCACACGATAACCCGCCTGATTCAAGCGCGCGATGGCCTCTAGGCTGCCGGGAATAGGTTTCCATTCGTCCGGGTTCGTAATGAAACGGTCGCTATCAAAATTGATCACGCCGTCGCGGTCGAGGATGACAAGTTTCATAAGGTTTAATTATCCACTACCCGCAGCGGAAACCCAAGCCGAATGCGACGCAGCCTACCCACAACGGCAGGGCTCGAAGCGGTATACGCTACAATGCGCGGCATGCGCCCTGCCAACCCTTATCGCGCACCGTGGTGGCTGCCTGGCGGCCACCTACAAACGCTCTATACCGCCTTGTTCGTCCCCTTGCCTCACGTCGTCTATCGGCGCGAGCGTTTGGCCTTGCCCGATGGCGATTTTGTCGATCTCGATTGGGTCGATGGTGCGACGGACGCACCGTTGCTGCTACTGTTTCATGGCTTGGAGGGCAATTCGCGCGGGCACTACGCCTTGAGCCTGATGCAGGCCGCGCAAGCGCGCGGCTGGCGCGGCGTGGTGGCGCATTTTCGCGGCTGCAGCGGCGAGCCGAATCGCTTGCCGCGCGCTTATTTCGCGGGCGACAGCGGCGATATCGACACGCTGGTGCAACATATTCGCAGCCGCGCCGGAGCGTCGCGCGTCTATGCCGCTGGCGTCTCGCTCGGCGGCAATGCCTTGCTCAAATGGCTGGGCGAGCAAGGCGATCTGGCAACACACCAAGTGGACGCCGCCGCCGCCATCTCCGCGCCGATGGATTTGCACGCCAGCGGCAATGCCTTGGATCGAGGGTTCAATCGCTGGGTCTATACCGGCCATTTTCTCAGCACGCTCAAAATCAAGGCGCTGGAAAAGCTCAACCATCATCCGCAGTTATTCGATCGGGAAAAGGTAAGCGACGCAACGACGCTACGCGAATTCGACAGCCTGGTCACCGCACCCCTGCACGGCTACCGCGACGCCGACGACTATTGGACGCGCGCCAGCAGCAAGCCCGGGCTGCTGCATATTCGTGTGCCGACGTTACTGGTCAATGCGCGCAACGACCCGTTTCTACCGGCTGCAGCGCTGCCCACCGCAGCAGAGGTATCGCCCAGCGTAACCTTGGATTTTCCCGAAGCAGGCGGCCATGTCGGATTCGTCTCCAGCCCTTTCCCCGGCCGCCTGGATTGGCTCACGCAGCGCTTGCTGGATTTTTTTGAGGATGCGCGCTGAATAAACCACC
>JADMJT010000024.1:0-62531 GCA_018781585.1 Burkholderiales bacterium
GCATCAAGCACGAGAAAAAAGGCGCAGGCAAGCTCATTATCGACTACGCTAACCTGGCGCAGTTGGACGCGATCATTCGGCGTATCTCGCGCGAGTAGCCCCGCCATCGGCTTAAGCCTTTCTTAAGCTTCACCGCTTAATCTGCAAGCGTAGAAACTTCAGATGGAGGCGATGATGAAGCACATTCCCCACAAACTAATGATCATGCTGGCCTTGGCGGCGACCGGGCTGACGCAACCCGTGTTTGCGCTAACTGCGGCCGACACGCTCAAGCAGCTCGAGCAAAGCGCAAAACAAACCGACCCCACATTTAAAGGCGTTTCCGCACAACGCGGCGAACGCTTGTTTAAAACCACGCATGGCGCGGAGTGGAGCTGCGCTTCATGCCATACCGACAATCCGGCCGCATCGGGCAAACACGCCAAAACCGGCAAGGTCATCGCGCCGCTTGCGCCGGCGGCCAATGCCGAGCGCTTCACCCGCCCGGACAAAGTGGAGAAATGGTTTCGCCGCAACTGCAACGATGTGTTGAACCGCGCTTGTACCGCGAGCGAGCAAGGCGATGTGCTGGCCTACCTGATGACGATCAAAAATTAAGGAGCGCAAAATGCGATTTACATTCCAAACAATCTCACTCGCCTTGGTATCACTCGCAAGCATTATGTCCAGCGCACACGCAGCTGAGCATGTTTATAGCGCCAACAATGTGAAGTGGAAGACAGAATGCAGCGCCTGCCATCTGGCGTACCCGCCGCAATTGTTGCCGGCTGAATCCTGGCGCGTGATGATGACGCAACTCGACAAACACTTTGGCGCCGATGCCAGTCTCGACGCTAAAACAGCGGCGGAAATCAGCGCCTTTCTGCAAGCGAATGCGGAGCGCAATAACCGTGCAACGACCGGCAAACCGTCGCTACGCATCACGGAGACGCGCTGGTTCAAGAAAGAGCATGACGAGGTACCGGCTCGGGTGTGGAGTAGCGCGGCGGTGAAGCAGGCCGGCAACTGCGCGGCATGCCATACCCAGGCGGAGCGCGGTGATTTCAGTGAACGTAGCTTACGTGTTCCACGCTAAAAGGAGTTTATGCGATGAGCAATAAAATTATGGTGTGGGACTTTCCCACGCGCACCTTCCACTGGCTGTTGGCGCTCTCCTTTGTCGGTGCGTTCATAACCGGCGATTCCGAGCGCTATCGCGATATACATCTGCTGCTGGGATATACGATGATCGGGCTGATCGGGTTTCGTTTGATTTGGGGCATTGTCGGCACGCGCTATGCTCGCTTCAATACCTTTTGGTTTAAGCCAAGCGCGATTGCCAGTTACGTGCGCTCGATGTTCCAAGGCAAGCCCCAACATTATGTCGGGCACAACCCGGCCGGCAGCGTTGCGATTTTCTTGCTGCTGGGCTTAGGCCTGTTGTCCGGCTTGAGCGGTTTGGCCATCTACAATGAAATCGGTGGCGAGTGGCTGGAGGGGTTGCACGAGCTCAGCGCCAATGCCATGCTCGCCGTGGTGATCGTGCATATCGTCGGCGTGTTCGTGAGCAGCTTCTTGCACCGCGAAAATCTGGCGCGGGCTATGATTACCGGCACCAAGTCGGGCGGACCGGCAGAAGGCATTCAGCAGCGCCATGCCTGGCTTGGGCTGCTGCTGTTGGCTACGGTGGTTGTGACGGCCTACGCTTACCTCTATAAAGATTGGGCGCCACCCGGCCTGACACCGCTCTCGCAACAACCCGTGGCAACTGAGAAGCGGAAACATGATGACTAACCCAAGGATGGCGCATGCGCGTGCTGGCGGTGGAAGATGATGCACTCTTGGGTGACGCCATCCAGGCTGGCCTGAAGCAAGCCGGCTTCGCCGTGGACTGGGTGAAAGACGGCGTGGCCGCCCAGCATGCGCTGGAAACCGAGCCCTATGCCGCCGTGGTGCTGGATTTAGGTCTGCCGCGCCTATCCGGACTCGACGTGTTGCAACGTTTGCGAGCGCGCCGAGACGCCACGCCGGTGCTGATCCTGACTGCGCGCGATACGGTAGAAGATCGCATCAAAGGCCTGGATGCGGGCGCGGACGATTATTTGATTAAACCTTTCGATATGGGCGAACTGGCGGCGAGATTACGTGCGCTGGTGCGTCGCGCGAGCGGCGAAACCGCTCCCGCGCTTTGCAACGGCGCGCTGGCACTCGATCCGGCAAGCCATCGGGTGACGTATCAAGGCTTAGCTGTTGAATTGTCCGCCAAGGAATTCGCCGTGCTGCAAGCGCTCATGCTCAATCTCGACCGCGTGCTGACGCGTGTCCAAATAGAGGCACAGCTCTACGCCTGGGGCGATGAAATCGAGAGCAATACGGTGGAAGTGCACATCCATCACTTGCGCCGTAAATTAGCGCCGGAACTCATTCAAACCGTGCGCGGCGTCGGCTACCTCATGCCGCGCGCGCAAGCCGATTAAAATGGCGCGCCGCCACCCTTCCCTCAAACGGCGCGTCTTAACGTTGGCCTTGGCCGGCATGGCGCTGGTGTGGGGGGGCACGGTCATCGTCACCTACTTCGATGCGCGCGAAGAGCTGAACGAAATGCTGGATGCGCATCTCACCCAAGCCGCCTCGCTGCTCATCGCACAAACCACGGGCGAGTTCGAAGAAATCGAAACCGAACACGCGTTGCCGTTGCACAAATATTCGCGCCGGGTCGCGTTTCAGATTTGGGAACACGATCAGCTTCGCCTACATTCCGTCAATTCGCCGCAGACCCCGCTCACTAACCGCAAACAAGGATTCAGCGACAGTAATATTGCGGGTCAGCGCTGGCGCGTATTCAGCAGCCTGGATGCATCGGGCAAATTGCTGATCCATGTCGCAGAGCAGGCCGAGGTGCGCGACAAGCTGGCGCGCGAAGTGGCGAAAAACCTGCTCTATCCCCTGCTGATTGCGCTGCCGCTATTCGCCATCTTGTTATGGCTGGCGGTGAGTCGAGGCTTGCGTCCCTTGGCGAGCCTGACGCGCGAAGTGGCATTGCGCGAACCAGACAATCTGGCGCCGCTACCAGCCGGCGCAGCACCATCAGAAGTGCTGCCGCTGATTGGTCGCCTCAACCACTTGTTCGAACGCATCGGCGCATCCATACAAAACGAGCGCCGCTTTACCGCCGATGCCGCACATGAGTTGCGCACGCCGGTAGCGGCGATCAAAGCCCAAGCGCAAGTGGCGCGTGGTGCACAGGACGCCACGGAGCGCATTCACGCGCTCGACAGCGTCATCCTCGGCTGCGATCGCGCCGCGCATTTGATCGAGCAATTGCTCACCCTGGCGCGGCTCGATTCGCTGCAAAAATCCGTGCTGGAATCATGCGAACTGCAAACCTTGGCGGTCGAAGTCATCGCTGAAATGACGCCGCTCGCTCGGCAAAAAAACGTGCAACTGGAGTTGGCCGAAGGCGAAGCGGCAAGCGTGCAAGCCCTGCCCGGTTTATTGCGAATTTTATTGCGCAACCTGATCGACAATGCCGTGCGCTACACGCCCGCCGGCACGCAGGTTCAAGTGCGGGTTGATCGTGAAAACGGCCAGCCGCGCATCACCGTCAGCGATAACGGCCCCGGCATTCCCGAGGAAGAGCGCGACAAAGTGCTGGAACGTTTCTATCGCCCGCTCGGCACCGGCGAGCAAGGCAGCGGCTTAGGCTTATCCATCGTGCAGCGCATCGCGGCGATTCATGGCGCGACGCTGCAATTGTCCAGCGGTGAAGCTGGGCGTGGGTTGCGGGTGATGATTGTGTTCCCCGTGTAGCGTTCAGCCGGCAAGCGCGCGGCTAAGCGCCGCCAAGCTGCTTTTCGATCCGCTTCGCAAACACCGCCATTTCCTTCGCTGCCTGCTTATCGCCCTTGATCGAAGCGATCGCAATGCCGCTATGGTATGCGGCGAGCGCCTCTTGCAAGTGGCCGGCTTCGTTCAGCGCTTTGCCTAACAACTTCCAGGCAGCCGAGTAGTTTGGATCATGTATCACCGCTTGCTGCAAATGCGCAGCGGCCTGATCAAACTGACCAAGTTTTGAATATTCGTTACCGAGGCTGAAGCGCAATAAGGCGTTGTCACGGCCTGCCGCGAGCATTTTTTCCAGGTTTTGAACCACGGCGCTCATTTCTGTGGGCATGTTAGAAGGTATAATCGCGGGCTTGATTTGTAAGGGATTTCAGATGCAAGCCCATTATTCACCACGCGCGGTCGAAGCTCAAGCACAGCAGCTTTGGAACGAGCGTAATGCTTTCGCCGCGACCGAAGACAACGCCAAGCCCAAGTACTACTGCCTATCCATGTTCCCCTATCCTTCGGGCAAGCTGCACATGGGCCACGTGCGCAATTACACCATCGGCGATGTGCTGACGCGCTTTCATCAAATGAAGGGCTACAACGTGATGCAGCCCATGGGCTGGGATGCATTCGGCTTGCCGGCGGAAAACGCGGCCATGGCCTCCAAGGTCGCGCCCGCCAAGTGGACCTACGACAACATCGCGTACATGAAAAAGCAGCTCAAAAGCCTGGGCTTCGCCATCGATTGGTCGCGCGAAGTCGCGACCTGCACTCCCGAATACTATCGCTGGAATCAATGGCTGTTTCTACGCATGCTGGAGCGCGGCATCGTATATCAAAAAACCGGCGTCGTGAATTGGGATCCGGTCGATCAAACCGTGCTCGCCAATGAGCAAGTAATCGACGGCCGCGGCTGGCGCACCGGCGCAGTGGTGGAAAAGCGCGAAATCCCCATGTACTACATGTCGATCACGCAATACGCCGACGAATTGTTGAGCGAGCTGGACAAGCTTTCCGGCTGGCCCGAGCAAGTGCGACTGATGCAGAAAAACTGGATCGGCAAGAGTTTCGGCGTGCGCGTCGGCTTCCCGCACAGCATCGAAGGCGGTGGTGTGCTATGGGTATTCACCACTCGCGCCGATACCTTGATGGGCGCGACTTACGTGGCCGTGGCGGCGGAGCATCCGCTGGCGACGCATGCGGCACAAAATAATCCAGCGCTCGCTGCCTTTATTGAGGAATGCAAAAAAGGCGGCGTCACCGAAGCCGAACTCGCCACGCAGGAAAAGAAAGGCATGGCGACCGGCTTGAGCGTCACGCACCCGCTCACCGGCGAGCCGCTCCCCTTGTGGGTCGCGAACTACGTGCTCATGGGTTACGGCGAAGGCGCGGTGATGGCGGTGCCGGCGCATGATGAGCGGGATTTTGAGTTCGCGAAGAAGTATCGGTTGGCGATCAAAGAAGTGATTCACCCGACCGATGAAATCCCCCCCAACCCCCCTTTGTCAAAGGGGGGAGAAGGGGGGATTTTGCCGTTCTGTGAACACGGAACCTGCATAAACTCCGGCAAATACGACGGCCTCGATTTCGACCAAGCCGTCGATGCTATCGCCGCTAATCTCTCCGCCAAAAATTTAGGAGAGAAAAAAATCACCTGGCGCCTCCGCGATTGGGGCATCTCGCGCCAACGCTACTGGGGCACGCCGATCCCGATCATCCATTGTGAAACTTGCGGTGCTGTACCGGTGCCGGATGATCAGCTACCGGTGCGGTTACCAGAAGATTTAATTCCCGACGGTTCCGGCAACCCGCTGAACAAAAGCGCGGCGTTTTTGCATTGCACCTGCCCAAAGTGCGGCAAAGCCGCGCGGCGCGAGACCGACACCATGGACACCTTCGTCGATTCGTCCTGGTATTTCTTGCGCTATTGTTCGCCCGGCGCGGACAAAATGGTGGACGAGCGCGCCTCGTATTGGATGCCGGCCGATCAATACATCGGCGGCATCGAGCACGCGATTTTGCATCTCTTGTACTCGCGCTTCTGGACCAAAGTGATGCGCGATCTGGGCCTCACTAAAACATCGGAGCCCTTCGCCAACCTGCTCACCCAAGGCATGGTGCTGAACCACATCTTCTTCCGCAAAGGCGATAAAAGCGGCATCACCTATTTCGCGCCTGAGGAAGTGGATTTAACGCGTGACGATAAGGGCACGATTCTTTCGGTGAAAAGCCGTGCTGACGGTCAGCCGGTGGAATACGGCGGCATCGGCACCATGTCCAAATCGAAAAAGAATGGCGTTGATCCGCAAGGCTTGATCGAGCAATACGGCGCCGACACCGCGCGCCTATTCATGATGTTCGCCGCCCCGCCGGAAAACACCCTGGAGTGGTCCGACGCAGGTGTTGAAGGCGCGTCCCGCTTCCTCAATCGCCTATGGAAAGCCGTGCATGCCCATGTCGAAAAAGGCGTGATCGCGGCTTATGCGGGCGGTGAATTGTCGGCTGAGCTCAAAGCCATCCGCTTTCAAACCCACTCGACCCTGCAAAAAGTCACCGACGACTACGCCCGGCGCAAGATTTTCAACACCGTCATCGCCTCCAATATGGAGTTGCTGAATGCCCTGGGCAAACTCAACGACGATTCCGTCCCGGCCCGCGCGGTGGTGCAAGAGGCCTTGGAGCTGGTCACCCTCATGCTCTCGCCCATCGTGCCGCACATTTGCCACGCCCTTTGGGGTGAGTTAAAACCCGGCGGAGTGTTGTTAGAGGCAAGCTGGCCGGCCGTGGATGCAGCAGCGCTGGAGCAAGACGAAATCGAGCTGGTGGTGCAGGTCAACGGTAAATTGCGCGGCCAAATCCGTGTGCCCAAGAGTGCTAGCAAAGAGGCAATTGAAGAAATGGCGCGCACCAGCCCCAATGTGCAGAAATTTATTGAGGGCTTAGGCATTAAAAAAATCGTGGTCGTCCCTGGCCGCTTGGTCAACATCGTGGCAGGATAGCGAAATGCTAAAACAAGCCCTACTCTTAATTTCAGTCTTGAGCCTCGCCGCCTGCGGCTTCGAGTTACGCGGCAGCGCCGCACTGCCGTTCGAAAGCCTGTATATCGAAGGCGGGCAAGACATTGCCGTGGATCTGGAGCGTGCTGTACGCCCCACCGCCACCAAGGTCACCGATCGCGCGCAAGATGCCCAGGCTACGCTGCAAATTCTGGGCGAAGAACGCGAAAAGCGCATCCTGTCGCTGAACCGGGCTGGCCGCGTGAGCGAATTCCGTTTGCTCTACCGCGTGAGTTTCAAGGTAAGCGATCAAAAAGGCCGCGCCTTGCTCCCCACCCAGCAAATCGAACTGCGGCGCGACATTACCTTCAACGACAGCGAAACCCTGGCGAAAGAATCCGAAGAAGCGCTGCTCTACCGCGATATGCAAACCGATGCGGTGCAGCAGATCATTCGCCGTGTCAGCGTGATTCGCACCGCTTCCTAGCGTGCTGCTCCGCCCCGACAAGCTTTCCGCTCACCTTCAATCCGGCCTCAAGCCGCTGTATGTCGTCACCGGCGACGAGCCGCTGTTGGCGTTAGAGGCGGCGGATGCGATCCGCTTCCGCGCTAAGGAGCAAGGTTATCTGGAGCGCGAAGTGCTCACAGTAGAAGCGCACTTCAATTGGAGTTCCTTGCAAGCCGCCAGCGCCAGCCTGTCCCTATTCGCCAGCCTGCGCGTACTTGAAATCCGCATCCCTACCGGCAAACCAGGCAATGAGGGTTCAGCCGCACTGGAAGCCTTCTGTGCCGATTTGCCGCCCGATACCGTGAGTCTGGTCTTGCTGCCCAAGCTCGACAAGCGCACCAAAGACAGTGCTTGGTTCAGCGCCTTGAGCCAGGCCGGGGTGGTGATCGACGTGTATCCGGTCGATCTTGATGCCTTGCCGGAATGGATCGCGCGCCGCTTGGCCACACAGAACCAAAGCGCCGACCGCGAAACCCTCGCCTTCCTCGCCGAATCGGTGGAAGGCAATCTGCTCGCCGCTCACCAGGAAATCCAAAAACTGGGCCTACTCTACCCCGCGCGCAAACTGACTTTTGACGAAGTGAGCGAAGCAGTGTTGAACGTCTCCCGCTTCGATGTCTTCCAATTGGGCGACGCCATGCTCAATGGCGATGCAGCACGCGCCGCGCGCATCCTGGATGGCCTGCGCGGCGAGGGCGTGAAGCCGATCCCGATCCTGGGCGTGCTGGCCTGGTTGACGCGCAGCCTCAACAAAGCAAAGCTAGCGCTTACTCGCGGCGCAGATATGAGCGGGGCGCTGCGTGAAGGCGGCTTCTGGGGCGACCGCCAAAACCTGGCGCGCCGCGCCCTGCCCCGATTGTCGGCCGAGACCCTGGCCCACGCGCAACGCCATGCAGCGGAAATTGATAGAATGAGCAAAGGCCTGAAGCCGGGCGATGTGTGGGATGAGTTGTTGATGTTGGTGTTGGGGATAGCAAAAACACGATAGAAGCAAATAAAATGAAGAAGACCCCAACAGATTATGAGATTTTGAGCAAAATATATGATGATTATTTCGATGAATATCGAACCTTTGAACAAAATAAAGAAATTAGAAGCTCTTACAATTATGTGCCAATCGATTTAAAGAAATTGGCAACTAAACTTGAAACGGATGAAAATATCCTTTTTGGTAGGCTCTACTATCATCTTGAAAAAAAGTTTGGTTATACCAACCCAGACAATACAAATGTCCAATTTTTTGCAAAAAAAGTTGGAAAAGATATGCACTGCATACATTTTCCATACCTTGCTTCTGTGTTGGCCTCTATGAAATCTGAGAACAGAAAATATATGGTTGCAACGTCTCTATCAGTAGTAGCAATCGTTATTTCAATAATCGCGCTTTTACTATGAAACGAGATATGGACGTTAAACAATACATGCGCTCGGTAGGTGAGCAAGCCCGCGCGGCTTCGCGCGTGGTGGCGCGCGCCGACACCAACGCCAAGAACAAAGCCTTGCTGGCGATGGCGGATGCCATCGAGCGCGATCAGGCAAAACTGCTCGCGGCGAATGCTAAAGATATGGATGCGGCCAAGGCTTCCGGCTTGGACAGCGCGTTGCTCGACCGGCTGCAAATCAACGCCAAAGGTGTTGCAGGCATGGCCGAAGGCTTGCGCCAGATCGCTGCACTCGCCGACCCGGTGGGTGCGATCACGGATTTGAATTACCGGCCCTCCGGCATCCAGGTGGGCAAAATGCGCGTGCCGCTGGGCGTGGTCGGCATCATTTACGAGGCGCGGCCGAATGTCACCGCCGATGCGGCCGGGCTGTGTTTGAAAAGCGGCAACGCCGCCATCCTGCGTGGCGGTTCGGAAGCGATTAACTCTAACCAGGCCATCGCCGCCTGCGTGCGTGAAGGCTTGGCGGCCGCGGGGCTGCCGGAAACGGCGGTGCAAGTGATTGAAACCACCGACCGCGCCGCGGTGGGTGAGTTGATCACCATGAAGGAATTCGTCGATGTGATCGTGCCGCGCGGCGGCAAGGGCTTGATCGAGCGCCTGATGAACGATGCGCGCATCCCGGTGATCAAGCATCTGCATGGCGTGTGCCATGTGTACATCGACGATCATGCCGATCTGGAAAAAGCGACGCGTATCGCGGACAACGCTAAGACCAGCCGCTACGGAACGTGCAATACCATGGAGACGCTGCTAGTCGCACAAAGTGTGGCGCAAAGCGTGTTGCCGAAGCTTGCGAAAATTTATATCGACAAGGGCGTGGAGTTGCGCGGCTGTGCCGCCTCGCGCGCCATCGTGTCGCAAATGAACGCTGCGACGGACGAAGATTGGATCACCGAATATCTCGCGCCGATTTTATCGGTGCGCGTGGTATCGGGTTTAGATCAGGCCATTGAGCACATCAACACTTTTGGCTCGCAACACACCGACGCCATCGTGACCGAAGACTACACGCGGGCACGGCGTTTCCTGCGCGAAGTGGATTCGAGCAGCGTGATGGTGAATGCCTCGACCCGCTTTGCCGATGGCTTCGAATACGGCTTGGGCGCGGAGATCGGTATTTCCACCGACAAGATCCACGCGCGCGGCCCGGTAGGCTTGGAAGGGCTGACTTCGCAAAAATATGTGGTGCTAGGCGATGGGCAAGTGCGAGGTTAAGCTCTGAACCCCATCGGTATTTTTGGCGGCACCTTCGACCCTATTCATTTCGGCCATCTGCGCTTGGCGCAAGAAGCGGCTACCGGTCTTGCTCTGCACCAAGTGCGCTTTATTCCCGCAGGCGAGCCGTGGCAGCGTGACGCTCCGCGCGCGTCTGCGCAACAGCGTTTAGAAATGGCAAAACTGGCGTGCGCGGGCAACCCGCACTTCGTTGTGGATGATCGCGAACTCCGCCGCCCCGGCCCCAGCTATACCGTGGATACGCTCACCGAATTGCGCGCCGAGCTGGGCGCGGATCAGCCATTGTGCTTGCTGCTGGGCGCGGATGCTTTCCTCGGCTTGGCGAGCTGGCATCGCTGGCAAGAGATTTTTAATCTCGCGCATATTGCCGTGGCACATCGCCCCGGATTCGCCCAAGCAAGCTGGGCCGGCAGCATGCCGCCCGCTTTGCAGCAGGCGTTGGCCGCGCGCCAAACGGTTGACCCGAGTGCATTGGCTAAAGCGCCTGCCGGGCAAATTTTGACGTACCCTCTTACCCCCTTAGACATTTCCGCGTCCCGTATCCGTAACGATTTGCAGCAAAACAAAAGCCCGCGCTACCTAGTGCCGGACGCGATCCTCAACTATATTTCCCAAAACAAACTGTATAGCGAATGACACCTGAAACCATGAAGAAAGCGGCTGTCGCCGCGCTGGAAGACATCAAAGCGAGCGACATCGTCGTGTTGAACGTCAAAAAACTCACCTCGATGGCGGATTACATGATTATCGCCAGCGGGGAATCATCACGCCAAGTCAAAGCGCTGGCGCGCAACGTCGCCGACAAGTTGCGCGAAGCCGGCGCAGAAATCGTGGGCGTCGAAGGCGAGGAAAGCGGTGAATGGGTGCTGGTCGATCTCGGCCACGTCATCGTGCATGTCATGCACCCGGCGGTGCGCGAGTACTACAACCTGGAAGAGCTGTGGACCGCGCCGAAGGCTGTGCGCAAAAAGCTTGCGTCGAAGGACGCCTAGATCAAATCTTTCCACAGGTAAAAGCGAAAAAGGATTTGCATTTGAGTTTATCCGTGTTTATCTGTGTGCATCCGTGGTTCCAATAATAAATGGACCTCATCATCGCCGCCGTCGGCACCCGCATGCCCAACTGGGTAGATGAGGCATTCGCCGAATACCAGAAGCGCATGCCACGAGAAGCGCGGATTCGGCTCATGGAAATTAAACCGGATAAGCGCGATGGCGGCAAGACCGCGCAGCAAGTGATGAGCGTGGAGGCCATGCGGATCGAAGACGCGCTGCCGAAAGATTGTTTGCGCATCGTGCTGGACGAGCACGGCAAATCTTTCACCAGCCAGGCGCTGGCACAGGAAATGCAAAAATGGCTGGGGGCCGGTCGCGATGCAGCGCTGATCATTGGTGGCGCGGATGGCTTGGCGCCGGAGATCAAATCCCGCGCCGATCTGCTGTGGTCATTGTCACCGCTCACGCTACCCCATGGCATGGTGCGCGTACTGCTCGCGGAGCAGCTTTATCGCGCGCACAGCATCTTGCATAACCACCCTTATCATCGCGAGTAGGGTCATCGTGAGTAATCCCTCGCGCATCCTGTGGCTCGGCATCTATTTCGGTGTGCTGATTTGGTCCGCCATTGCGCCGAAAGACGGATTCACCTGGTTGCTTGAAGTGGCGCCCGCGCTGATCGGCTTTGCGGTGTTGGCCGCCACTTATCGCCGCTTTCCCTTAACCCCGCTTGCCTATTGGCTGGTGCTTATCCACAGTGTGATCCTCATGGTGGGCGGACACTACACCTACGCTGAGGTGCCGCTGTTCGATTGGTTGCGCGAGTGGCTGCATTGGCAGCGCAACAACTACGACAAAGTCGGCCATCTGGCGCAGGGGTTCATTCCGGCGATACTGGCTCGGGAAATTTTATTGCGGCTTCACGTGGTGCGCGGTCGCGGTTGGCTGGTGTTCGTGGTGGTGAGCTTCTGCCTGGCGGTGAGTGCGCTATATGAAATCTTGGAATGGTGGGTGGCAGTTGCCTCCGGCGATGCCGGCGTGGCGTTTTTGGCCACCCAGGGTTATGAATGGGATACGCAATCCGATATGGCGCTCGCGGGACTGGGAGCGGTGCTTGCCTTGGGGGCATTAAGCAAATTGCACGACCGGCAGTTAGCCATCGGTGATTCGCGCGCAATGGCCACAAAATAAGGTAAGCTTTCGAGCACAAATCTTACTAATCGAGATGGGGGGAATATGCATAAGCTGATCGCAAACGGGGGGTGCGCTGTGGGTGTGCTGGGCGTGATCTTGACGGTAGCTGCGGGAATTTGGCGCGTGAGTGGGCATTTTCATCTGGCGGGGTTTGAAACCATAACGTTGTTTGTGGGCGGCATGGGCCTGATGCTCATCGGCTGCTTTGCCAAATTGCATTTGCTCTCGTCATCCCGCACCTAATTACCCTAACGGTTTTTGTCGGCTTTGCCGCCTCAGCGGCATTCCTTCTTTTTGCATGATTATGGCGGCAGCGACACAAATATACCTTGCTTCGCAATCCCCGCGCCGGCGTGAATTACTCCAACAGATCGGGATCAAATTTCGCGTGCTGGCGCCGGACGTGAATGAGGCGGCCTTGCCGCGTGAGGCGCCTACTGACTATGTCGAGCGTATTGCTCGGATCAAAGCCGAGGTCGCGTGGATGCGGGTGGTGGAACGGCGCATGAAGCGGTACCCGGTCTTGGCGGCGGATACCGCGGTGATTTTAGGCCGGCGTATTTTGGGTAAACCGCAAAGTGATGCCGAGGCGGCGTCGATGTTGCAAGCGCTCTCCGGACGAACGCACCAAGTGATCACGGCGGTGGCCATGGTGTTTGAGGGCAAATTGAAGCTGACACGCTCCGAATCGGCCGTGACTTTCCGGCGTTTGGCATCGGACGATATTCTGCATTACGTGGCAAGTGGCGAGCCGCACGATAAAGCAGGGGCTTACGCGATACAGGGATTCGCCGCCGCGTTTATTTCACGCATCGACGGCAGTTATTCGGGCGTCATGGGGCTGCCCTTATTCGAGGCCTCACGCTTACTTAAATCATTCGGTGTTCAGGTGTTATGAGCGAACAAATTCTGATCAATATTACCCCGCAGGAAACGCGGGTGGCGGTGATGCAACAAGGCGTGGTGCAGGAACTGCACATCGAACGCGCGTCCAGTTATGGCATGGTCGGCAATATCTACCAGGGGCGTGTGTGCCGGGTGTTGCCCGGCATGCAGTCGGCGTTCGTGGAAATCGGGTTGGAACGCGCCGCATTTTTGCATGTGGCGGATATTTGGCAGCAAAAACAGGACGAAGAAAAGCCGATCGAAAAGTTATTGTTCGAAGGCCAAACCATTCTGGTGCAGGTGATCAAGGATCCGATCGGCACCAAGGGTGCGCGGTTGTCGACGCAAATGAGTATCGCCGGCCGCTTGTTGGTGTATTTGCCGCAAGAATCGCACATCGGTATTTCGCAGCGCATTGAAGCTGAACAAGAGCGCGAGTTGCTACGCAGCAAGCTGCAGCAACTCATGCCGTCCGAGGTGAAGGGCGGCTTCATCGTGCGCACCAGCGCCGAAACGGCCACCGATCACGAGCTATTAGCCGATATTCATTATTTGCAGCGGATCTGGAGCCGCATCGGGGAGCAGGCCAAGACCGCCGCGCCGCAGGCCATGCTGTACCACGAGCTTAATTTGGCGCTGCGCGTGCTGCGCGATTTCGTGTGGGACGAAACTGATCGCATCATTGTCGATTCGCGCGAGACCTACGGCAAGCTGCAATCGTTTTCCGCCAACTACATGAGCAATGTTGCCTCGCGCCTGGAGCACTATCAGGGCGAGCGCCCTTTGTTCGATTTGTATTTGGTGGAAGATGAAATCGAAAAAGCGCTTTCGCGCAAAGTGGAGCTGAAATCCGGCGGTTATTTGATTATCGACCAGACCGAGGCCTTGACCACCATTGATGTGAATACCGGTGGCTTTGTCGGCGTGCGCAATTTTGACGACACCATCTATAAAACCAATCTTGAGGCGGCGCATGCCATCGCGCGCCAACTGCGTTTGCGCAATCTCGGCGGCATTATCATTCTCGATTTCATCGACATGGAAAATGTCGAGCACAAAGCTTCGGTGCTGGAGGAATTCAAAAAAGCCCTTACGCGCGATCGTACGCGGATGACGGTCAACGGTTTTTCTACGCTCGGCTTGGTGGAAATGACGCGCAAACGCACGCGCGAAAGCCTGGCCCATATCTTATGCGAAACCTGCCCGACCTGCCAGGGCCGAGGGGAGCTGAAGACCGCGCAGACCGTGTGCTATGAGATTCTGCGCGAGCTGTTGCGCGAAGCGCGGCAATACAGTGCGCGCGAATTCCGCATCCTGGGGTCGCAGCAGGTGATCGACCTGTTCCTGGACGAGGAATCGCAAAGCCTCGCGCAACTCGCCGACTTCATCGGCAAACCCATCTCCTTGCAAGTGGAAACGCAATACACCCAGGAACAGTACGATATTGTGTTGATGTAAATCCGGCAGGCAACCGCCCGCGAATTTAAGGTTTGGCCGGCTGGCTAGGCCGCCGCTGTAACTCGGGGTCGAATACCAGTACAACATCTTGATCTGTCTCGGGCGTGTTGTTGATTAAGGCCGGGAGCGTGGGCAGCGCCGGCAGCAGGGCGAGGCTGGGCTGAAGCTGCGGCGCGGTGTCGAGCGTATTCGATATGCGGTGAATGGCGCCTGGTTCCCGTGTGGGCTTGCGCGCCAGCCAAACAGTCCCCGCATAGGCGAGCCCAGCGAATACGGCCAGCACGACGAACCATTTGAGCGGAGGGGTGAGGGGTGAGGAATCGAGTTCCAAGCGGTAGTTCACACGCTGGTTTAGCGTGGATCGGGATAGCCGCCGCAACAGGGGACGGTGACCGCACAGCACAATATTAATAGGGTAGTTGCTCAGCTGGCGGATGCTTTCCAGCAGCGCCGCCGAGAATAGATGCGCGCCTTCGCATAACAATACAAAACCACCGCGCGGCGCAGATTCGCACAGACGCTCACCGACTTTGGCCGCGAGTTGCATCGGGCTTAAATCGTGTGTTGGCAGATTGAGCTGACCGGCGAGTGCGGCGAACAATTCTTGTGAATTCAGCGCGGCTTTGATCCGCAGCACGGAGTCGTGCTGCGATACGGCGTGGGTGAGATCAGCGAGAAACCCGCCCATGCGCCCCGTGTCACGCCCCGTAGCAAGCACTACAACTTGTCGCTCGACCCGGAGCATCATGGCGATTTGCTCCGCAAGGCTGATTTCCGATTCGACTAGGGCGCTGGTCGTGGGCAGCCAGGGGATGGCGCTGGTCGCGGCAATGGTGCTCATATTTCTTCCACCGAAAATAAGTGGCGATACTCCTTCATTGCATAGCGGTCGGTCATGCCGGCGATATAGTCTGCAATGGCGCGCGCTTGGTCTTGGTGGGCTTTGTCCTGGTATTGCGGCGGCAGCAGCTTTGGATCTTGCATGAAGGCATCGAACAGTGCCTTGATGATGCGCCGCGCCTTGCCGCTCATGCGGTTGACGCGATAATGTTGATACAGCTGTGTGCGAAGAAATTGTTTCAACTCGCGCTGCTCGGTGCGGATCGTGTCGGAAAAGCCGATGAGTGGCTGTGCCCGGCGTACGTCGTCAATCGAGCGTGGGTTAACGAGGGAAATATTTTTGGTGCTCTGCGCTACCAGATCGGTGATCAGCGTATTGATCATGCGCCGCACCGTCTCGTGGATGACGCGGCGGCCGTTAAGCACAGGATAGCGCTGCTTGACTTCACCCAGATGGCGCGCGAACACGGTGACGTGGGAGAGTTGATCCAGCTCGATTAAGCCGGAGCGCAGCCCATCATCCACATCGTGGTTGTTGTAAGCGATCTCGTCGGCCAGGTTGGCGACTTGCGCTTCGAGCGAGGGTTGCAGTTTTTGCAGGAAGCGTTCGCCAATCTCGCCTAGCTGTTGGGCATTGGGCAGTGAGCAGTGTTTAAGAATCCCTTCGCGTGTCTCGAATGTAAGATTCAGCCCATCGAATTCCGCATAACGCTCCTCCAGCATGTCAACTACGCGCAGCGACTGCAGGTTGTGCTCGAAGCCACCGTAGTTTTTCATGCAGGCATTCAAGGCGTCTTGCCCGGTGTGACCGAACGGGGTGTGGCCCAAGTCATGCGCGAGCGCGATCGCTTCGACCAAGTCCTGATCCAGCCCTAGGGAGCGCGCGATCGCGCGTCCGATTTGGGCAACTTCGAGGGAGTGTGTGAGGCGGGTGCGGAATAGATCGCCCTCGTGATTCACGAATACCTGGGTTTTATATTCGAGACGGCGAAATGCGGTGGAATGAATAATACGATCGCGGTCGCGCTGAAACTCAGTGCGGCCGGCAGGGGCAAGCTCAGGATGGCGGCGGCCGCGGGATTGCTCGGAGGTTGCAGCGTAGGCGGCGAGCTCAGCCATGCGCAACGCTCGCCGCGATAGTTTCCTTGAGGGCCTCTGTGGGCACGTCGGCGCTCAGCACGGCGTGGCCGAGCGCTTTCAACAGCACGAAGCGAATTTTGCCGGCCTCGACCTTTTTATCCAGCCCCATCAGATCAAGGTATTTATCAAAGCCCAAATCGGGGGCAAGGGCGGGTAGCCCAGCTTTGAGGATCAGCGCACGGGCGCGCGCCACGTCGGCATCGGACAACCAGCCCAGCCGGTGCGACAGCTCGGCTGCCATGATCATGCCCGTACCCACCGCCTCGCCGTGCAGCCAGGCGCCGTATCCCATGCCGGCTTCGATCGCGTGGCCAAACGTATGGCCGAGGTTGAGCAGGGCGCGGTTGCCTGATTCGCGTTCATCCGCAGCGACCACGTCAGCCTTGTTTTGGCATGAGCGGTGAATGGCATAGGCAAGTGCGGCGGGATCGCGCGCAAGCAGCTTATCCATATTGGCTTCAAGCCAGGCTAAAAAAGGTAAATCACGAATCAAGCCGTATTTAATCACTTCGGCTAAGCCGGCAGAAAGCTCCCGGTCTGGTAGCGTGTTAAGTGTGTCGGTATCGGCCAGCACCAATTGCGGCTGATAGAACGCGCCGATCATGTTTTTGCCCAAGGGATGATTGATCCCGGTTTTGCCGCCGACCGAGGAATCGACCTGGGCCAACAAGGTGGTCGGAATCTGAATGAAGGGCACGCCGCGTAAATACGTGGCCGCGGCAAATCCAGTCAGATCGCCGATCACGCCACCACCCAACGCGATCAGGGTGGCTTTGCGCTCCATGCGATGGGTCAGCAAGGCATCGTAAATCTGCTTGAGCGATTCGCTGTTCTTATAAGCTTCGCCATCCGGCAGCACGATCGGCAAAACCTTGATGCCATTTTGCAGGAGGATGTTTTGTACGCGCTCAAGATAAAGCGGGCCGACGGTGGTATTGGTGACAATCGCCGCTTGCGGAATTTTCAAGTGCGGCAAGATCAGCCCAGGCTGGGTCAACAGCCCGCCGCCGATGTGTATGGGATAAGAGCGGTCGCCTAAAGCAACGGTGAGGGTTTGCATGGGCCAACAGTATAACTTATGCGCCGGTTTCCCTTAAGCGGCGCTCTACTTCGCGCACCGCGTGGTGCACGTTTTGTTGTCCGGAAGTGATAATGATGTCGGCGATTTCCCGGTAGAGTGGGTCGCGCTGCCGATACAATTCGTCGAGTTTCGCTTTTGGGTTAGCTGTCTGAAGTAGGGGGCGATTTTTGTCGTGTTTCGTGCGTGCGTACAAATCATCAACCCGCGCATTGAGATAGACCACGGTGCCATTTTGCGCCAGTGTCGCCCGGTTTTCCGGCCGCAATATCGCACCGCCACCGGTAGCCAGCACCACGTCCTCACGTTGACTGAGTTCCAGTATCAACGCAACCTCGCGCTCTCGAAAGCCGTCCTCACCCTCCAACTCAAAAATCAGCGGGATTTTAACCCCTGTGCGATGCTCCAACTCGTGATCGCAGTCGATGAAAGTCTTGTGCAGGCGCTTCGCCAGCAGCTTGCCGATGGTGGTTTTGCCCGCACCCATGAGGCCGACCAAAAAAATATTGCCCGTCTTAGACATAAGACGGGCAATTTTAGCGGAATTACCGCTAAGCCGCGATTGCAGCTTAGCGCAGATTCAAGGTGTCTTTGAGAATGCGCGGTGTGACGAAGATCAAGAGCTCGGTCTTATCGTCGCGCTTTTGCGTATTTTTGAACAGCGGGCCGATGAAGGGGAGATCTCCGAACACCGGAATCTTGGTCACGGTGGTGCGCTCATCCTCGGTGTAGATGCCGCCAATGACCACGGTGCCGCCATTTTCCACCAGCACCTGGGTGGTAATTTGCTTGGTGTCGATAGCCGGGCCGGAAACGGTGTCTGCGCCACGGCTGTCCTTATTGACCCGCAGATCCATGATTACGTTGTCGTCAGGCGTGATTTGCGGCTTCACTTTGAGGCTCAGTACCGCCTTCTTGAAAGAAACGCTCGTGGCGCCGCTGCTGGTCGCTTGTTGGTAGGGAATTTCCGTACCCTGTTCGATGGTGGCCTCCATCTGGTCCGACGTAACCACACGCGGGTTGGAAATGATTTTGCCACGACCGTCGGCCTGTAAGGCCGAGAGCTCCAGATTCAGGAACCGGCCCAAGACGGACTTGAATAGGACGAAGGACAGCGCACCGGAGCGGAAGCCGCCGATGGCGCCGGCAGCCATGTTCACATTTAGCTGCTGTTGATTAAAAGTCGGCACATCCGCAGCCTGGCCGGTATGGAAACCAGGGTCTTCAATTTGACCGCCGAAAGACAGACGGGTACTGCCACCGCTGCTGACAGGATAGCCAGTGCCACTGGAATCATGTAGACCAAGCCGGATACCCAGGTTTTTGCTGAACGAATCGCTGGCCTCGACGATGCGCGACTCGATCATCACCTGCTTCACCGGCACGTCGATTTGGGCCAGCAACAAGCGGATCTCATCCATCTTGGTCGGGGTATCCTGAATAAACAGCGTGTTGGTGCGGGCATCGATCACCGCGCTGCCGCGTTTAGACAGGATGCGCTGCGTGGCATCCGTCAATACTTTGACAAAGTTTTCCGCGCGTTGAAACTTGAGGTGGAAGGTTTCGGTATGCAGTGGTTCCAAATCGAGTATTTGCTGTTTGGATTCGAGCTCCAGTTTTTCTTTGGTGGCCAGCTCATCCGAGGGGGCAATCCAAACCACCGTGCCGTTTTTGCGCATGGAGAGGCCCTTGCTTTGCAGGATGATATCGAGTGCCTGGTCCCATGGCACATCTTTCAAGCGTAGCGTGAGGTTGCCGGTGACGGTGTCGCTGGTAATGATGTTGAGCCCGGTGAAATCGGCGATGACTTGTAGCACCGCGCGCACTTCGACATTTTGGAAATTGAGCGAAAGCTTCTCGCCCGTGTACTTCTTGGCGCGGTTGGACTTGGTAGGATCCTCCACGATGGCTTTAATGTCGACGATAAACTGTTTATCACTTTGGTAAGCCGAATGCTCCCACTCGCCCTTCGGCTCAACCGTGATACGGGCGTTTTTACCCTGGCTAAACGTATCCACGGTTAAAACCGGCGTGCCGTAATCGGTGACATCCAAGCGCCGTTCCAGGTTGCGCGGCACGGCGGTATTTAGAAAGTCGATAATTAGGCTCTTGCCCTGCTGCCGAATGTCAATACCGGTGCTGGTGTCGGAAAGATCGACCACCACGCGCCCCTCGCCATTCTTACCGCGGCGGAAATCCACATCGCGCAAGCTATGGGTGGAAGAGCTGTCTTTGGCTTCGGCAAACTGCGCGGTATTGTTGGCGACCACAGCGGATGATGAGCCGCCTTGGAGGGAGATAATAAATTGATTCCCTTCGCTACGGGTTTCGTATGCCGTGGGGCGCGAAAGATTCAGCACCAAGCGAGTGCGGCCGCCCGATTGCACTACGTTCACACTGCGCATCGCGCCTTCATTGATGGCAAGACTGTTTTTGCCCCATTGATTGGCGGTATCCATGAAATCGAGGGCTATCCGCGGCGGGTTATTCACAGTGAACCCGGCCGGCGGGGTTTTCAATGCTTGTTTTAGTCCCAGCGTAATGACCACCTTGCCGCCCTGCTGCACGGTGTATTCCACGCTGGTGATCCCATTACTAGGCGCATTTTCCTGCGCCGAACCGGGAAGCGCTATCGCCACCAGAAGTGCTGCCGCGAAAAATTGGACGATTGGGGTATACAGCTGCTGAGTAATTTTCATGTCGTACCTCTGCTATTTCTTGGGGGTCTGCTGGGCCGATGGTTCTGACATTTCGAGCTTTGTTGCGCGCTCGGTCCAATCCCCGCCGCTATCTTGGACGATTTCGGTGAGGGTAATCTCGGTGTCGGTGACTTGGGTCACAATGCCAAAATTCTGGCCCATGTAGTTGCCTTGCTTGACGCGATACAGATTGTTGTCAGGTGTTTTGACGAGCGCGAAAATCATTTTATTTTGTTGCAAGGTGCCGACCATTTTTAAGCCTTCTAGCGGATAATTCTCCAGGATTTGCTTGACATGGTCGCGAGGCGGTTGAGTGCCGCCTTTTCCCTCGCCCGGCGGCGGCGTGAGTTTGCGCGGCTTAAAGGGGTCGGGCAGATCGGTCGCGGCATAGGTGAACGGCTCATACGGTTTGACTTCGGGTAGTGGCTCTACCTTGCCGCGCAAGTCCTTGCCGGCACTGGCGACAAAGGTGCGCGGGTCGTCGCCGTTCCCGCAAGCCGCGAGTAGGCTAAGCAGGGTCAATACGGTGAAATTCTTCACTTCTTGGCTCCCTTATCTTTCGCGGCCTTTTTGGTTTTCGCGATTTCTTCTTCATCCAAATAGCGGTAGGTCATGGCGACAGCATCCAGCGCCAAGATGCCATCCTTAGTTTGGGAAATGGCGAGGTTATTCAGCGTCACAATGCGCGGAAGTTGCGCTACATCGCTCGCGAAGCGGCCCAAGTCATGGTAGCTGCCTGTAATGCGTACAGTAATCGGCAGCTCGGCATAGAAATCCCGCATCGTTTCCGCGCCGGGCTTGAACAAATCAAACTCCAAGCCGCGTCCCAGGCCGGCTTGGTTGATATCCGTCAACAGCGCGTCCATTTCTGATTTGTTGGGTAGTTGGCGCACCAAAGCACCAAAAGCCTGTTCGATTTCTTTGACCTGCTCGCGATACAGGTCGAGGTTCAGCGCTTGTTTTTTCTTATCGAGAAACTCTGTGCGCAGCCTTTGCTCCTCTTGCCGCGATTGATCCAGCGCCTCCATTTGAGCTTTCCAGATAAACCAATAGCCGGCGAGCAACAAAGCACCAAACAGGATCGCCATCGCCGCCACCTTGAACGGAACGGGCCAAACGCCCATATCTTTAAAACTAAGCTTGTTGATATCGTCGGCAAGACTCATGATTTCTTGTCCTTGGGCTGCTTAGTGGTGGAAGCCTCTTCCTTTTGCGGCGCAGAGACTTTAACGTTTAAGCTGAATTCGTTGGCGCGCAAGTTGTTTACCGTCACCGCTTTGATTTCCACTAAATCCGGGGTTTCAAGCCAAGGCGAGGCCTCCAGGTTGCGCATCAACGTTGAGACTCGCGCATTGGACTGGGCATAGCCCTGAATATTCACTACCTTGCCGGTTTGCTTGATGCCTTTCAAATAAATACCTTCAGGTAATAGTCGCACCATCTGGTCAAACAAGTGCACCGCCTCCGCCCGGTCGGCTTGAAGATCTTCGACCACGGTTTTCCGATCCAATAGAGACTTGGTCTTGTCTTTCAGGGCTTTAATTTCCTCGATTTCCGTGTTGAGCTTAGTAATTTCGCTCTTCAAATACTGGTTGTTGCCATTTTGATGCTCGATCATGCCGGCGATGGCGACATAGCCGAGCAGAACTGACAGCGCACCCAAAGCCGCTACGCCGCCCGTGATAAACAGCATTTGTTGTTGGCGGGCTTTGCGTTTTTCCTCGCGGTGAGGCAGCAGGTTGATGCGGATCATTTATCGAACCTCCGCATGGCCAGCCCGCACGCGATCAGCAGTGCGGGGGCATCCATCGTCAATTGTTTCGGCTTGATGCGTGACGACAAGGCCATGCTGGCGAAAGGATTGGCGATCATGGTGCTGGATTGCGCACGGGTGGCGACAATTTCGTCCAAGCCGGGGATCATGGCGCAACCGCCCGCCAATAAAATATGGTCAACGCGATTGAATTGGCTAGATGAAAAGAAAAACTGGATCGCGCGCGCAACTTCCAAAGCCAGGGTATCCATGAAAGGCTGCAAAACCTCGGCTTCATAATTCTCAGGCAAGCCACCCTGACGCTTGGCAATGTCGGCCTCTTCCGAGGAAAGGCTATAACGGCGCTGAATTTCTTGGGTAAGCTGGTTTCCACCAAAACTTTGCTCGCGCATATAAATGGACTGACCATTGTGCAGCACGTTGATATGCATCATCGCGGCGCCGATATCGACGACCGCCACGGTTTGGTCGCGCCCAGCATTGGGCAGTTGCTGCGACACCAATTCGCATGCGGTTTGCGTGGCATAGGACTCCACATCCACCACTACCGCTTTGAGACCCGCGCTTTCCGCTGCCGCGACGCGGTCTTCTACTTTTTCCTTGCGTGAGGCGGCAATCAGCACCTCGACATCTTCCGGGCCGCTGGGCGAAGGGCCAAGCACCTGGAAGTCGAGGTTCACCTCGTCTAGTGCGAAGGGAATATATTGATTGGCCTCAGTTTCGACCTGGGCTTCCAGCTCGTCTTCGCGCAGGCCGGCAGGAACGATGATTTTCTTGGTGATGACGGCGGCGGCGGGCAGGGCTAAGCTTACATGTTTGATACGCGTGCCCATGCGCTTCCAAGCGCGCCGCATGGTTTCGGCCACAGCTTCCAAGTTCATGATGTTGCCATCAGTCACCGCGTCTTTGGGCAAGCTTTCGATCGCATAACGTTCGACCCGCAGCAGATTTTTGCCGGCCTGCTCAATTTCCACCATTTTCACGGCGGAAGAGCTAATGTCTACCCCAATAAGCGGGGGCGACTGGGACTGGAACAAGTTGGCTAGCAAGTCAAAATCCCTTTCTAATCGGGCTGGTTAGACGATCTTAGTATAATTTACGTTAAATCCTAGCAACAACCTTTTATCCTGTAAAGCGTTTTTTTCATATCGTCCGACTTCTTCTTAACGGCTATAATGGCGCAACTTTGATGCTGACAGCCAGAGATAAAGAAAATTTAATGCCGTGCGAGTAGCAAAATACGCAAATCGGCGATAACAAATTGGCGCTGACTTTACCCCCCGGTTTAAACTTCAGGTTCTATCAATTTATTAAGGCGGGCCCTCGCCTAAGGGCTTAAACACTTCCATGACGCACCGCTGGTGGTTATTGCCGCTCAAACTGGCAATGTTGTTAGTCGCTATATTCGTTTTCGTCGCAGCCTTGGCGTCAGTGTTGGTTTACCCGACGTTGCCCTCCCTAGAGTCTTTAACTGATTATCAACCGAAGCTCCCGCTGCGGATTTATACCGCTGATGGTGCGTTGCTCGGCGAGTTTGGCGAGGAGCGTCGCTCGGTGGTGAAAATCGAGACCGTGCCGAAAAAGCTCATTCTGGCGATCTTGGCGGCGGAGGACGACCGGTTCTTTGCGCATGGCGGGGTGGATTACCTGGGCGTGGCACGCGCTGCATGGGCCAATGTGAGCCGAGGTGGCGCGCGTGAGGGTGCGAGCACCATTACTATGCAGGTAGCGCGGAATTTCTTTTTATCGCCCGAAAAGACCGTCACCCGAAAATTCAATGAAGTGCTGATGTCATTCAAGATTGAGCACAACCTCAACAAGAATCAGATCCTTGAGCTTTATATCAACCAAATCTACTTGGGCCAGCGGGCGTATGGCTTTGCCGCCGCCGCCCAGACCTATTTTGGCAAGACCCTGGATAAGTTGTCCGTGGCCGAAATGGCCATGATGGCTGGCTTGCCTAAGGCGCCCTCACGCAACAACCCGGTGGCCAATCCGACGCAAGCCGGCAAGCGCCAGCATTATGTGCTGGGCCGCATGCACGACTTGAAATACATTTCGGATGTGGAATACCAGGTAGCGTTGAAAGAAAAGCTGCATGTACGCCACGACACTAGCATTTCTGAGGCGCCGGGCGATTACGTGGCCGAAATGGCGCGGTTGCTGATGATTGAGCGCTATCAGGATGCCACTTATACCAGTGGCTTTAAGATTTACACGACTCTGCGCAAGGTAGATCAAGAAGCGGCCAGCGACGCTGTGCGCCAAGGTGTGCTGGATTATGACCGGCGCCATGGTTGGCGTGGGCCCGAGGCGCAATTGGTGTTGCCGTCTAACTCGACCGAAGAAGTGTTGGACGACCTGTTGCAAGATTACGACGAGGCCAGCGGCCTTATCCCGGCGCTGGTGCTGGCAGCCGACCCCAAGCAGGTCAAGGTGTTTGCCAAGAACGAAGGTTTTCTCAATTTGAGCGGTGAAGCGCTGGCTTTTGTCCAGCGCAGCCTGCTAGACAAGGCGAAGAGCAAATTCAAGCCGGGTGCCGTGATTCGGGTCGTCAAAGACGCCAAAGGCCGCTGGCTGGTCGCGCAATTGCCCCAAGTCGAGGCCGCGCTGGTGGCGATGAACCCCGTCGATGGCGCGATTCGCGCCTTGATTGGCGGCTTTGACTTCGGTCGCAACAAATTCAACCATGTGATTCAGGCCTGGCGCCAGCCGGGCTCCAGCTTCAAGCCTTTTATTTATTCCGCCGCAATAGAAAAAGGCCTGACCCCGGCCACCATCATCAATGACGCGCCTATCGTGCTAAGTCCAGCGCAAACCGGCGGCAAAGTATGGGAGCCGAAAAATTTCGACGGTACCTATGCCGGCCCGATCCGCATGCGTTTGGCGCTCACTAAGTCAAAAAACCTGGTGTCGATTCGCATCCTGCAAACCATTGGCACGCGCTACGCCCAGGACTACATCACCCGCTTCGGTTTTAACGCCGAGCAACACCCGCCCTATCTCACCATGGCGCTCGGCGCCGGTTCCACCACGCCATTCCAAATGGCCAGCGCCTATAGCATTTTTGCGAATGGCGGCTATCGCGTGAATCCGTATTACATCGAGCGCATCTTGGATGCGCGCGGCAAGGTGCTGGCGCAGGCCAACCCGGTGCGCGCGGGCGAGACGGCAGAACGTGCAATTGATGCGCGCAACGCGTTTATCATGACTTCCATGATGCAAGACGTGGTGCGCTTCGGCACCGCCGCGCGCGCCATGCAACTCGGGCGCGGTGATTTGGCCGGCAAGACCGGCACCACCAACGATCAAGTCGATGCTTGGTTCTGCGGCTTCAACCCAAGCCTGGTTGCAGTGGCGTGGATTGGTTTTGACCAGCCACGCTCTCTCGGCGGCAATGAAACCGGTGCCCAGGCCGCGCTGCCCATGTGGATGAGCTACATGGGGCGAGCGCTTAAAGGCGTGCCCGAGATTGCGCCGTCGGTACCCGATGGCGTGGTCAGCGTCATCATCGATCCAGCGTCGGGCAAGCGCTCAAGCGAGGGCCGTGCAGAATACTTCTATCAAGAAAATCTGCCGAGCGAACGGCCGAGTTGGGGCGATGAGGGCGCGGGTGAGGATGTAAAGAGTCAGATTTTTTAGCTGAATAAGCATGCCCAATGACCACCATTCCCCTCGCAAGCAAATGCGCGAACGCATCGCGCAACTCGCTGCGCGTTTGATGGCGGCAGATGGCGTGCAGGATTTTGCCCTGGCCAAGCGCAAGGCCGCGCGCCAGCTCGGGGCGGACGACACCCAAAACCTGCCCAACAACATCGAGATCGAGCAGGCATTACGCGACTACCATGAGCTGTATCAGCGCGATGAACAGCGCGTGCGTGTGCGCGAAATGCGCCAGCAAGCGCTGGCGGTGATGCGCGAGCTGGCATTGTTCGATCCTCATCTTACCGGCGCCGTCCTGGCCGGCACGGCAACACGCTTTTCAGACATCAGCTTGATGCTGTTTACCGATAACCCAAAAGAGGTCGAGTTATTTCTGCTCAACCGCAATATTTCTTTCAAATTCAGTGATAAGCGTTACCGTTTCGGCGACAAATTGCGTAGCGTGCCGGTTCTCACGATTACCAGCGGCGAGCATGAGGGTGTTGATGCGGCTATATTTTCGACAGCGGATTTGCGTCATGCGCCACGCCATGTTGGGGATGGTCGTCCCGTGGATAAAGCGCGTCTATCTGAGGTTGAGGCACTGCTTGAGGCCGACAACAACGCGCTTGGTTCCATGTGAATTGAGCGGGTGGAGGGTGTTGGCATAAGCGATCCACCTCTCACGCCAAAACATCGTCATAGGCGTCGCCTAAGTGACGAAATGTGGCCTTTTACAAGCAACGCGCTTTTGTGGCTATAGTAAGCCTCTGTTTTTTTATAACATTTTAGGTAATGACGTCGGCATGGCGCTGGCATGAAGTATGCTTTAGTAAGCGCAATCCTTCGACGTTAACATTTTCCAGGCAAAGCCATCAGCCAAACATGATCCGCGTTTTTAATTTTTATCTTTCCAAAGGGGTGCTCCTCCTGTTGGCGGTCGAGGCGCTGCTGTTGCTCGTGGCCGTGCCACTGGGTATCCACTCGCGTTTTCAAGGCACGCCCTGGGCGCCTGAAACGGCGGTTGTTTGGACCAATTCGGTCGTGTTTTTGGGGCTGGGCTTGGTGGTGCTAAGCGCATTCGGGCTCTATCGCCGCGATTTTGAAGAAGGCATGGGCAGCATGCTGTTCCGTGTCGGGGCCAGCTTTCTGCTTATTTTGGCGGGCATGGCGTTGGTGTATTACTTATTCCCGGGTATTTATCTCGGGCGTGGTGCGCTCGGCGCGGCATGCCTGATCGGGGTCAGCGCTATTGCGCTCGGTCGCGTGATTTTTTTCCGTTGGGCGGATTTGGAGCTGCTCAAACATCGTGTGCTGGTGCTGGGCACCGGCACGCGTGCGGCCAAGGTGATGGATCTGCTGCGGGTGAGCGACAACAGCCGCCGCATGCATGTCGTGGGTTTTTTACCGCTGCAGGGGGTACACCACTTCGTAGATCATAGCCGTATCCTGCCGGACCAAGCCAAGCTGTCCGAAATCGTCGACAAATATCAAATTGATGAAATCGTGATCGCGGTACGTGAGCGCCGCGGCGGCGGCTTGCCGGTGAACGAGTTGCTCGACTGCCGTTTGAAAGGTGTACATGTGGTGGAATTGTCCACCTTCTTCGAGCGCGAAAGGGGCCAAGTGCAACTGGAATCGCTCAACGCGAGTTGGATGGTATTGTCGGAGGGGTTTCAGCAAGGCATTGTGCGCGATTTGGTGAAGCGGCTATTTGATCTGTTCACCAGCTTTACCATGCTCGTTATCGCCCTGCCAATGATGGTCTTGACCATGCTTCTCATCGCGTGGGAATCGGGTTTTCCGATTCTGTATCGGCAGGAACGAGTAGGCCAAGGCGGGCGCATTTTCACTATTTACAAATTTCGCAGCATGGTGCAAAACGCGGAAAAAGAGGGCGCACCGCAGTGGGCACAGGCGGGCGATGCGCGGGTGACTAGAATCGGCAATGTGATACGCAAGCTGCGCATCGATGAATTACCACAAATCTTCAACGTATTTCGCGGGGATATGAGCTTTGTCGGCCCACGTCCGGAGCGGCCCTTCTTTGTCGATCAATTGATCGAACAAGTCCCCTATTACGCCTCGCGTCACAGCATCAAACCCGGTATCACCGGCTGGGCGCAGGTGCGCTATGCCTATGGCGCTTCACTTGAGGACGCGATCGAAAAATTGCAATATGACCTCTACTATGTAAAAAATCACACTTTCTTTCTCGATTTGCTGATCTTGTTTCAAACCGCGCAAGTCGTGCTGTTTGGCAAAGGGGCAAGGTAAACCGGCAATATGGGTGACACGACACTGAGCATCGGGGCAGTCAGCTACGGCATTGCGGCGGTCGCGTTTGTGCTGCTGACCGGGCTGCTGGTCTCCGGCTGGCGCGGCAAATTTCAAGGGGCGTTATTGGCCGCCGCGGCCGGGGTAACCGCGTTGTGGGCGGGATTGAGCGCCTATGCCAGTGCGGCTGCCGGCGCGTTGTCCGCATTTGCTGACCTGTTGGAAATCGCTCGCGACGGTCTGTGGCTATTGTTCTTGTGGCGGCTGCTAGTATCGCGCGCGTTGTCTGAGGACATCCCGACTCACCAGCGAATGAAGCGCTGGTTTGGGTTTGTCACCTTCGTGTTCGCCGTCATTTTTATAACGACGCTCGCACTGCATACGCATCTGTTAGCCTTCTCCGCGCAAGGTACATTTATTACGGTCATTATCGGGCGCGTGGTGCTCGCCGTGATCGGCCTGGCCTTGGTAGAGCAACTCTACCGCAATGCACCCGAGGCACAGCGTTGGGCCATCAAATATTTTTGCTTAGGTTTGGGCGCGCTTTTCGCGTATGACTTTTATCTCTATTCCGATGCCATGCTGTTCCGTGTTGCCGACGCCGGTATTTGGAGCGCGCGCGGCTTCATCAATGCGTTGGTGGTGCCACTGATCGCGGTGTCCGCCGCGCGCAATCCGCATTGGTCGCTGGATGTTCATGTATCGCGTCGCGTGGTGTTTCACAGCGCGGCGCTGTTTGGCGCCGGAGCCTATTTGCTGGTCATGGCCGGGGTGGGGTATTACATCCGGCTGTTCGGCGGCAATTGGGGCGGGGTGCTGCAAGTCGCTTTTCTCTTCGGCGCGGCCGTTATCCTGCTCGCGGTGCTGTTTTCCGGCGCGTTGCGCGCGCGGCTCAAGGTGTTTTTGAGCAAACACTTTTTTAACTACAAGTATGACTATCGGGAAGAGTGGCTGCGCTTTACGCATACACTTTCTGCCGGTGAGCCGGGCTTGAAGCTGCGCCAGCGCTCGCTGCAAGCCGTGGCGGAGTTGGTGGATAGCCCGGCCGCCGCCTTGTGGGTGGAAGAGGCGGGGGTATTTCGCCAAGTGGCGCAGTGGAATCTGCCCGCCTTGAGCGACATTGAAGATGAGCATTGCTCGCTCTGCCGCTTTCTCGCCGAGCGGCAATGGGTGGTTAATCTTAAGGAGTACGCCAATGAACCTGATATTTATGGTGAGCTCCGGCTGCCGGTGTGGATGTCGTCCTTGCCCCGAGCGTGGCTGGTCACGCCCTTGATCCTGCACGAACAGCTAATGGGGTTTATCGTTCTGACAGAATCCCGCAGCCCACGCGAATTCAACTGGGAAGACAGTGATTTACTCAAAACCGCGGGGCGACAAGTGGCGGTGTATTTGGCGCAAATTCAAGCGACGGAATCGCTGGTCCAGGCGCGCCAGTTCGAATCTTTCAACCGCTTGTCTACTTACGTGGTGCATGATTTAAAAAACATCGTCGCACAATTGTCTTTACTGCTCGCCAACGCGCAAAAGCACAAACACAATCCGGAATTTCAAGAAGACATGCTGACTACTGTGGATAACGCCGCGCAACGCATGACCCGGTTGCTCGCGCAATTGCGTACCGGGTACCAGTCCGCGCAGCAGGCGACCGGGGTGGATCTAATCTCTTTGCTCGAGCGGCTGATGAAAGAAAAAGCCCACTTTCGCCCCGTGCCGCAGTTGACCGCCCCGTCGCAGCCCGTATGGGTGATCGCGGACAAGGAGCGTTTGTCGCGTGTACTGGGTCATTTGGTGCAAAACGCGATCGAAGCAACGCCGGAAACCGGTGCGGTGAGCGTGGTGCTAGAGACGCAGGACGAAAATGCGCGGATTACGGTGCAAGATAATGGCCGGGGGATGGACGAAGAGTTTATGCGCGAAAAATTATTCCGCCCATTCGAGACCACGAAAATAACCGGTATGGGTATCGGTGCCTATGAGTGCAGAGAATACGTACGCGAACTGCGGGGTGAAATCCACGTGACCAGCCACGTTAATCTGGGGACGACATTCACGGTGACGCTACCGCAGCGTAGATCGGTGGCGCAAGAAGAAAAAGAACAATCGCCTATGCAAGGAGCGACCGGTGCCTAACCAAGAAAATCAACAATCAAAAAACCTTCTACTCTTGGTCGAAGATGACCTGGGGCTGCAAAAACAGCTTAAATGGAGCTTCGATGACCTGGAGGTGGTGATCGCCGGTGACCGCGAAGCGGCGCTGACGGCGGTGCGCCGCTATGAGCCGCCGGTGGTGACGCTCGATCTCGGCCTGCCGCCTGATGCGGATGGTGCAACGGAAGGGTTGGCCACGCTGGAACAAATTTTAGCATTGGCGCCCACCACTAAAGTTATCGTTGTCTCCGGTAACCAAGATCGCACCAATGCAGTAAAAGCGGTGGCGCTCGGCGCCTATGATTTTTATCACAAACCCATCGAGCCCGAGATTCTGCGCTTAATCGTCAACCGCGCCCTGCACCTGCACCAGTTGGAAGCGGAAAACCGCAAACTGCAAGTACGCCAAGGCACGGCGCTGCAAGGCATCATTACCGGTAGCGCGGTGATGCTAAAAATATGCCGCACCGTGGAAAAGGTCGCGCCGGTAGATGCCACGGTCTTGCTGCTCGGTGATTCCGGCACCGGCAAGGAGTTGTTTGCGCGAGCCTTGCATGATCTTTCGCCGCGCGCGACCCAGCGCTTTGTCGCAATCAACTGTGCCGCGATTCCGGAAAATTTGCTGGAAAGCGAATTATTCGGTTATGAAAAAGGCGCATTCACTGGTGCTGGCAAACAAACCAAGGGCAAAATTGAATATGCCGACCACGGCACCCTGTTCCTGGACGAAGTCGGCGACCTACCGTTCCCGCTGCAAGCAAAACTGCTCCGTTTTTTGCAAGAGCGAGTGATCGAGCGCCTCGGCGGACGCGAAGAGATTCCGGTTGATGTGCGGGTGGTTTGTGCGACCCATCAAGACCTGCGGCGCCTGATCGAACAAGGCCGTTTCCGTGAGGATTTGTTCTACCGCATCAGCGAGATCACCATCAACATCCCGCCGCTCAAGGAACGCGAGGGCGACGCACTGATGTTGGCGCATGCTTTTATCGAAAGATATAACGCGCAATACGGCAAAGCCCTGAAAGGGTTCACGCCCGATGCGTGCGCCGCGATTGAGGGCCATGCTTGGCCCGGCAATGTGCGAGAGATGGAAAATTGCCTGAAGCGCGCCGTTATCATGAGTGAGGATAACCGACTCAGCGCACTCGATCTGGGACTCGCGGTCAACGAAGCGGAAGCGGCCCCGCTGAATCTTCGACAAGTGCGGGAGATCGCCGAGCGCGAAGCAGTCAATAAAGCCATCAATCGCGTGAACGGCAACATTGCGCGCGCGGCGGAACTGCTCGGCGTATCGCGGCCGACGCTCTATGACATGCTCGGGCGCTTTGGGATTCAGACTAAAGACCAAGCCAAATAGGGCGGGTACGGAATTCACATAGAAAAAGCGAACTTTCCCTGATATTCTCAAAAAATATCAACGTGCCGCAAAGCGGTGCGCAGTGTCAACCGGCCGCGGGGTTTGGGCGGTTCTTTTTTACTTGCCCGAACGTGCGACTAAAGCAGTTGGGGAAAGCTCACAATACAGCAGCGGTTTAGCCTACCGCCAAATAAATCCACGGAGGATGCCATGTTTAGGTTTAATCGTTTGATCCCGATGACCCTGTGTCTGATCGCCGCATGCTCGCTCATCGCTTGCAGCAAGGAAGGCGATAGCCAAAAACTCGTGACGTCGGCCAAGCAAGCACAAGACAAAGGCGATTTAAAAGCGGCAGTCATTGAGCTTAAAAATGCGCTACAGAAAAACCCAGAGAACGTTGAAGCGCGCGCGCTATTGGGAAAGCTCTACATCAAACAAGGCGATCCGGGGAGCGCGGAGAAAGAATTGCGCAAGGCAATACAACTCGGAAAGGATAAATCCCAATTGCTGCCCGAACTGGGCCAGGCCTTGTTGCAGCAGGGGCAGTTTCAGAAAGTGATCGACGAAATTCAGGCGCCGGCCGGTGCGCCGCCTTTGCTCCGCGCACGCATCCTCGTGCAGCGAGGCAACGCCTACTTGTCTCTCGGGCAGCAAGATAAGGCAAAAGCTTCGATGGAAGAGGCCCGGACACTGGCACCCGATTTGGCGGAGGTTTATTCCGGCTTGGCGGTGCTGGCCATGGTGGAGCAAAAAGACGATGAAACCACCGCACTGATCGACACCGCTATCGCCAAAGACCCCCAACGCACCACGTCATGGTTAATGAAAGGGGATTGGCTGCAAGCCAAAGGCAAGCCGGAAGAAGCGGTCGGGGCGTACCAGTCGGCGCTCAAGGCGGATTCGCGATCGGTACAAGCGCATAGCAAGCTGGCGAGCGTTTATTTGTCACAAGGCAAGTTCGACGCGGCGCGCCAGGAGGCCGCCGCGATCAAAAAGCTGGATCCACAGCATCTGGAAGGTAAATTCCTCTCGGCGCGGATTGATTTTCAGCAGAAAAACTACACCGCCGCCCGCGATACGCTGCAAGAAATACTCAAGGCCGTCCCGAACCATGTGCCCAGCATGACACTGTTCGCTGCCACCGCGATCGAGCTTGGTTCATTCAACCAAGCCGAGCAGTATTTGCTGCCGGTGCTTCAGCGTTTTCCAGGGAACGCACTGGCGCGTAGTTTGTTGGCGACAGCACAAATGAAGACCGGGCAACATGAAAAAGCCCTGGAAACCCTAAAACCCCTGCTTACGGAACCACAGCCAGATCCCATTGTTTTAGCGATGGCAGGGGAGATTTATTTAAAGTTAAAACAATTCAGCAAATCGACAGAGTTTTTCGAGCGGGCTGCCAAAGGTAGTCCTCAAAATGCTGGGGTGCGCACCTCATTGGCGTTAAGCCGGCTGGCTGCAGGGCATACAGAGGAGGCGCTGTCTGACTTGAAAGTCGCTTCGGGTCTCGAATCCGACAAGGGCCGCGCGGATATCATGTTGATCATGGCGCATGTCAATAATAAAGCGTGGGATCAAGCGCTCAAAGCGATCGATGTCTTGGAAACGAAGCAACCCGCCATTCCGCTCAGTCACAATCTACGCGGTGCGGTGTATTTGAACAAAGGAGATAGCGCGCGCGCGCGCGCAAGCTTTGAAAAAGCCTTGTCGATGGATCCCGTCTATTTTCCCGCAGCAATGAATCTGGCCCAACTCGACATGAAAGACAATAAGCCGGATGCAGCGCGCAAGCGGTTTGAGTCGGTCTTAAGCAAAGACAAGAGCAATCTTCAAGCAATGCTTGCCATCGCCGCCATGGAAGCCGACGCCAAGAACGAAAAAGCGTACCTGGAGTGGATAAATAAAGCCGCCATTGCACACCCTGCGGCATTGCAACCGCGCCGCCTACTGGCGCAGCATTACTTGCGCAAGAACGATCCGCAAAAAGCGCTTACCGTTGCGCGCGAAGCGGCCAATGCCAACCCAACCCAGCCGGAAGCGCTCGATTTGCTGGGCATAACCCAAATGGCGGCAGGCGAGAAAGACAATGCGATCGTGTCCTTCACCAAACTGGCGACGCTCAGCCCCACCAGTCCGCTCCCACAGATGCGCCTCGGCGCGGCGCAAGAAGTAGTGAAAAACTCCGAAGCGGCGCGAACGGCGTATCAAAAGGCGCTTGCAATCAAGCCGGATTCCGTTGACGCCCAAGTAGCGTTGGCGCGGCTCGAGTTCCAAGCTGGCCGCAAAAGCGAAGCGATAAAGCTGATCCAACAAGTTCAAAAGCAACACCCTACTTTACCGGCGGGCTATTTGCTGGAAGGCGATTTGCTGAATGCCGACAAGCAATATGACAAAGCGGTTGAGAAATATGAGCAAGCGTACCGTCTCGGCAAATCCGGCGAACTCGTGGTGCGAATACATGCCGCCTTAACGCAGGCCGGTAAAGCACGCGATGGCGAGGCCAAGCTGCTGCAATGGTTGAAGGAAAACCCGCAGGATATCTCGGCGCGCAATTACTTGGCCGATGCGTATTTGCAGCAGAAGCAATACAAGTCTGCCGCTGAGCAGTATCAGGTGATGCTGACGCAAACACCGCAAAGCTTGATCGTCCTTAACAACCTGGCGTGGGTTTACCAGCAGATGCAGGATAAGCGCGCCTTGGCGATCGCTGAGCGGGCACACAATTTGGCCCCGGATAATCCAGCCGTGACAGACACCTTGGGTTGGATTCTGCTAGAGCAGGGCCAAGTTGCGCGCGCGCTGCCGCTGCTTCAAAAGGCCTTCGCCAAGCAGCCGGACAATCTGACGTTGCATTATCACTATGTTGTGGCGCTCGCACGCAGTAATGATCGCGTCCGGGCGCAAAGCGAGCTTGAGCGCCTGCTCGGGCGCGGCATGTTGTTTCCCGAAGAGCGGGAAGCGCAGAGCCTGTTAAAGCAACTTAAAGCCGGGGCGCGTTAGTCGAAAAATTGGAGCAGAGATGAAACGAAAATATCAAAGTATGCGTTTGCCTATCGCCATCCTTCTATTGGGTACGATGCTCGCATTGGGCGGATGCGACAAACTACGCAGCTACACAGACGCTGAGCATGTGCAGCGAGCTAAAGATTTTCAGGCGAAAGGCGAATCGAAAGCAGCCGTGATCGAGCTTAAGAATGCGCTCAACAAGAATGGCAGCAATGCCGAGGCGCGGTGGCTGCTGGGTGAGGCCTATCTCGATTTTGAAGAGGGCGCGCAGGCGGAAAAAGAGCTAAAACGTGCCGGAGATCTGGGTATTAACGCCGATACCTTAATGATCCCCCTTGGCCGCGCGTATTTGCTGCAGGGAAAGTATGGCGAAGTGCTGGCTGAGATCGCGCCCGGGAAACAGGCTTCAGCACGTTCGCGGGCGCATATTCTGAAGTTGCATGGGGATGCGCAGGTTGGCTTGCGCAAAGGGAAAGAGGCGTGCGGCCTGTATGAGCAGGCGCACCAAGCGGATACTAAATTTGTTGATGCGTATTGGGGGCGCGTGTGGTGTGCCACGGTTAAAGGGGATTTGAATAGTGCGCGGACTATATTAGAGGCCGCCTTGGAGATCGATCGATCTAACGCGCGGACCTGGGTATATCTTGGCGACTTCGCGCGGCTTGAGCGGCGCTATGCTGAGGCCGAGCAGGCCTACTTAACAGCGCTTAAGATCAGACCCCAGGACAGAGAGGCCCAGCTGAATTTGGCTTCGGTTTATTTGACACAGAACAAACTCGACGCCGCGTCGAAAGAGATTGAGAAGCTCCGCAAAGCATTTCCCCGGCTTCCCCACCCCCGCTATTTGGAGGCCCTACTCAGTTATCGGCAGGGAAAATACCCGGTTGCTCGCGACCAACTGCAAGAGCTGGAGCGCACTGAAGCTGGTTTTCCACCGGCTTTGTTGCTGTCTGGCACGGTGTCGCTCCAACTCGGGGAGTATGAGGCTGCCGAGAAGAGCGTGACGGTGTTTCTTGCGCGACAACCTAACAGCACGTTTGCGCGTGAGCTTCTGGCGGAAGTTCAGTTGCGGAAGGGGCGCGCCAGTCTCGCGCTTGAAACCGTTACCCCGCTACTCGATCGCGAAACGGTAACCGCACGGGCGCTGAGTATTGCCGGCGAAGCTTCCGTGGCCAAGGGCGACTTGGCGCAAGCGACCAAATATTTTGAAAGGGCGAGCAAACTGCAACCCGATAGCGCCGTTATTCGCACAAATCTTGGAACAAGCCGGATGAGACAGGGAGATGTCAGCCGCGCTGAGGCTGACCTTGAAGCGGCATCCAATCTGGATCAAAAGCATACCGCTGCGGACATCGCCTTGGCCATCACCCGCCTTCAGCGTAAAGACTATGAGGGTGCGTTTGCAGCCATCGCTGCGCTGGAAAAGAAACAGCCATCCAGCCCCATTCCGTACAATTTGCGTGGCAGCGCGTATCTTGAAAAGCGCGATATAGCCAACGCGCGCAAAAGTTTCGAGCAAGCGTTGGCTATCGATCCGGCTTTCATGCCCGCCGCAAAAAGCCTGGCGCAAATCGACATGCAGGACAAAAAGCCAGATGCCGCGCGCAAGCGTTTACAGAATGTGCTGGCCAAGGATGACAACAACGTCGGCGCCATGCTTGCCCTTGCGGATATTGCCGCAGCAGAGAAAAAAGAGAAGGAATATCTGGAGTGGGTTGAAAAAGCCGCCAAAGCCGACCCCAAGGCGCTGGAGCCCAAGTCCCGAAAAATCGACTATCTCCTGAGCAAGAAAGAAACCCAAAGCGCAATGGCGCTGGCGCTCGAAGTGAAGAACGCGAACACCGGTAGCCCCCAGGCTTGGGAGTTGTTGGGCCGCACCCAGCTTGCGGCGGGTGAAAAAGAAAATGCGATTGATTCGTTCACCAAGGTAACGCAACTTGTGCCGGAATCGCCGCGCGCTTATCTAGACTTGGGCGCGACTCTCGCCAGCGTAGAGCGTTGGAGTGATGCGCGTAAAACTTTTAGCAAGGCCCTAACCCTCAGCCCAGATTTCTTAGACGCGCGTCGCGCGTTGATTGTGCTGGAACTACAACAAAATCGCGGAGCCGAGGCGCTGAAGCTCGCTGAGGAACAAACCCGCAGACAACCGAAATTGCCGATCGGCCCGATCATGGAAGGCGATGTGCATATGGCGCAAAAACAGTTCGCCCTGGCGTCCAAGGCCTATGAGCGAGCCTTTGGCGTGGCTAGGGCGGGCGAACTGGTCATCAAGTCTCACCACGCCATGCTGCGCGCCGGTAACGCAAATGATGCGGATAACCGTATGCTCGCTTGGCTCAAGGAGCGGCCCGATGACGTTGGCTCGCGCATGTACCTGGCCGATAGTCTTATCGTACGCACAGATTTTAAGGGGGCGGTTGGGCACTACGAACTCGCGCTGCAAAAAGACCCTGACAATGCGTCCATTCTCAACAATTTGGCGTCGGTCTACGCCGAATTGAAAGATAGTCGCGCGCTGGCAACGGCAGAGCGGGCCTATAAACTTCAACCCAAAAGCGCCGCCATTCAGGATACGCTCGGCTGGATACTGCTAGTGCAAGGCCAAACGGCGCGCGCGGTGAGCCTGCTCAAAGACGCAGTGGCAAGCGCGCCAAAGGCAGAAGTGGTCCGCTATCACTACGCCGTAGCACTTGCGAAATCGGGTGACAAAGTGAAAGCCAAACAGGAGCTGGATTCGTTGCTAAAAGACACCAAGGACTTCCCCGGCAAATCTGCGGCCGAAGCCTTGCGTAAGCAGCTGTAGCAAGTGGCCCGCTACTTGGCTTGGAAGCCTTCCTTCTTCTATACCCTATATATAGGATTCACACCCGCAAGGCAGGGGAAGATAGGGCAGCAGCATTGAATGCCTTCGCCCCCCTTGGCGTACTATGCTGCGATTCTGATTTATAGGGTTATCGGCATAGCACTGGAGGCATTCATCTGTGCTTGATACAGGGCACTGGTTTCCTCTGCCCTGCGTTTTCTGATGATCTCTGTGCCCTGCCTTAATTGTCGGTTTTTTTTACACTTTCGTTGCTAATTTCCCGGCGATGTATGGGTGAAATCATAAAAACCGTTACTATTCATGCTGTTGTAAATTCTGGCACGCTACATGCTATACAACTTACGTAGGGTAAATTTACGCAGGGTAATTTACCGAACCAATTAAACCGCATTACGTTTTAACTATAAATTGAAGGAGTTGAATCATGAACAAGTCGCTTTTCAAATCTCTAGTGGTGGCAGGTGCTTTCGCAGCCTCTGCTAACGCTCAAGCTGCTATGAATCTTGGCGGTATTTTGATTGATCCGGGCTTTCATATCGAAGTCGCCTCCCTTTTCGAAAACCCCGTTTTCCTCGTGGGCCAAACGCTTACTGGTTATGGTGAAGTGACCCAAATTAATGCTAGTGCGGCTTTCTGCGCTGGCGGCCTGGGAACTTGTGAACTGACGTATCGATTTGGCGGCTATACGGTAAGCGCCATTTCCCCGACAGCGGTTTCTTTCACTGGCGGCTGGGTGAATTTCTATGTTGGCACCGGCGTCACTAACGATTTTAACCCGTATGGTAGCGCCAGTTCGGCTGCTGATATTACCGCCGTTACTAACGGCGTCCTTTGGCTGACGCTTATGGGCCACGACAATGGTGGTTTCACATTGGCAGGTACCGGCTCAAACATCGGCACGGGGAATGACATCGGCTTCGGTGGTGGTTTGTTGGATGTGGACTTCACTGGCCTAGCAAATGGTAATGCCGCTGGCGCTGGCGCGACTGCAGGCATCAATTTTGACACCAACAGCCAACCCGACCTTCTGGCTGGATTCGCCGATTTCCAGTTTACCTCGACCTTTGGTACGGGTGTGGTGCCTCACGCTGCCGAATGCGCGGGTGGAACCCTGACCTCCTGTCTGCCAGGCGCTGCAACGCTGCGCGGCGTTGCGATCCCCGAGCCAGCTAGCTTAGCTTTGATCGGCGCTGGTTTGCTCGTCGGTGGCGCGGTATCCCGCCGCCGCAAGCAAAAATAAAAACCCCTTTAGGGTCATTGCGAAGCCCCCATCTTAGGATGGGGGTTTTTTTTGTGCGCCGCCTAAGGCCGGCCGATTGGACTGCCGCCCCGCCTGCAGCTCGTGCTATTGGGTTAACGATATATTAGTTCTGACAGTTCGCGACGGGTTGAGCGTGAACTTGGCGGGGCCACTACTTGTCGCCCGATTCTGCCCAGAAAAGGGGCTTGTTCTGAGCCGAGGCCGAACCGGAGGTTAAATTCCTGCGCTATGGCGGTCGCTTTACTTGCGGTGCCGGGTTCCGTAGAGAAACTACGAGCCCGCTCCCCATAATAAGCGAAGGCTAGCGTGGCAAACGCGGGTTGCATGACCAGCCCCAACGAGGCGGCCGTCAGCCAGAAGCGCTGCAGTGCCTGGCCTGCGGCGAGAAAGATCTCGTCGCGGCTCGTGAGCGCTTGCGGGCAGGTGAAGGCGAAGTGGGCCGCGCAACGCAGTCCGGGCAGCACATCCATTTCGATCACGGGCATGAGCGGCCCGGCGAGGTAATGATTAAGAAACGACGCCCGCGCCCAGTTGCCTAGCGCCCATCTCATAAGCTGACGCGTCATCGGGTCGAGACCAACCGCTGTGGCGGGCACGCGATCTGGGCTCAGACGATTGTCCCAGTCGATGATCCTTTGGTGAATGGCGAAAGTTTCCGGGATGGTTAACCTAAGCCAGGTAGCGCGTGCGTTCAGGCGCGTAATGGCCCATTTTTCCGCGAATGTCTCGAACCAGCGAATCTGAAACATTGGGCCAACGGCGGATTGCAGCGCCTGCTTTTCTGCCTCTGTGAGCGCTTGCATTCGATAGGGCCTGCGATCGACGGAGCGCTGCTTGATCCAAGCGGCGAGTGGATCCTGCGCCAGCGAGGGTAACAAGGGGAAATCGATCTCGAACTTGAGCGCGGCGGGGTCTTCAAATGCAAGCACCCACTTCATGCCACGCGCTTGGCTGCTGGCCGCGATGCGTAAGGTTTCGAGCATGACCCCGCTGGTGGTTCGGGTGGCTGCGCCGCCAAAGTCGTAAACATCGTTCTCCCGGCGAATATGCAATCGAAGCCGATCTTCGCCCAGAATTTCGAAACGCCAGGGTTGTAGGTTATCTCCGCTAGGCGCCCAGCGGGCAAGCTCGAGTATTGATTTGAGCACTTCAGGAATGTCGCTCATTTGCGGGTAACTCTAGCCCGCAGCATGCGACGCGCAATGGCGATCAACAGCCGCTGCAAGGGGTTGGCATTGCCGCCAGGTAGCCAAGTGCGTTTCAGACGGTTGGTGTAGGCATCGAAATGCATGCCCCGTGGCGCCGCCAGTGTTTTGCCACGGCCAAGCAAGATTTTGAGAGCTTCGGTGGCGGCGATGCTGGCGCAAAGCTGTGTGGCCATGCCGGTGGATGGACCGCGTTTGTTCGCTAGATCGACTCGGTCTGGGTCGACAAGGTAGCCCATGTGCAGCCGGGCAGGTGCTAAGCCCAACAGGAATCGCAAAGCCTTTTCGTCGTCTGGCAGATCACCCCAGCGAAAGAACTGTTCGAAAGTCATGCCGCCAGGCATGAAATTGAGCAGGGCCGCACCCATGCCTAAGGGCGCCACGGTAATCGCCGGTATGCCGCGCTCAGCGCAAGCGCGGAAAGTGGCCCGGCGTGCCTCAAAGGCAAAAAAATCCAAGCCGTCCACGTACAAATCCGTATTGGCAAGAAACTCGACAAGGTTCGCTTCACTCACAGGCTCGCGCAGAATGCGGATATCTATCTCAGGGTTGATGTCTCGCGCCGCACGCGCCATGACTTCAGTCTTGTCTTGATGGAGCGTGGACATGGCCGCACCCGCCTGACGATTAAAGTTGGTGATCTCGAAGGTGTCAGGATCGGCGATGGAGAAGTGGCCAACACCAAGGCGCGCCAAGGTGATGAGATGCAGCCCGCCAACGCCACCCATGCCGGCAATGGCGATGCGTTTGCTGCGAAGCGTGCGCTGTTCGTCGGCTGTTACCCAGCCGATGTTGCGCGAGAACGCTTCGTCATAATGGAAAGTTGTCACGCGCTAATCACCTCGTTGTAGTCGTTCGGAGATACCATCTTCGTCCTTGGTGCTAAGGAAGTACGGATAGACCGAACGCACGCCGGGAATGTCAACGAAGTGCCCGCCGTAGCGCGCGATCTGATCCTTCGCATAGGCCATGGATAGGTGCAACAACACAGCCGGAGCATGGACGCGTGGGCACATCCGCGTTTCACCGAGCGGTTCGAAGCCGAGCATGCGCTTGTAGAAAACCACGTGGCGCGGGTTGACTTCTATCACCACGTCGGTGGCGCCATGGATACGGTGCGCGTAGATGTAGGCGAGTTGAAACAGCGCGGCGAGCACCTGTTTGGATTGCAATGCTTGGTCGACTGCGAGCTTCGTGAACTCGCACACCGTGGCGCCGGAGGTGCGCAGCCGATCAATTTCATCGTGGTAAAGCTGGTCTACCAACAGCCCGCTGGGTGAATCCAGCCCAATCGTCAGCGTGCCGATAGAAACACCGGCGGTGTCGGCCATGAGGGTGATGCGATTGGGGCTGTCTTCATTCAGGCCGGCCGTATCATAGCCGCGCCAGTTATACATTTTTTTGATGAGCAGACTGGCCGATTCGCGCCGACCCTCGGAGTTGGCCAGACGGATTTTAAATTGCTGCTGGCTGAGTGAAATATTGTGGGTATCCGCCCGTTCTTCGCGTTCGAGCGAAAGCGGCCGCAGCGGGTTGTCGAGCGGCAAACCGATGATGGTTTGTTTCCAATGGTCGGCCGGATTGTCCGTATGGCTCATGCGATATTCCTACCCCGTTTTTTCGCTTGTTCTGGCATTGTCGCTGGCGATACCCTGCCGCTTTAGTGCTACGACAAAAAACATTTTCCGTGACATCCAGCGGACGCGCTCGCGCTAGAAAGCGTCTTCGTAATCAAACAAGCCTGACTCACAACAATATTCAGTCTAGCACAACGGCATTAGCGTAAATCGATCATCGGCAAGCGTTGCCGAAGGCGATGTGGCTAGCGTTTGTGCTGTTGACGTCGCGCTTTTACCGCGCGAAGTTTTTTGTTGTCGCGCCAGATTTGATGTTTGTTCCAAAGCACGATCAGGGCGGGCAACAGCAGTAGTTCCAGCAACTGGCCAGAAAGCAGCCCGATAGCGGCGAGCATGCCGAAATTGGCGGTCGGTTTGAACTCGGATCCGATGATCAAGGTAAATTGACTGACTAATACCAGCGTGACGGCCAGCACCGCGCGGCCCGAAGCCTCGAAACTGCGCGCTAAAGCGAAGGTTGGGCTCGCGCCTTGTTGCAAGCGGTGCTGGTAACTGTGATAGAGATGAATCGTATCATCCACGGTAATCCCAAGCACGACACCGGCAATCACGCTCGTTGCCATATCCAGTGGAATACCCGTAACAGCCATCACCACGATAATAAAATACAGCGGCGCAAGATTGGGAATCAAGCAGATCAAGGCGGCGATGGGTGAGCGCCAGAGCAACACCAGCAATACAAAGATCAAAGCGAACGCCCAACCGAAACTCTTTATTTGACCGATGACGAGTAAATCCTGCATATCCGAAAATAAACGGCCATAGCCGGCGACTTCTGCTTTTAAGCCCGGGATCGGGTGTGCTTGCAGATGGGCGCGGATCGTGTCGATGACTTCGCCAATCGCGTTCGCGCCATGCACATTCACGTTCAGCGCGATGCGTGTGCGTTGATACTCGCGATTGACGAATTCGCCTAAATCACGTCCGTCATAAACCAGTAGCAGTTGACTCAGCAGTTTGTCGCTTTTGGGTAAATCGCGATAGCGCGCATCTTCACCGTGAAAAGCCCAGTTCATTTCCTCGACAATGTCCACCATGGAAACCGTGCGATCAACCTGTGGCAAGGTCGCCACCCACTTTTGAAATTCCTGAAGCCCACGCAAAGTCTCCACCCGCTTGAGCGAATCGCGGCCTGCGCCATCGAACACCACTTCAACGCCAATTACGCCCGAGAGATTTTGTTCAACGATCTTGGTTGACCGGCTTAGCCCGTGAGATTCGGGAAAGAATTTAATAAAATCGGTCTCTACTTGCACCTTCGCAAGCAACGGCACGGCCAAGATGATGGCAATGGCGCAAGTGATGAGTGTTAGGCCTGCATGGCGCATGGAAAAACCAGCGATCGCAAAGGCGACTTTGCCGGTGCTACGAAATCCGCGTTGCGGCCAGCGGCCCTTATCCCATTTCACCAGCAGTGGCGGCACTAAATGAAACACGACGAGATAGACTAGCGCTACGCCTGCCACGCCGACAAAACCGAAAATCTGAATCGGCGGAATCGGCGTGAAGATCAAGCTTGCCATGCCAGCACCCGTGGTGAGCACGTTGAACAAGGCGGCCTTGTGCACGTCTTTAATCGCGCGGATCACGCGCGTTGGCCGCCGCAATTTTGCTTGGCGCGCGCGCTGCAAAGACGCGTATAGATGGAGCAAAGTGGCGATGGTATAGGCTGAAAGCAGCGGCGGAACCATCGCCATGACGAAGGTAAAGGGTTTTCCAATAACGACCAGCACAGCAAGGGAAGGCATGACGACCGTCATCATCGCCACCGCGCCGATGATAACCGGTGCGGGACGACCGACCACCCAAATCAGCAGGCCAATGCCGATCGCCATGGTGAGCGGGATTAAGGCAGCGCTGTCCGCCAGCATGGACAACATACCCGCGCTCTCCAGCGCGACGGTACCCGCCACGGCCACCAGCTGCTTATCCAAGCCGACGGTTTTTACCGCCCGATAGAGCTCGCTTTTGATTTCATGGCGTTGCGTACTCTCTTGCAGCAGAATGGGGCGCACCGCGATCGCCAGTGCCGAGCCATCTTTGGCCACCAGCAAGCCGGGCGCAAAACGATCGGCGAGTGCGCGCGCGCGGCGCGCCTCCGGTGTGGATTGAGCGAGCGTTTTGGGGTCGATTAACGTTTCTACCGCGAAGCCGTCATCGGTCGCCGCGATATGGTCGGCGTTGGTGACAGCAAAAACGCGATCCACCAATTTGTGTTTCTGTAGTTGCTGGGTGACCCGGTCGAACTTCGAGAGAAAATCAGCAGAGTACAAATCCGGTCCGGCGAAAACAGCAATCAGCAATTCGTCGTTCGGGAATTCTTTGCGTAGGCCTTGCTCCATCGCAACCGCCCGTGAATCGGCGGGGAAATAGAGCTCTAGTGCGTTATTGAAATGAATATAGCGCGCGACAAGGATGATCGAGGCCAGGTTGACGACCACGATCAACGCTACCGTGACTTGCCACGGCAGCAAACGCCATTTCAGTATTTGACTTGCCACCCGAGCGTAACTAAGTCGTGGTCACGATGAAAACCGCCGATGCCTTGGCTGTCGCCGCTGAAAAAATGTGCCGCGAGGTAGAGTTCATGCGCATCGAAGCCCAAATAGGCGATCCGCGGGCTCACGTAAGTATCACGGTGGTTAATGCCTGAAACAAAGCGCAAATTCGCCTTCCACCGCCCTTGGCCAAAGGGGTGTTCGATATCGCCGGTGAGTGCGTAAACATTTTTCCACTCCGCCAATAATTCTTTTGTGTGCAACTGATGCGCGACGAGTTGCAGTGTGGCGCGGGTTTCTTTATCGCCGGGATAAAATTCCACGCCAGCGACCAGATCATGCGAAGCGGGCGTGATATAGCGCAAATCTTGAGTGGTTGCCGGCGTATCCACACTATAGGCGCCTTCAAAACGCCAAGTCGCACCGGCGGCTTGAAACTCCAATTCTGCGCCACCCACCGTGCTCATCGGGTGTATCGCGGTAAAGGTGGGCCCGGCCACGTTCGCCAAAGCGACGGCCGGGGTTGCCCCCGCCAATATTTGCGCCCGCAGGTCTGGATTGATGCGGTAATACGGCGTGGATTGGCGAACACGCTGCAAACTCAGGCCCCAATCCAGGCTGCCTTGGGCGCGGGTGAGCCGTATACCGCCGCCGCCGGCGCCATGTTTATCCTCGGCGAAGCTGCCATTCTGCAAAAAGTGGCGCGTAGCCGCCGTATCGAGCACGCCGATCGCCAAGCCGCGCCGCCGGTCGACTGGGTGCCATACGCTTTCACCGGGAGGCAATTCCGCGGCTTGGAATGAGGGCACCCACACTGCGTCCAATTTCAGGTCATCGAAAAATTGCTCCAACCGTAGGGCGGGTACGGCGCGCCGCCGGTTAGGCAGGCGGTCTAATATGAAGCGGTTAAGATCGGCGCGGCTTAAGCGGTCGATCGGCTGAATTTCGTCTGTGCGCCCCCAGGCAATATTTTGTGTGCCAAGCGTGAAGCGTGTGCCCTCGCCGCGCCAACGCAAGAAGTTTTCCGTGTAGTCGGCGCGGACTCGATCAAAATCGGGTGTGCCCGTTTGCCAATAGCCATCGAAGCGTGCGCCCAGCTGGAATTCCCATTGCCGGTTGGGCTGCCAATTCATGCTGACGGCGGCGTGCAGGTAGTTATTGGAATCCGGCGCTGCGTCGCCGAGGAACACCCCCGTTTCCACTTGTAACTTATCGATCTTGAAAGTGACGCCTTTGGCGGCGGATGACTGGTTCTTGCGTTTACTGGGTTTTGCAGCGGGCGCATCGCCCAACTCGTCGCTAGCGGCGTAGCTGGCGGTAGAAAGCGCAAATAGCGCCGTGGTGAGTAAGGGAGCAAGCTTCAGATGTATGCGCATGGGTTTCCTCATTGCTTTTGGCGGCTTCACGGCCGGTATTCTTCCTCGACACCTTCATCTTCCAAGGCCTGGGTGGTAAATAACTGCGTCGGCAGGCGCCGGTCAAAAATGATTTTGTCTATGGTCAGACGGGTTTGATTGCCACTCGCCAGATCACTTACTGTGCTGTCGAGTACCGTCCAATAGCCTTGTATTTTTCCTGTTTTTTTCACCTGCATGCGCTTACTTGGTTCTTGCAGATTTTTTTCGTAGTAATCGATTTGCAGGGGCAGCAGGGTCACGGGATCGATCCAGCTTATGCGCTTCAAATACACGGAATTACTTGCATCGACAGGCGTGCTTTCGAGCACTTCACACACCACGCTATTTAAAGTCTCGCGCCGGAGAATGCGATGCTGATCCTGCGTAGGTTTGCGGTCGCGCAGGTCTTCGTAGTAATACTCCGAGTTCACGAAGCGTCCACCTTTGCGCGAGGCGCTGATCCGGCGCACTCGATCCATGGCCGGCAGGTAGATCCATTGATCGCTGTCAGCATGGGGGTGGTCTAATGTAAGCAGGCCCGTACCGCTAATGTCCGCGGGTTCGGTGAATCGGCTTAAGACGGCTAATTCCCCCGGCTTGCGTTTCAAGCGGTAAATGACCAGGCGTCGCACACGTGGACTACGCCCCGGCTCAGTTAAGGTCATGGTGGTCAGTGCGGTAGAGTCGCGGCCATCGGCCCGGTCGTAAAGGTGTTGCGCGAGTTGCGCGCCGCTATCATCCGCCAGTGCCTGGGCTGCGAAGATCAATGTCGTTACCCCCGCCAGCAAGACTTGGGTCAGCCTGGATTCCCACGCAAAAGACATAAGTTTCATTTAAATAGACGCCCGCCACGACAACTTGATCTTGGTTTTTGTATCAATCAACCATAATTATTTCATGGTGTTACAATGAATAATTCAAGTAAACTATAGACTAGTTTAACGGGTTTGCCGAGCGGTTTTTTGGCAAAACCGCATGCTGAATACAAAAATTGCTAAGAAAATGGGAGCTGCACGCTGCTGTTGATTACGGGCTTGCCCATTCAATCAAATATTATGCACCGCAACTTTTAGTATAGCGTGATCAAGTTTAGGTGTAGCAGCATGAAGCTATTTTAGGGACAATGGTTGATCGATTTGCGCGCGGATTTGGCGCCATGCCAGAACAAAAAAACATTTTTCACGACAACATCACAGATGAGTACGCCAAGTATCTGGTGTCCTCACGCCAGGAAATCGTCCAAATTTTGCGGGCATTGTCGCGGCAAAACGAAATGGTCACGGCCTATTTCAAGCAGGGTAACGAGTTCTTTTTGACCTCGATCGTAGCGGTCGATGCGGAGTCCGGTAAATTGATTGTCGACTGCGGATCGGAAGAGGAAGCCAATCGTCGTGCGCTGGCAGCGGACAAGATTGTCTTCGTCACGAACCTAGATCGCATCAAAATTCAATTTAGCACGACGGGATTAGTGAATATTAGTCACCAGGGCCGGTCGGCGTTTCGCACGCCGTTGCCGACTAGCGTGCTCAAGCTGCAGCGACGTGAGTACTACCGACTGGTGACACCGATGCGTTCGCCGTTGCATTGCGTCATCCCGGATCTAAATGGTGTCAGGTTCGAGGCGGGCGTGGCCGATATCAGCGTGGGCGGGATCGGCATTAACGGTTTGCCACCAGAGGCGCCGCTCGAAAAAGCCCAACAGCTAGCCCTTTGCCGCATCGCGCTGCCGGAAGAAGGAACAGTGGTGTCCACGCTGGAAGTGCGCAATGTGCAAGAATCCACGCTGCGCTCCGGTGTGCTGGTGTTGCGTGCGGGTTGTTATTTCGTCGATATCCCCGCCGCACATCAGGCGATGATTCAGCGCTACATTATTCGCATCGACCGCGAACGGCGGGCCTTAGTGCGAGGCAGTTAGGCGCTGGTTTTCAACCAGCGCGCTACATCCAGCGCGAAGTAGGACAAGATGCCATCCGCGCCGGCGCGCTTGAACGCCAGCAGCGATTCCAACACACAGGCCTGCTCATTTAACCAGCCGTTTTGCGCGGCAGCTTTGAGCATGGCGTACTCGCCGCTGACTTGATACACGAAAGTGGGCGCGCCGAATTCCTCTTTCACGCGGCGCACGATATCGAGATAAGGCAGGCCGGGTTTGATCATCACCATGTCTGCGCCTTCGTCCAGGTCGAGACCGACCTCCCACAGCGCCTCATCCGAATTGGCGCAGTCCATCTGATAAGTGTATTTATTTCCGGCGCCCAGATTGCCGCTAGAACCGACCGCGTCGCGAAATGGGCCATAGAAGCTCGAAGCGTATTTGGCTGAATAGGCGAGGATACGCGCGTGGATATGCCCGGCTTGATCCAGTGCGCTACGGATTTCGCCAATGCGTCCGTCCATCATGTCCGAAGGCGCGACAATGTCGGCGCCGGCCGCGGCGTGACACAAAGCTTGTTTCTTTAGGACGGCGACCGTTTCGTCATTGACGACATAGCCTGCTGTGTCGATCAGGCCGTCCTGGCCGTGGCTGGTGTAAGGGTCAAGCGCGACATCGGTAATAATGCCCAATGCTGGAAATTTCTGTTTCAAGGCGCGCACCACCCGCGGCACCAGACCATTCGGGTTGTAAGCTTCTTCCGCGCCCAAGCTTTTTAATCCAGCTTCGATTACCGGGAACAGCGCTAAGGCGGGAATCCCCAGGCGCACGCATTCTTCCGCCACCGGAATCAAGCGATCCAGGCTCATGCGCGAAACGCCAGGCATGGAAGCCACCGTCTCGGTGCGGTTTTCCCCATCCAGCACGAATACCGGATAGATCAAATCATCCACCGACAGCCGCGCTTCACGCATCAAACGCCGGGAAAAGTCGTCATGGCGCATGCGGCGCATGCGGCGGGAAGGGAATTTTCCTAATGTTTTCATGGGCTACATTATACCTTTCCGGTTGAGTGGCATGCGCCAGAAGAATAAATGCCTGAATTTAAGGCCCGGGCAAAAACTTTGCTTAATTCCTGGAACTTAACAAAAACATGCCTATCATAAGAAGCAGACGGTAGTGATATCGTCTCCCGCTTCTCCTCCCTGAGCGGGGCCTTAATCCCCATTAAGGCGTTCCGCCCCCGGTTTTTGTTCCCCTTTAACCGGGGGTTTTTTATTGCTCAGCAGAAGCGTTTAGCCAGTTACCGATAATCGCTTCGGCTTCTTCCGCCCCCATTTTTTTCAGGCTTGAAAACAGCTGCACGCTACATTGCGGGTAAGCTTCCTGCAAGACCATTCGCACCTCGCGCAAGACCGTGCCCGCCTGGCTTTTTGATAATTTATCTGCTTTGGTCAACAGAATATGAATCGGCCGCCCGGTTGGGCCAAACCAATTCAGCATTTGTCGGTCGAGCGGGGTCAAGGGATGACGTATATCCATAATCAGCACCAGCCCCGCGAGCTCGGCGCGCGTTTCTAAATATTGCGCCAACACAGCCTGCCAGTGTTTGCGCACCGATTCCGGCACCTCGGCATAACCATAGCCTGGCAAATCGACCAAATAATTGCCATCATAAATTCGAAAGAAATTGAGCAGTTGCGTGCGCCCTGGCGTCTTGCTGACAAAAGCCAGCTTGCGCTGGGCGAGCGTGTTAATCGCGCTGGATTTGCCGGCGTTCGAGCGCCCGGCGAAGGCGATTTCGCGCGCGGTCACGGGTAAGGTGACGAGGTCGTGCACCGAGACCTCGAATTCAAGCTGACTAAATAACGACATGGGAATCCATTTTGCGCTTGGCGAGAGGGGGAATAGTTAGGTAGAATAAGGGTTTACTAATTTTCACTGGCCCCAAGACATCAAAATAGCCTTGGGACAAGAACAGCTTAAGGAGCTTTCCATGAAACAAATTTTGGCGTTGGTTCTGCTTGCAGGCGCTTCCATAACCGCCCAAGCCGAAACCGCTCCTGCTAAAGGTGACGCAGCCCGTGCGCAGACAATCGTGAATGGCGTGTGCGCCGGGTGCCATGCCGCCGACGGCAACAGCGCGGCCCCTGCGAATCCTAAGCTAGCCGGGCAGCCCGCGGAGTATATCACCAAGCAATTGAAGAACTTTAAAGACGCGGCGAAAGAGCCGAACAAAGAAGGCGCGCGCAAAAGCGCGGTGATGGGCGCCATGACGGCCACGCTGAGCGATCAGGACATGCTCAATATCGGCGCTTATTATTCCGAAAAGGCCATCAAACCCGGCAGCGCTAAATTGCCCTACGACGCAGGTAAAAAAGTGTATCAAGGCGGCAACTCGGGCACGGGCGTGCCAGCCTGCGCCGCGTGTCATGGCCCGACTGGCGCCGGTATCCCGTCACAGTTTCCGCGCTTGGGTGGCCAGCATGCGGATTACATCCTGGTGCAGTTGAAAGCCTTCCGCTCAGGCGATCGCGCAAATGACGCGGGCAAAATGATGCGCACCATCGCCAACAAAATGTCCGATCAGGAAATGCAGGCGGTAGCGAATTACGTGTCTGGCCTGAAATAAGCCAAACCCCACAGTAGGAGAAAAAAGGGAGGCATCGCCTCCCTTTTTTATTGGGCGCGCATACTCGCGAAGACGCGCGCTGCCGCATCCAGCGTGAATTGAATCTCCGCTTCGGTGTGCGCGCTGGAAACAAAACCCGCTTCATACGCCGAGGGTGCGAGATACACGCCCTCATCCAGCATGGCGTGGAAGAAGCGGTTGAACGCCTCTTTATCGCACTGCATGACTTCGGCGTAGCTGGTGGGCGGCGTGGCACTGAAGTACAGGCCGAACATGCCGCCGACGGATTGGGCGCAGAAGGCGATGCCTTCTTTCTTGGCGGCAACACTTAAGCCTTCCACAAAGGCTTTGGTGCGCGCAGTCAATTGCGCGTAGAAGCCCGGCTGCTGCACCTGTTTCAACGTGGCCATGCCCGCCGCTACCGCAACCGGGTTGCCGGAGAGCGTGCCGGCTTGATACACCGGGCCATTCGGTGCGAGCTTTTCCATGATGGCACGCTTGCCGCCAAATGCGCCGACTGGCAGGCCGCCGCCGATAATTTTCCCCAGCGTGGTGAGGTCGGGGTCGATGTGGTAGAGGCCTTGTGCGCTTTGCAAACCGACGCGAAACCCCGTCATCACCTCATCGAAAATCAAGACCGCACCGTACTTCGTGCATTGTACGCGCAGGGTTTCCAAGAAGCCGGGCAGGGGCGCGATCAAATTCATATTGCCGGCCACCGGCTCGACGATCACCGCCGCAATGTCGCTGCCAATTTGGGAGAAGAGTTGTTCCACACTCGCACTGTCGTTGTAGGAAAGTGTGAGCGTATGCGCCGCCACTTCGGGCGGCACGCCGGCGGAACTAGGTTGGCCGAAAGTCAACGCGCCGGAGCCCGCCTTTACCAACAAGGCATCGGCGTGACCGTGATAGCACCCTTCAAATTTTACGATGCGACTACGGCCGGTGTAGCCGCGCGCGAGACGAATCGCGCTCATGGTGGCTTCGGTGCCGGAGGACACCAAGCGCACTTCTTCCATGCTCGGCACCAGCTTTATCAATAGCTCGGCCATCTCCAATTCGCGCGCGGTGGGCGCACCGAATGACAGGCCCAACTCGGCAGCTTCTTGCACGGCGCGCACCACCTCCGGGTGGGCGTGCCCGGCGATCATCGGTCCCCAGGAGCCGACGTAATCGACATAGCGTTTATCATCCTCGTCCCAAACATGCGGCCCGAGCCCACGCTTGATGAAACACGGCGTACCGCCGACTGAGCGGAAGGCGCGCACGGGCGAATTTACCCCGCCAGGGATGAGTTGTTGCGAGCGTTGGAACAGCGTTTCGTTACGAGTCATACCAGTTCTTTCTTAATGACGTGTTGCAAATAGGCTAGAAAATGCTTGGGCGCACGCTTCGACATTCGGCGTATCAAACAGCGCGGAAATCACCGCAATTGCATCTGCACCGGCGTCAATCAAAGATTGCGCATTCGCTAGGGTGATGCCGCCGATCGCCACGACCGGCAGGTGCAATTGGGTTTTTGCCTCAACCAGCAAACTCAAGGGACAGGGCCGCGCCCCAGGTTTGGTGGCCGAGGGATAGAAGCTGCCGAATGCGACATAATCCGCGCCTTCGGCTTCGAATCGCAACGCCCGTGCGAGATCTTGATAGCACGACACACCGATGATTTTGTCTGGCCCCAGATTAATGCGCGCTTCGATTAAACGCGCGTCGTCTTCGCCCACATGCACGCCATCGGCCTCGATGAGGGCGGCCAAGCGCACATCATCGTTCACGATTAGCGGTGCATGAAAGTCGCGGCAAAGTTCCAGCAACTCGGTCGCCTGTTCGTGCTTCAGGGCGACATCGGCGGATTTGCTGCGGTATTGCACCCATTGCGCGCCGCCCGCCAAGGCGGCCCGCGTTTTGTCGAGTAATTGCGCGGTATCCCCGGTTTCCGGCGTGATGGCGTAGAGCCCTTTAATGGCCGGCTTCATCAGAGTCGCGCGCCCAAAATAGGCGATCGGGAATGTATTGCCCCATGCCGGGGCGGAAGCCTGCTTGCAAAGCATGCCAGGTAAAATCCTGCGCATCCTTGGTCGCGTCAAAGATGTCGAGCCCATGCGCGATAGAAGCGGCGATAGCGGAAGCCAGCGTGCACCCCGATCCATGGTAACTGCCCGGCAGCCGCGGCCAGAGATTGCTCGCCAGCACGCCATCGATACCGTACAGGGTGTTCACCACTTGCGGCGTGTTTTCGTGCGTCCCGGTAATCAACACAAATTCACAGCCCAAGCCGACCAGGCGCGATGCGCATTCCTCCAGGCTGGGCTCGTCTTCCTCATTGCCCTCGTCTTGCGCCAAGCGCCGAGCTTCCAGGCTATTCGGCGTTAGCAGCGTGGTCTGCGGGATCAGCATGTCGCTGAGCGCCGCAATCATGTTTTCGGAGGCCAACTCATCCCCCCGCCCGGAGGACAACACCGGGTCTAGTATCAGCGGAATATCGGGGTAATCGGACACGATCGCCGCAATCGCCGCAATCGTCTCCACGCTGCCCAACATTCCGATTTTAAACGCGGCCACCGGCATATCTTCCAGCACCGCGCGCGCCTGATCGGCGACCCACTCCGCGTCCAGCACGAAGATGTCGTCCACGCCCAAGCTGTCTTGCACCGTGATCGCGGTGATGACGGACAAGGGGTGGCATCCCATGGCGGCGATGGTCAGCAAATCAGCTTGAATGCCTGCGCCGCCGGACGGGTCGCTGGCAGCGAAAGTGAGAACAATAGGGGGGGTGTCGGCCATGGGATTTGAGTGCTTGGTGACGCCGGATTGGCTTTAGGCCGGTCTGCGCAGGTAAAATGCAATTTTAAACCAAACCCCCCCGGCTTCCCATGAAAACCTATATGTGCTTGATTTGCGGCTTTATCTACGAAGAAGAGAAAGGCCTGCCGACAGAAGGAATCGGCCCCGGCACGCGCTGGGAAGATGTTCCGCCCAACTGGACCTGTCCGGATTGTGGCGCGCGCAAGGAAGATTTCGAGCTGATCGAAATCTAGACATCACAATCTTGTTGGGGCGTTGAAACTTCAGCGCCTCCGACGGGAAAGAGTGATTACTCTACCGACACCCCTTATTAAGATTTCCGACAAACAGCCGATATTCTAGATTCGAAGCGAATTTCGCGCCCTATGTGCTATTGGCATGAATATTGCCACTGTGTTTAGGGCAAACGCTCGAAAGCCTGAAGGTTAGGCGCGAAACTTCGGGTAGTTTCTGAGAAATAACCTTTACCTTTATTGATTTTATTTTACAATACCGGAAAGGCCGGGGTTCAGAACGGCCAGACAGGTATGGCGTGGAGGTGACGTGTCGGAGCAAAACAATCTAGCGGGCATTAAGGTCATGGTGATCGACGATAGCAATACCATTCGCCGTAGCGCCGAAATATTTCTCGTGCAATCGGGATGCGAGGTCATTTTGGCGGAGGATGGATTCGATGCCATGTCCAAAATTACGGATCACCAGCCGGACGTGATTTTTGTCGATATCATGATGCCGCGCTTGGACGGCTACCAGACCTGCATGTTGATCAAGAAAAACCAGCGCTTTCGGGAAACGCCCGTCATTATGCTATCGAGCAAAGATGGTCTGTTCGACCGCGTGCGCGGACGCATGGTGGGGTCAGATGAATACCTGACCAAGCCATTTACTAAAGAAAGCTTGTTGCAAGCGGTGAAAAAGCATGTGCTCACCCGCAAAGCAGCGTAATTGATTTGGAGAATTCGAATAATGCCTATTAGCAAAATCATGGTGGTGGACGATTCACCCACCGAACGCCACTTCTTAGGTGAGTTGCTCACCAAACAAGGCTATCAAGTCGTGATGGCGGAGAGCGGTGAAGAGGCCATGGAAAAGGCTAAACAACTCAAGCCGGATCTGATTCTCATGGATGTGGTAATGCCAGGCTTGAATGGCTTCCAAGCCACCCGCGCGATTACCAAGGCCGAAGAGACGAAGAACATCCCGGTCATCATGTGCACCTCCAAGGGCCAGGAAACCGACAAAGTGTGGGGCATGCGCCAAGGCGCCCGCGATTACGTGGTCAAGCCCGTTAACAAAGACGATTTGCTGCGAAAAATCGCCGCATTAGGTTAAGTTAAACGAACGACGTGTAATGGCCAAAAAAGTCAGCCTGCGAGCATTTCAAGAGGGTGTAGTCGCCCGTCTTAAGGAAGCGCAATCCGGCGCGGCCAAGCAGGCCGCCTCCAAAATGGGCGTGCAAGTAGGGCAAGAAAAATGGCTAGTGAATTTGCCCGATGTGGGCGAGGTGACGCCACTACCGCCCTTGCTGAAGGTGCCGTTGACCCGGCGCTGGTTCGCTGGCGTGGCGAATGTGCGGGGCGTGCTGTATAGCGCGGTGGATTTTTCTGATTTCCTGGGCGGCGAGCCGACTCTAGCCAACGTCGATAGCCGGCTGTTGCTGGCAAACGGTAAGTATCACGTCAACGCAGGCATCATCGTGCATCACATGCTGGGGCTGAAAAACCCGGAACAATTTCAGACTGGCGATTCGAGCAATTTGCCGCCGTGGATCGCCGCCGAGTACATCGATAATGATGGCAATATTTGGAAAGAGCTCAATATGGCGGGGTTGATCGGCCACCCCGATTTTTTGAATGTGGGCGCCTAACCGCGCCTGTATCACTCGCAAAAGTAAACAGCCTAAAGGCTAGGAACGGAGAAGACCATGGCATTCTTCAAGCTCCCGAAGAAAGACAAAAAATCGAAGAGTACCGGCAGCACCGGCGTGCTGCATACCACGCTCATCATGCATGGGCTGCGCAAGCTATCCGGCAAAGATGCGGCGCAAATCCCCCTGATCGGCAACTTGCCGCCGGAAAAGCAAATCGCCTACACCGCGATTGCCACCTTGGTTTGCGTGATCTTGACCGGCTCCTTAATGGGCTACAGCAACTACCAAGTAAACCTCAAGGCGGATTTTGTGGGGACCGCGACGGAGATGCAGATGTTGTCACAACGCATCGCAAAAGGCTCACAGCAGGCGGTGTTGGGTAACAAAGAGGCCTTCAAACAGCTGAGGGACGGCAAAACAAAATTTGACACCAACTTGAAACGCCTCACCAGTGACTCGCCGTCTTCTGCGCAAGCGATTTTGAGTGACCTCAATAAGCAATGGGGCAAGATGTCGAAAGAAACCGCCTCGATTTTGACCCAACAGCAAAGTTTGGAAAAATTGAACCAAAGCGTAGCGGCGATCAACGCAGCCAACGTGCAAATGCTGGAACTGTCACAGCAAGTCGTCGCGCTCATGGTGCAAGCCGGCATTCCGCAGCGCGACGTGTCCATCGCGTCCGACCAAGTGATGCTGACGCAGCGCATGGCGAAGAACGCCAACAACCTGCTCTCTTCCGATGTGATCGATCCCGAAGTTGCATTCTTGCTGGGTAAGGACGCCAGTGCTTTCCGCGACACCCTGAACGGCCTCATCGTCGGTAGCGAGGACTTGCGACTGACTGCCGTGAAAGACGCGGACATCCAGGAAAAGCTCAGTGAGCTGAGCGGCGTGTTCAAAGCATTCGACACCAACGTGAACGACATTCTGCAAAACATGCAAAACCTGGTGAACGCCAAGGCCGCCAGCCGCGCAATTTTCGATGCATCCGATCCCATGCTGACGGGCACCCAGAAGCTGACCGATAATTATGAAAAACTCGGCGCGTTCAGCGGCTGGTTCGCCGTGGTGTTCGGTTTCCTAGCCCTGGTGAGCGCGGTGTTGCTGGCGTGGTCATTCATTAATGACGCGCGCCAACGCGCAGTACGCAGTGAAGAAGAAAACAAGCGCAACCAGGAAGCGATTCTGCGGCTCTTGAACGAAATGGGCGATTTGGCGGAAGGCGATTTGACGGTGAAAGCTTCGGTGACTGAAGACATTACCGGCGCCATTGCGGACTCCATCAACTACACGATTGACGAGCTGCGCATCTTGGTGGCGGAGATCAATAAAGCGACCGAGCAGGTGACCACCGCCTCGCAGCAAGCGCAGGCAATTACCGCGCAACTTCTCGACGCCGCGCAACGTCAATCGAAAGAGATTGAAGAAACCTCGGCTTCGGTGTTGAAAATGGCGGGATCGATTAACGAGGTGTCGGCAACAGCGGTCGAATCCGCGCGTGTGGCGCAGATTTCGCTGGACGCGGCAGAAAAAGGCCAGTCGGCGGTGCAAGACTCCATCTCCGGTATGAACGAGATTCGCGAGCAGATCCAAGAGACCGCGAAACGCATCAAGCGACTGGGCGAATCCTCGCAAGAAATTTCCGAGATTGTGGAGCTGATTTCAGACATTACCGAGCAGACCAACATTCTGGCCTTGAACGCGGCAATTCAAGCGGCGTCGGCGGGTGAAGCGGGTCGCGGGTTTACAGTGGTGGCGGAAGAGGTGCAGCGTCTGGCAGAACGAAGCGGTGAGGCAACCAAACAGATCGGCGCGATCGTGAAAACCATTCAAACGGACACGCACGATGCCGTGGCTGCTATGGAAAAAAGTACCCAGGGTGTGGTCGAGGGCGCGAAACTGTCCGACGCCGCAGGCCAGGCGCTATCCGAGATCGGCCGCGTGTCGCAAGAACTTGCGGGCCTGATTCATAGCATCTCTGAAACTACGCTAGCGCAAACCGAAGTGGCGCAAACCGTGGCAAAAAACATGCAAGACATTCAAAACATTACTACTCAAACCACAGAGGGTACGAAGCGCACTGCCGTGTCCATCGGCCAGCTCGCCAACCTGGCGGCGGATCTGAAGGGCTCAGTGGCCGGCTTCAAACTGTCCTAAACCATGAGCCTGACCGAATTCGACATTGGTCCCCTGACCTGGGTCAAAGGGGAGATCGACACGGCCTTGCACAAGGCTAAAGAGCAGCTCGCCCACTTCGCAGCGAATATCGAAGACACCACGCCCTTGCGTTTCGCACAGCCTCATCTGCATCAGGTCAAGGGTGCGATTCAGATGGTGGGCTTGGATGGCCTGGCGCGCTTTGCGGAAGAAGTGGAACGCTTCATGGCCGCGCTCGAAGCGCGCGAAGTCGAGCCCACCGCCGATACGCTCGATCTACTCGATCAAGGGTTCAACACCATCTCGAAATATTTGGATGAGTTGATGGGCGGTGCGCCGGATGTGCCGCTGAAGCTTTCCGCTGCTTTCAACCAATTGCTGGCCGCACGCAAGGTCGAACGCGTGTCGGAGAGCGATCTGTTTTTCCCTGATCTTGCCGTGCGCGCACCAAAATCCGATGCCCCGCCTCCCGTGGCGGAAGCAGAGCGGCCCCGCTATGTGCGGAACTTGCGTACCCAATATCAAAAAGGCTTGCTCGGTTACTTGCGCAACCCAAATGATCGTGCCGGACTCGCCGCGATGCGCGATGCCTTAGCGGCGATCGAATCGAGCCAAACCCAACCTGCCGCGCGCACCTTTGTTTGGAGTGCGGCGGCATTCGTAGAGGGTTTGCTCGAAGGGGGCCTGCCAGCCAATTTCAATGTCAAAAGTCTGTGCGGCCGCATCGATCAACAAATCCGCCGCCTCGCGGAAAACTCCACCAAAGTGGCGGAGAAGCTCAATCGCGATGTCCTGTATTACGTGGCCAGCGCCAAATCCGCCACGCCACGCTTAGCGAGCGTCAAACAGGCGTTTGAACTAGAAAGCTATTTGCCGCCGGAGCTCGTCTCATCCGCGCCCGCCGATCTGGCGCTGGAGAAAGCCAAACCCATTCTGCGCGAACTGGCCGATTTGGTAAGCGCGGCGAAAGAAGCGTGGCTCAAGTTCAGCGCCGGCAACAAAGACATCCTCAAAATTTTCCAGGACCATACTCGGCGCGCGCTGAGCAAAAGCCAAGCGCTGGGCTTTGAGCCCTTGACCGGGTTGGTCGAAAAAATCGCCAGTGGTGCGGATGAATTGGCGGCGAGTGGTGAAGTGTCGGAAATGGTGTCGATGGAAATGGCCACGGCGTTGATGCTCACCGAGAATGCGGTGGAAACGTATGCGCGGCTCACCCCCGAATTCGCGCGCCAAGCCGAGGTGCAAGGTCGCCGTTTGCAGGCCAGCCTGCTCGGCCAATCCACCGACGATATCGAACAAGTGCCGCTGCTCGACGAAATTTCGCGCAAGGCGCAAGAAAAGCTGTTGCTCAATCAAGTCGGCACCGAGATCCAAACCAATCTGCGCCACATCGAGCAAGTGCTCGACGCCTTTTTCCGCGATCACACCAAGCGCGCAGATATCCCGGGGCTTACCTCCTATATCCGGCAAGTTTTTGGCGCATTGCAGATTCTGGAATTGGAGCGTGCGGCTGATTTGTTGAATGCCTGTCAACGCATTATCGACAAATTTACCGACGCGAATTATCAGCCTGAGCAGCGCGATCTGGAATTGGTGGCAGAAGGGTTGAGCAGCCTCGGCTTCTATATCGAAGCGGTACAGCATGGCCGCAACGACGCTTTCAATATCATCGCGCCGGTGATCAAAACTTTCCCGGGCATCAAAAACAGCGAAGTGCGTGACAGTGATGAGATCGAAGTGGCCGAGGTGATGGAAGCGGCACCCGCGCCGCTCGAGCGTCCCACGGTTAGTGTCGAGTCAGGCATCGAAGAGCAGAAGCGCCACGCGCAAGCCTTGTTTGACGTTTGGAGTAACGCACCCACGGCGGAGCATCGTAGTGAATTGCGCAATCAACTCTCAACGCTGGCGCAAGACGCCGATCTGATCGACGATGGAACGTTGAAGGAGCGTGCCGCCAAAGCGCTGTCCGCCTTGGAGCAAGCGGGCGAAGCGCCCTCCGCTGCAGTGGGCACAGCAGTTGCGGCGTTGACCGCGCCCAAGGTGGCGGCGGTCGCGCCCTCGGCGGAAACCGCGCGTTTGATCGAAGCCAGCAAGGAAGTCGTCGACCGCGAGTTACTGGAAACCTATCTTGAAGAGGCTGCGGAAGTGCTCGCCACCGTGCGCGAGCATCTTGGCATTATGCGTCGCCGGCCTCATGATCATGAAGCGCTGATCACGATCCGTCGTGGCTTCCATACCCTAAAAGGTTCCGGCCGCATGGTGGGCCTGAAAGATTTGGGCGAAGTGGCGTGGGGTATCGAGCAAACCATGAATCGTTGGCTGGAAGAGGAAAAAGACGCCACACCGGAATTGCTCGACATGATTCAGCAGGCGCATGATGCATTTGCGGGCTGGGTCGAAATTTTAAATCGTGACGGCACGGTGGAAGTGAATGCCACCGACCTTCTCGCTACGGCAGCGTCCCTGCGGGAGGACCCCTCCGGCCCTTTTGATTTGTCGGCCCGGCGCGAGGCCTTAATCGCCTCACGTCAGGCCGCTATCGAGCCGGCGCTTGACACCACGATCGAAATTTCCGCACCCGCACTAGAAGTACCCGCGGAAACGGAAATCACCCTAGAAGCGCCTACAGAAGAAGCCTTTTTCTTAGAGCTGGTAGAGCCCGAAGCGGCTGTTGAGCCAATGCCCGAAACGGACGTTGCGCTCGAACCCGAATCTGAGTCAATTGAACTCGAAGCGATCGAAACAACTTCGGCCGCAATTGATGAACTCCCCGCCCCCCCAGAAATTTCTGACGAGCCGGAAGATATCCAAATCGGCAGCAGCAGCATTAGCGCGGGGCTATACCAACTTTTCTTGGACGAAGCGGCGACCCACGTCGCTAGTTTAGATGCTGGGCTTGCCCAGATTCAGACGAATCCGGCACACCCCGTCGCGTACGACTATATGCGCGCAGCGCACACCCTGGCTGGGATCTCCAGCACCGTCGGCTTTACCTTAACTGCCGACTTGGCACACGCATTAGAGCAGTGGCTGATGGATGTGTTGCATAATCCGCGCACTTTGAATGCACACGCGTTGCAAGTGATGCAAGACGCGGTGGTGAGCCTGAAAGGCATGTTGACCGCGATTCAAAGCCGCGAAGCGCCGCAGGCAGCCGACTTTTTGGTCGACTACCTCAAGCAAATGGTGACCGATGCCCGCAAGGCGCGCGAACAGGACGAGCAGGCAGAATTGGAAGCCCTAATGGCGCCGCCTGAAGCCGAACCGACAATCGAAGAACCGGTTGCAGCCGCACCTGCCGCACCGCCGGCGAGCGAGGTCATTTCCTTCCCGGCGCACGCGCAAGCCGCGCCGCCCCAACCCAACTTGAGGGTCGTACCGATGCGAGAAAAACCCGACGCGATCGAAATCGACAGCAACATTAAAGACGACGTGGACGAACAACTCCTGCCCGTATTTTTGGAAGAGGCGCAGGAATTGATGCCGTTCATCGGAACCCAGTTGCGCGCCTGGCGTGATAAGCCGACGCAAACCGATGCCTCACAAGCGTTACAGCGCGCGCTGCATACACTCAAGGGCTCTGCACGCATGGCGGGCGCCATGCGCTTAGGTGAATTCACCCACCACATGGAGACGCGCGTCGAGACCATGGTGGATGGCGGAGCGCCAGCCAACGAATTGTTCGATGATCTGGATAATTATTTCGATGCGGTCGGCGATTTGCACGAGGCATTGATCAAGGGCGAGAGCGTCGAAGCGATCGCGCCGGTTGCGCCCGTGGTGCTGGGTATGCAAGCCCAAGCCACCTTGCCACAAGCCGACATCCTGGCCGAGATGGAGCAGGCCGCTGCGCGCGCCGTGTTGCGCGTACGCGCCGATACCGTGGATCGCCTGGTGAATGAAGCGGGCGAGGTGAGTATCACGCGCTCGCGCATCGAAGGTGAGATGTTGCACTTCAAGCAATCGCTCAAAGACTTGACCGAAAACGTGATCCGCCTGCGCAATCAATTGCGTGAAGTGGAGATTCAGGCCGAGTCGCAAATGCAGTCGCGTATATCGGCGGCGCAGGAAACGCAATTTGATCCGCTCGAATTCGACCGTTTTACCCGCTTGCAGGAAATCACGCGGATGATGGCGGAGAGCGTAAACGACGTTGCCACGGTGCAACAGACCTTATTAAAAAACCTGGATGAAGCCGAAGCGGCCTTGATCGCGCAAGGCCGGCTCAATCGCGAATTGCAGCAAGGCTTGATGCGGATTCGCATGGTGCCCTTGTCAAACATCACCGAGCGGCTACACCGCATCGTGCGCCAGACGGCAAAAGACGTGGGCAAAAAGGCCGCGCTTAAAATCGAAGGCGAGAGTGTTGAGCTCGATCGCTCGGTGCTGGAAAAAATGACTGCGCCCTTCGAGCATCTGTTGCGCAATGCCGTGGCGCACGGTATCGAAACCGACCACGACCGTGAAATCGCGGGCAAGGCTGAAATCGGCGGCATCGTGCTTCGGGCGCGCCAAGAAGGCAACGAGGTGGCGCTAATCATACGTGACGATGGCGGCGGCATCGATCTCGATCGCGTGCGCGCGAAGGCGGTGGAGCAGGGATTGATCGGCGCGAATGATGACATCCCCGCCGCAAAACTAACCGAATTGATTTTTCAAGCGGGTTTTTCTACCGCATCCGAAGTCACACAGGTATCGGGCCGCGGCGTCGGCATGGACGTCGTGCGCAATGAAATCGCCAGTCTCGGCGGTCGGATCGAAGTGGATTCCGACAAAGGTCAGGGCACGACCTTTACCATTTATTTGCCGCTCACCTTGGCAGTGACCCAGGTGGTGACAGTGAGTGCAGGGGAAAACCAATTCGCGCTGCCATCCTCGATGGTAGAGCAAGTGCAGGAAGTGAAACCCGCCAAGCTGGCCGAGATCTATCAGGCCGGACAAGTCGATTGGTTAGGCAACACCTACCCGCTGTATTATTTGCCGCGCTTGCTGGGCAACCTGGAGGCCGCTCCGGAGGCCAAGTCTTATTCCTCCGTGATCCTGCTGCGCAGCGGTACGCACCGCGTGGCGGTGCATGTCGATGCGTTGCAGGGTAATCAAGAGGTGGTGGTTAAAAACATCGGGCCGCAATTGGCGCGTGTCTCCGGCATTTCCGGCGCCACGGTGCTGGGTAACGGCGAAATCATGCTCATCATCAACCCGGTGCAACTCGCGCACCGCGAGACGCCGCATGCCGCAGCAGGGCAGCCCACCATCGCCGTTAAACGGGAAGAGCTGGTCACGGCGCCGATCATCATGGTGGTGGACGATTCACTCACCGTGCGCAAAATTACCGGCCGCCTGCTGTCGAAAGAGGGTTACCAAGTGGTGACCGCCAAAGACGGCGTGGACGCGCTGCAGCAACTACAAGAATACCGCCCGGCGGTAATGTTGGTGGACATTGAAATGCCGCGCATGGATGGTTTCGAGCTGACCAAAAACGTGCGCGGCGACGCCGATACCGCAGGCATCCCCATTATTATGATTACCTCGCGCACCGCCGAGAAACACCGCAACTACGCGCGCGAACTCGGGGTCAACGTCTATCTGGGTAAACCTTACCAAGAAGATGAGCTGCTTTCGCATATCGCGCATTTTGTGCAGCAAGGCGTTACGGCCTGACGGCCGGGCGTCAGGATTCGGGATTCAGGGAACCCCGGAGTTGGTGCAGCCTGATAGGCCGCGCCTGCCGACTGAAGGTTTTCCCCGAATCCTGATTCCTGAATCCTGCCTTAAGGGTGCGACCAATCCACAATCCCCAAGTAGTAAGTGACGAGCACTACCCCACCGAACACAATGCGATACCAGGCGAAGGGAACGAAGGTGTGGCTGGAGACAAATT
>JADMJT010000024.1:62631-69217 GCA_018781585.1 Burkholderiales bacterium
CCGAACACAATGCGATACCAGGCGAAGGGAACGAAGGTGTGGCTGGAGACAAATTTCAGCAACCCCTTTACCGTTAGCATCGCGGCGATGAAGGCGGCCACAAAACCAACGGCGAATACGGGCAGATCATCCATGCGCAGCAGCGCCCAATTTTTGTACACATCGTAGACGGTCGCAGCCGTCATGGTGGGGATGGCAAGAAAGAATGAAAACTCCGTCGCCGTCTTGCGCGACAGGCCGAAAATCAAGCCGCCCATAATGGTGGCGCCGGCGCGCGAGACGCCAGGGAACATCGCGATGGATTGCGCGAACCCAACCGACAGTGCTGTGCGCCAAGACATATCTTCCACTTTTTCGAAGCGCGGTTGATAGGCGCGCTTCTCGATATAGAGAATCAATATCCCGCCGGCGATCAGCGCGACCGCCACCGTGATGGGATTGAATAGATAAGACTTGATCGTGCTGTGGAATAAAAAGCCCAGCACCAGCGCGGGTAGAAAGCCCACAAAAATCAGCGTCGCAAAACGCTGTTGCACCGGATCAACGCGCAAGCCACCGATGACCTTACCGATGCGCTCCCGAAAATCCCAGCACACAGCCAGAATCGCCGCGAACTGAATCACGATTTTGAACACCTTGCTTTGCGCATCATTGTAATTAAGCAAGTCCCCCACGACGATCAAATGGCCGGTGGAAGAAATCGGCAAGAATTCGGTGACGCCCTCGACGATGCCGAGCACCAGCGCTTTAAGCAGCAAGATGAAATCCATGAAGAAATCCGGGTAGGCAAAAAAGACTATTATACGGATTGCCCTCGGAAAGACAGTGATGCTTCGAGGCTGAGGTTATTCAATTAACAATGGAGGAGGACAAAAATGCTGCGTACTAAATCGTTGCTTGCGGGAATGAGTTTGCTGGCCTTGGCTGTCGCGTTGCCGGCGTATTCCGCCGATGCGGTGAAATTGCACGGAACCCGATTCGAAATGGAAGTGCCGCAAAATTGGCAGCCGGGCTACAAGGATCTCGACGACCGGCTATTGATGCTTTTCTTCAAGGATGCCAAGAGCGGCGCGACGCTAGAGGGCGTGTATCTGCGCAAGGTGCAGCCCGCGACGTTCACGCTGGAAGATTTTAAAAAATGGCGCGTCGGCACGGAAGACAAGCGCTATGAAGGCAAAGGTCACACCGTTGCCAAAGCGGAGACCATCACCATCGCCGGTGAGCCGGGCAATTACCTCATGACCACCTGGAAAGACGGCGACAAAGAGTTCGAGAAACACACCGCGCAGTATTTGAAAGACGGCCGCCAATACATGGTCGTACTGTCCGGGCCCAAGGGCAAAATCGACAAAGGGACGTTCGACCACGCAGTGAAGACTTTCGCCCTGGGTAAAGAATAACGGCGCGATAGAACAGCGCTAGAAATGAAAAAAGGGCCCCAAATGGGGCCCTTTTCTTGTCCAGCTCATAGCTCCAGGGCAGGTCGTTTATGGGTGTTGGTGCGGGGCTTTCCTGGAGAGATCAAGCGCGTCTTGCAACGTGGATTTGGGCATGTGCAGGCCATGTTGCTCTTGCAGCCGTTTGGCGAAGGCTGCCACATTCTTGATCGGTTGCTTCGCCTCCTGCAGGAAGGCCGTGAGGTCTTCTATCACCGCCCAGGGATAGATAATCCAGCGCCATTTCACCACCTTGTGGGCGTAAAAATCCGGCACATCCGGGCAACTGGCTTTGTGCAGCAAGACCGCGGTGCGAATTGCCTTCTAGCGTGGCGTTTAGATGGAGGTTATCGGCCGAGGTCTGCTTCGATAATGCGAACATGTTTGCGTGCTCCTGTGAGAAGAAACAGGAAAATGAACAGTGGCTGAGTTACGCCTTGCTGTAGATCATCGCGCCCGCCTTGGCGCTCGCGGCAAGCTTTAGGGTTTCCTCAAGCCACGCCAGCCGTTGCGAGGGCGTGGCCTGAGCCCACGGAGCTGTGCCTTCTCCTCTTCAGCCAGAAGAGGGATTTGTATGGATTGCGTAGATGTTTTACTCATTGCGTAGCCTTATGTGGAGCAATTCTTGGAGATGCGCAATGTCGTTCAAGTCACGCGGACGCGCAGCGCTTGAGTTCGATCAGGTCGGCAATGTCGCACACGGGGATGGGTGTGCCGTCGATGTTCATGGTTACGGCGCGCTGGGAGAGCTCCTTGAAGGGGATCGGTTTATGTACGAACAGATCGACAATCCGCAGGGGATTGGCGGGATCGTAGAATGAGAATACCGGCATGTGCTTCTCCCACTCCGCCCTGATTTCGGCGTTGGCAAACTGCATGGAGTCAACCGGCAAGCGGGCCTTCAGGCCGAGCCCTAGCAGCGCACTTACCGCTTTTCGCGCCTCGACCTGCTCAGGATTAATCACAAGATCGACATCCGTCGCTCAGGCCTTCCTATAAATTTCCGCGCCCTGCTTCACGAACTCCACTGCTTTTACTTCCAGGCCCTGCTTAAGCGCTTCTTGTTCCGAGAGCCCTTCCTTGGCGGCGTATTCACGCACATCCTGCGTGATTTTCATGGAGCAGAAATGCGGCCCGCACATGGAGCAGAAGTGCGCGACTTTGGCCGAGTCTTTGGGCAGGGTTTCGTCGTGGAATTCTCGTGCCTTGTCCGGGTCGAGGCCGAGGTTGAATTGGTCTTCCCAGCGGAATTCGAAGCGCGCTTTGGACAGTGCATTGTCGCGAATTTGCGCGCCGGGGTGGCCCTTCGCCAAGTCGGCGGCGTGGGCGGCGATTTTGTAGGCCATGATGCCCACTTTCACGTCGTCCTTGTCCGGCAGGCCCAGATGCTCCTTGGGCGTGACGTAGCACAGCATGGCGGTGCCATACCAGCCGATTTGCGCCGCGCCGATCGCGGACGTGATGTGGTCGTAGCCGGGGGCGATATCGGTGGTGAGCGGCCCCAAGGTATAAAACGGCGCTTCGTCGCACCAATTCAATTGCAAATCCATGTTCTCTTTGATCAGTTGCATCGGAACGTGGCCGGGACCTTCGATCATGGTTTGCACATCGTGCTTCCATGCGATTTGGGTAAGCTCGCCTAAGGTCTTGAGTTCGGCCAGTTGCGCTTCGTCGTTCGCGTCGTAAATGCTGCCGGGGCGCAGGCCATCGCCGAGAGAGAAGCTCACATCGTAGGCCTTCATGATTTCGCAAATATCCTCGAAATGCGTGTAGAGGAAACTTTCCTTGTGGTGCGCCAAACACCACTTGGCCATGATGGAGCCGCCGCGCGAGACGATGCCGGTCATGCGCTTCGCCGTTAGCGGCACATGCGCCAGCCGCACCCCGGCGTGGATGGTGAAATAGTCCACGCCTTGTTCGGCCTGCTCGATCAGTGTGTCGCGGAACATTTCCCAAGTCAGGTTCTCCGCTTTGCCATCGACTTTCTCCAGCGCCTGATAAATCGGCACGGTGCCGATCGGTACGGGCGAGTTGCGGATAATCCATTCGCGCGTTTCGTGAATGTTCTTACCGGTGGAAAGATCCATTACCGTGTCGCCGCCCCAGCGGATAGCCCAGGTCATTTTCTCTACTTCTTCCTGGATCGAGGAGCCGAGCGCGGAGTTGCCGATGTTGGCGTTTATTTTCACCAAAAAATTGCGGCCGATAATCATCGGCTCGGTTTCCGGGTGATTAATATTGGCGGGGATAATGGCACGGCCGCGCGCCACTTCATCGCGCACGAATTCCGGTGTGATTTCTTCGGGCAACGCCGCGCCGTAATTGTGCCCGCGATGCTGGCGACCCAGCAGCTCGGCCATCTTCAGTCCGGTGGGACCGGCGGCTTTGAGCGATTCGATATATTCACGACGGCGCAGATTTTCGCGGATGGCGATGTATTCCATCTCCGGGGTAATGATGCCTTGGCGCGCGTAGTGCATCTGCGTGACATTTTTGCCTGCTTTGGCGCGACGCGGTTGACGCACCAGGCCGGGAAAGCGCATTGCGGTGAGCGAAGCGTCATGCAAGCGCGCCAAGCCGTATTCGGAGCTGAGTCCACTCAAGGCTTCGGTGTCGCCGCGCTCATCGATCCAGCCGGTGCGCAGTGCGGCCAGCCCCTCGCGAATATCGATCTGCGCTAGCGGGTCGGTATAGGGGCCGGAGCAGTCATAAACGTAGATCGGTGGATTGGGTTCCGCACCGAGCGTAGCGGGGGTGTCGGACTGGCTGATTTCGCGCATCGGCACTTGAATGTCGGCGCGCGAGCCTTTCACATAGACCTTGCGCGAATTGGGTAGGGGTTTAACGGCGGCTTCGTCCACGTGGGCCGTGGCGGCGGTAAATTGACTTGAGGGATTTGGTATAGCTGCGTTCATGGTGCGCTCCTTAAAGCAAAAACGGCAGGGAGCGGCGGGGAGCGCGCTTCCCTACGACGGCATGACCCGTACAGGTTCAGAGGGTCTATCTCACCCCGCCGTATGACCGGCGCGGACCCCTAGCGAAGTATGTAAAGGTACGGGAAATATGGAATAATCGCAAGGCTAACAGCGGTAAACCCCTGAGAAGAAGATGGAGATGAAGATGGATTTGGAGAAGGTTCGTTTCAATATGATCGAGCAGCAGATTCGCCCCTGGGATGTGCTGGACGACACCGTGCTCACCCTATTGCAGCGCGTCAAGCGCGAAGAATACGTACCCGAGGCGTATCGCGCGATGGCCTTTATGGATTTGGAGATTCCGCTCGGCCAGGGCGAATCCATGCTGAGCCCCAAGGTCGAGGCGCGCCTGGTGCAGGAACTCCATATCAAACCGACGGACAAAGTGTTGGAAGTCGGCACCGGCAGCGGCTACATGACTGCGTTACTGGCCAGCCTGGCCAAACACGTGCATAGCGCGGAGATCATCCCCGAGTTAAGCCAGGCAGCGGCGCAAAAGCTTGCTGCGCATGACTTTAGCAACGTGACCTTGGATGTCGGCGATGCTGCGCGCGGCTGGCAAAAGCATGCGCCCTACGATGTGATCGTGGTGACCGGCAGCTTGCCGCTACTGCCGGATGAATTTATCGCGCAACTCAATCCGGGTGGCCGTCTGCTCGCCTTCATCGGCGTAGCGCCAGCAATGGCGGCGCGGCTGACGCGCTTGATCGAGCCCGGCGTGACCGACAGCGAAGATTTGTTCGAGACTGACGTGCGGGCACTGAAGAATGCACTACAGCCGGCACAGTTTGTTTTCTAAATGAAGCAGCTTAGCCCGCCGGAATTGCGGGAATGGCTGAACGATACAACGCGTGCCAAGCCTGTACTGCTCGATGTGCGCGAAGGTTGGGAAACCGAGTATTGCCGTATCGATGGGTCGAATTGGATTCCCATGCGCGAAGTGTCAGAACGCTGGGACGAATTAAACCAGGAAGCGGAGACCGTGGTGATTTGTCACCATGGCGTACGCAGTTATCACGTCGCAAAATTCCTGGAGCATCAAGGTTTTAGCGATGTGTATAATCTTTCGGGCGGGGTTGACGGCTGGGCGCGTCAGGTTGATCCGACGATGAAGACTTATTGAGGATACCGCATGAAAAAAATACCGCTGTTCGTGGCCTTGGCCTTCAGCCCGCAGCTATTTGCCGCTACCGACCTGTTGCAGGTCTATCAGGAAGCGCTGACCCAAGATGCGACTTTCCAAGCCGCAAAATCGGCGCAAATCGCCGGCCAGGAAAAGCTGCCGCAAGCCCGCGCCTTGTTCATGCCCTCGGTCAACTTGTCGGCCAACACCACGCATAATGAGACCGATACCCAAACCCGCAGCAGCTCGACCTTGTTATCTAGCGGCGAAAGAAAATACAACAGCCACGGCTACTCGGTCTCGCTGAATCAGCCGCTGTACCGCGCGCAAAACTATGCCACCTATGCCCAAGCCAAATCCTCGGTGGAGCAGGTCAACGCCCAGTATTCCACCGCGCAGCAAGACTTGGTCGTGCGCGTGGCGCAAGCCTATTTCGATGTGCTGCTCGCGCAATACAACGTGACGCTGGCGCAGGCGCAGCAGGAATCCATCGGGGAGCAGCTCGCCCAAGCCAAGCGCAATTTCGAAGTCGGCACCTCGACCATCACCGACACGCATGATGCGCAAGCTCGCTTTGACCTGACCCTCTCACAAGAAATCGCCGCCCAAAACGATCTGGAAATCAAACGCCGTGGCTTACAACAAATCATCGGTCGCCAGCCGGACGAACTCGTCACCGTAAAAGGCGAGGTGCCCCTGGTTTCTCCCGAGCCAAACAGCATGGATGCCTGGGTGGAAAAAGCCTTGGCGCAAAATCCTGAAACCCAAATCGCAAAAGCCGTTTTCGACATCGCCAGTGAAGAAGTGCGCAAGGCGCGTGGCGGTCATTTACCCACGCTGGATTTGGTCGCGACCTATGGCGACACCATCCAAGGCGGCGGCAGTGGTTACGACCAGAATGCCAAAACTATCGGCTTGCAAATGAATCTGCCGATTTTTGCAGGTGGCGCCACCAACTCGAAAGTGCGCGAGGCAGTGGCGAATCAAGAAAAGGCGCGGCAAGAGTTAGATGCGGTGCAACGCAAAGTCGCCCTCTCCGCGCGCCAAGCCTA
>JADMJT010000014.1:0-18085 GCA_018781585.1 Burkholderiales bacterium
AGTGAGTCAAAAAAATAGGCGTCCACTCCGCGCAGCCGTAGCTACCGAAATGGACGCCTTTGTCCTGTGCAACCCCACGCCTCGTTGCGTGGTCTGCGGCTGCCCGTCGTTGGACAGCGTTAATAACTGTTATGCAAACACCGTGCCAGGTCGTTAACCGAGGGCCTCGGCGAGGTCCACAATTTGCGCCGCGATATCGGCCAGCTTCGCATTGCGATCCATCGCCAGCTTGCGTAGCAAGCGGTAGGCCTCATCCTCGCCGATGTCTTTCTGCTTCATCACAATGCCCTTCGCACGCTCGATTGATTTGCGTTGAGCGAGTTGGCTTTGCGCGTCGGCAAGATCGTGGCGCAGGCTTTGGTGTTCTTCGAAACGGGCGATAGCGACTTGCAGAATCGGCTTGATGCGCGCCGGATCGATGCCTTTCACGACATACGATGTCACGCCGGCGCGGAGCGCCTGTTTGATCCTCGCCGTATCGTCGTCGTCGGTGAACAGCACAATCGGATGCGGTTGATCGCGGCTGATCATGCATAGGTGTTCCAACATGTCGCGGTCGGGCGCATCGGCATCAATCACGATTACGTCGGGCCGCACGCTTTCCAGGCGCGCGACGAGTTCCAGCGTGAGGGCGTCATGCTCGATGACGCTGCAGCCGGTGTTCTGCAAGCTCGTTACGAGCTGTGCGCGGCGCGCGCTATCGGTATCGATGACCATCACTTTTAAGCAGGTAACCATATCTCTGCTTATAGCAACCTGCGTGCCATGCCTTGAACCCAGTGAAATGCGGCCTTTTTGTGAGAGGTTGCGGAATTCATGCACCCCATTGGACACGTTGAGGGACTGAATGCACTGATTCGGCGCGTACTGTTTCTTAGAAATACCCCCTTTCCTCCCAAGAAACGCCCCTGGTGAATCGCTTACCCCCGTTTTCTGGGGTAACTCCATATCCAATTGAATTAATAGATAAATTTTATACTGCGTTGCCTCAATTAGCCATATTATATATAATTATATTAATAAACAATATGTTATAGATTAAATCGAATGTTTAATATCAACTAGTTTTGATATCCGTATATTTTTAATGGTAATAAGTTAGCGCATACACCGCGCATGTAAGTCTTTGTCCGCGTTAGTAAAAATTAAGGTTTTACCCGGCTTTTTTGCTTGACCACCCTATTTGATTGTCCTATAGTGGGAAATAGTGGTGATTAGTGGGGCATAGTGGGAAAAATAGGATGGGAAAAATGATGGGGTTCAAAGGGGTGTCATGTTTCGCGGCGCAACAGCGCTAAATCTCGATGCGAAGGGGCGGCTTGCCGTGCCTGCCAAGCATCGCGATGCGCTGACCGTGCAATCGGGCGGCCGTCTGGTGCTGACCGCGCATCCCCATCGCTGCCTGCTGCTCTATCCCCAATCCGCTTGGGAACCGATCCAAGAAAAAGTCATGTCGTTCCCCAGCCTAGATAAGCAAGCGAGCCTGTTGCAGCGCCTGCTGGTCGGCTTTGCGGAGGATATCGAGCTGGATAACGCGGGCCGGGTGCTGGTCTCGCCGGTACTGCGCGAATTCGCGACGTTGGAAAAACAAGTGATGTTGGTCGGGCAAGGCAGCCATTACGAACTCTGGAGCCAAGACGGGTGGCGCGCGCAGTTGGACGAGGCACTCACGCAAGGCGATCAAGTGCTGCCGCCGGAGATGGGGAATTTCTCGTTGTGAGCGAGAGCTCACAGCATGTACCGGTCTTATTAGTAGAAGCTGTCGCCGCCCTAAACGTCAAACCAGGTGGCGTATATGTAGATGCCACTTTCGGACGCGGCGGACATAGCCAGGCGATCCTGGCGCGATTGGGTGAGCAAGGCCGTTTGATCGTATTCGATAAAGATCCAACGGCGATTGAAACGGCGCGGGCGATGCTGGATACGCGGCTGACAGTGATACATGAAGGATTTGCGCAAGTGGAATCAGCGTTGCGCGAGATGGGGGTAGTGAAAGTGGATGGGGTGTTGCTGGATTTAGGGGTGTCGTCGCCGCAGTTGAACGAGGCGTCGCGTGGATTCAGCTTTCGCATGTCGGGTCCGCTCGATATGCGCATGGACACCACCAGGGGGAGGACAGCCGCGCAATGGCTGGCCACGGTTGAAGAACGAGAACTTGCGGAGGTAATAGCGAATTATGGCGAAGAACGGTTTGCTAAACAGATTGCAAGAGCGATTGTTGCGGCGCGCGCGGGAGGGCCAATCGACAGCACTCGATTGCTTTCCAAGATCGTGGCAGAAGTCATCCCTACGTACGAGCCCGGTCAAAACCCGGCGACGCGTACCTTTCAAGCTATACGGATTTTCATCAATCAAGAGCTTGAGGAGCTGTCGTTAGTGCTACCGCAATGTGTGGCGCTACTCACCCCCGCAGGCCGTATGGCGGTGATTAGTTTCCACTCTCTCGAAGATCGCATCGTGAAGCGCTTTCTGAAAAGCGAAGCGCAGCCAGACCAGCTTCCCTCCAAATTTCCCATCAAAGCCGCCGATTTGCCGCAGCCGCGCATGAGGCTGATCGGTAAAGCGATTCGGCCGAGCGCCGCTGAGTGTAGCGTCAATCCGCGTGCGCGTAGCGCGGTGCTGCGGATCGCGGAACGCACAGAGGTGGCGCTGTGACCAAGCTGAATCTGCTGTTGGTGGGCATCCTCATCGTGTGCGCCCTGGGCGTGGTGACCTCGCAGCATCGCGCGCGCAAGCTGTATGCAGAATTGCAACACGAGCAGGAATTCGCCAAGCAGATGAACACCGAATTCGGCCAATTGCAGCTTGAACAAAGCACCTGGTCGATGCATTCGCGCATTGAGAAAATCGCCATTGAACGTTTGCATATGCGCGTACCAGATCAAACCAAGATTCAAGTCGTGCCGATCGCACCAGTCGCCATTAAATCTGGCGCTGCGCTGCCATGATCGCCGCTGTCGCTTCCGCCAAGTCACAACTGCCGGTCAAGCTGCCGGTGTGGCGCGCGCGCACGATTCTGATTCTATTGTTGGTTGGGTTCCTGGTGCTGGTCGGTCGCGCAGTGTATTTGCAAAGCGTGAACAAGAATTTTCTGCGGGCAAAAGGCGAGGCGCGCTATAGCCGCGTGGTCACGCTGAACGCCAACCGCGGCAAGATCACCGATCGCAATGGGGAACCCTTGGCGATCTCCAGCCCAGTGGAGTCCGTAGCCGCCAATCCACGCGAAGTGGACATCTCGTCTAAGCAATTCGACAAACTCGCTAAATTGATCGATGCGAAACCGGAAGAGCTGAAAAAGAAATTCGCCGAAGGTCGCGACTTTGTCTATCTCAAACGCCAGCTTTCGCCTGAGACGGCGGAACGCGTGCTGCGGTTAGATATCCCCGGCGTATTTTTGCAGCGCGAGTATCGGCGCTTTTACCCCAATGGCGAAGAAACGGCGCACTTGCTTGGTATCACCGATTTGGATGACAAGGGCCAAGAGGGCATTGAACTCGCCTATGAAAGCCAACTGGCCGGCGTGCATGGCTCACGCCGCGTGTTGAAAGATCGCCTTGGCAACATCGTCGAAGGCGTGGAGAGCATCCGCACGCCGCAAGAGGGAAAGGATATCGCGCTCACGATCGACCGCAATATACAGTTTCTCGCTTTCAAAGCGTTGACCGAGGCAGTGAACGAGCACCGCGCCAAAGCGGGTGCGGTGGTGGTACTGGATGCGAAGACGGGCGAAATTCTGGCGATGGTGAATCAACCCACCTATAACCCGAACAAGCGCAGCAAGAATATGCAGTCGGGAAAGACCCGCAATCGCGTGGTGACCGACACCTTCGAGCCCGGCTCCACCATGAAGCCCTTTACCGCCGCATTCGCGATCGAATCCGGGCGCTTCAAGCCTGATTCGGTGATCAATACCGAGGGCGGCAAGATGAGCATCGGTCCAGCCACCATCCACGATGCGCACGCGACTGGCTCGCTCACCGTGGCGCAAGTGATTCAAAAATCTTCCAACGTCGGCGCAGCGAAGATGGCGCTGACGCTGCCGCCGGAATATATGTATTCCAAATTCACCAAACTCGGATTCGGCAAAGTGCCGCAATCAGGTTTTCCGGGTGAGGTGGCGGGGCGAGTGCGGCCCTATGCAAGCTGGCTGCCGATCGAGCAGGCGACCATGGCTTACGGCCACGGCATCTCGGTCAGTCTGTTGCAACTCGCGCGCGCCTATACCGTGTTCACTTCCGATGGCGAATTAAGAAGCTTGTCGCTGATCAAGCAGGATCAGCCCTTGGCCGCTGAGCGGGTGCTATCGGCCAGTACGGCGCAAGCGTTGCGCGGCATGTTGGAGATGGTGGTGCTGCCAGGCGGCACCGCGCCGCGTGCACAGGTCATGGGTTACCGCGTGGCCGGTAAAACCGGCACCGCGCATAAGCTCGATGCGCGCGGCGGCTACGCGGCGGATCGTTATGTGGCCTCTTTCGTCGGCTTCGCACCGGTGTCCGACCCGCGCTTGATTATCGCGGTGATGGTGGATGAGCCTTCCGCCGGCCAATATTACGGCGGTTCGGTGGCGGCGCCCGTGTTCTCGCGCATCATGGCGGGCGCGCTACGCATGCTGTCGATCTCGCCCGACGCACCGACGCAGAATATGCTGCTGCCGCCGCCGGACGCGCCAGAAGTGCGGGAGGAAACATGAGCCCGACCGACACGCAGATGACATTTAATTTCAAAATGCTCGACGCCCTGCCGGTCAAGGTGACGAATCTCGCCAATGACAGCCGTCAAGTGCAAGCGGGCGACACCTTTCTGGCTTATCCCGGCGAACGGGTGGATGGCCGCACCTACATTCCGCAAGCGATCGTAAAGGGTGCAAATGCGGTGCTGTGGGAATCTCGCGGCCAGTTTGTGTGGGATCCGGCGTGGCCCGTAGCGAATCTACCCGTACCGAATTTGCGCGATAAAACCGGCGTGCTCGCCGCAGAAGTATACGGCCAGCCATCGCGCAAACTGTGCGTGATCGGCATCACCGGCACCAACGGCAAAACCTCTTGTTCGCATTGGCTGGCACAAGCCCTGAGCCAAGCCGGGCGCCCGGCCGCGATCGTCGGCACGCTGGGCAATGGTTTTCCCGATAGCCTCGAACCCTCCCCCAACACCACGCCCGATCCGATCGTGCTGCAACGCAGTTTGAAGCGTTATCTGAATGAAGGCGCGCAATGCGTGGCGATGGAAGTGTCCTCGCATGCGCTGGATCAAGGGCGCGTCAACGGCGTGCATTTCGAGGTGGCGCTGTTCACCAATTTGACGCGCGAGCATCTCGATTATCACGGCGACATGTCGCGTTATGCCGCCGCCAAATCCGCGCTTTTCGTCTGGCCGGAATTGCAGCATGCGGTGTTGAATGGCGACGACTTGTATGCACGTGAATTGCGGCAACAAGCCGAGCGCAAAGGCGTCACCGTCACAGCTTATGGATTCGAGACGGGCGAGGTGCGTGGCAGTAATTTACAAGTCGGCCCGCACGGCCTGTCCTTCGATGTGAGATGTCCTTGGGGCGAAGCGCGCATCGAAAGTGGCGTGCTCGGTCGTTTCAATGCGCACAACCTTTTAGGGGTGCTGACCACTTTGCTGGTGGGTGGCGTGACATTCGAGCAGGCCATTATCAGTGTGCAGCACGTTCGGCCAGTGCCGGGGCGCATGCAGCAAATTCGCATCCCAGGCAAGCCGCTGGTGGTCGTGGATTACGCACATACGCCAGATGCGCTGGAAAAAGTACTGATTACGCTGCGTGAAATCGTAGGCGAGTCCAAGGCCTCCGAGTCGCAGCTGATTTGCGTCTTCGGCTGTGGCGGCCAGCGTGATAAAGGTAAGCGTCCGCTGATGGGCGATGCCGCCTCGCGCTTGGCGGATGCGGTGGTGGTGACCAGTGATAATCCACGCGCCGAAGAACCCCGTTTCATCATCGATGACATTGTCTCCGGCATGGGGGCGAACTACCACGTCATGGAAGATCGCGCTGCCGCGATTGATCATGCCATCCGCCAGGCGCAGCCCGGCGACGTGGTGTTGATCGCTGGCAAAGGGCATGAGGAATATCAAGAAATCAAGGGCGTGAAGCTGCCGTTTTCCGATATCGAGGTCGCCGCGCGCGCCCTGGGGAGTGCGCGATGATGCGGTTGTCGGTAGCGGCGCAGGCCATCGGCGGCAAACAGCTCGGCACGGATGCGGAATTCGTCTCGGTCGGCACCGACACCCGCACCATGCAGCGTGGCGCACTTTTCATCGCACTGCGCGGCGCACGTTTCGACGGTCATGATTTCGTGCGCCAAGCGCTGGAATGTGGTGCGGCCGGGGTGATGGTGGATTCGGGATTCGGGATTCAGGATTCAGGGGTCGGTGAAGATGCGCCCTTGCTTGTGGTCGAGGATACGAAATTAGGGCTGGGCAAGCTGGCCGCGGCTTGGCGCAACCGGTTCGATATTCCGCTGATTGCCGTGACTGGCAGCAATGGCAAAACCACGGTGAAGGAAATGCTGGCGTCGATTCTGCGCGAACAGGCGATGGATGCGGAAGCAGTGCTTGCCACCCAAGGCAATTTGAACAACGACATCGGGATGCCGCTGACGCTGCTTCAACTTCGCCCGATGCATCGCTATGCGGTGATCGAGATGGGGATGAATCATTTGGGCGAAATCGATTACCTCACGCATCTGGCTAGCCCCACCGTGGCGCTGGTGAACAACGCGCAAGTGGCGCATATCGGTGAGGTAGGCGGGATTGAAAATATCGCCCGCGCGAAGGGCGAGATCTATGGCGGCTTACGCGCTGGCGGGGTGGCGGTGATCAATGCCGACGACGCCTTCGCACCGATGTGGCGCGCGCTGAATCAAGGGCGCGAAGTGATCGATTTTGCTTTGGAGCATCCAGCGCAAATCACCGGGAGCTATGCGTTGCTGGCGGAAGGTTCGCAACTGGAAATCAAATTGCCAAAAGCCAGCATCAGCACCCGGCTGCAAGTGCCGGGTGTACATAACGTACGCAACGCCCTGGCGGCGAGTGCGGCAGCCTTAGCGGCCGGCGCGACCCCCGATGCGATTGCTAAGGGCTTGAGCAGCTTCGAGGGCGTCAAGGGCCGTCTGCAGCGCAAGACGGTGCTGCATGGCGCGATGCTGATCGACGATACCTATAACGCCAATCCCGGCTCGGTACGCGCCGCTATTGATGTATTGGCGCAAACGACCGGCGAAAAAATCCTGGTGCTGGGTGATATGGGGGAATTGGGCGAAGACAGCGCGCAACTACACGCGGAAATCGGCCGCTATGCAAAAGCGCTGGGGGTCGATGCGCTGTTTTGTCTAGGCGACATGAGTAACCACGCGGTACAGGCGTTTGGCGCCCACGCCTGGCATTACGAGCGCATTCAAGAGCTGCTCGCGGATGTGGAGAATCGGCTTAAGCCCGATGTGACGGTGCTGGTGAAAGGGTCCCGCTTCATGCAAATGGAACGGGTAGTTAAGAGTTTTGAAGTTGCGTGAGGAGGCGGATGTGAGGTGCAGGGTGTTAGGAGTTACTGAGCTTTTCATAACGCATGACAAGCTTCAAATCCCCCCTACCCCCCTTTTTCAGAGGGGGGCACCCGCAGGACTTTGCTTGGAACAGCTTCCTCCCTTTGGCAAAGGGAGGTTAGGAGGGATTTTCGTAGCCAAGTCGCTCCCCACTTACCGCTTACCGCTCATAGGCAAACGGAGTTTGCGATGCTACTAGCGTTCTTCCAATGGCTTGGCCACGATGTGCGCGCCTTCAATGTATTCAATTACATCACCTTGCGCGCGGTACTGGCAGCGCTGACCGCGCTCGCGATTTCTTTCGTGGTAGGGCCGACCATGATCCGCAAGCTCACCGCGTACAAGATCGGCCAAGCGGTGCGCGACGATGGCCCGCAATCGCATCTCATCAAAGCCGGCACACCCACCATGGGCGGCGCCTTGATTTTGGTGTCGATCGTGATCTCGACCTTGCTCTGGGCAGATTTGAAAAATATGTATGTGTGGGTGGTGGTGCTGATCACCGCCGGTTTTGGCGCGGTGGGTTGGGTGGATGATTATCGTAAAGTCGTGCACCGCAATCCCAAGGGTTTGTCGGCCCGCACCAAGCTGTTCTGGCAATCGGCGATTGCATTGGCGGCGGTGGCCTTCATTGCCTATAGCACCAAACTGCCGGCGCAAACTGAATTGATCGTGCCGTTCTTCAAAACGGTGGCGATTCCCTTGGGTGCGATCGGCTTCATGGTGCTGGCTTATTTCGTCATCGTCGGCACCAGCAATGCGGTCAATCTCACCGATGGCCTGGATGGCTTGGCCATCATGCCCACGGTGATGGTGGCCAGTGCGCTGGCGATCTTCGCCTATGTCGCCGGTAACGTGGTGTTCTCCAAATACCTGCAACTGCCCTATATCCCCGGCGCGGGTGAGCTCGCCGTGTTCTGCGCGGCCATTGCCGGCGCGGGTTTGGCCTTTCTCTGGTTCAACGCCTATCCGGCGGAAGTGTTCATGGGCGATGTCGGCGCACTGGCCTTGGGCGGTGCGTTGGGCGCCGTGGCGGTGATCGTGCGCCAGGAAATCGTGCTGCTCATCATGGGCGGTGTGTTCGTGGTGGAGACCTTATCGGTGATGTTGCAAGTGGCGTCGTTCAAGCTCACGGGGAAACGCATTTTCCGCATGGCGCCTTTGCATCATCACTATGAATTGAAGGGTTGGAAAGAGAATCAAGTCGTGGTGCGGTTTTGGATTATCACCATGATTTTGGTGTTGATCGGACTCTCTTCGCTGAAATTACGATGAATCACCATGGGTAATGGGTTGAAGCAATGAATGTGATGGGTAAAACAGTGTTGGTGCTGGGCTTAGGCGATACCGGTCTGTCGATGGCGACATGGCTGACGCGCCACGGTGCGCGTGTGCGCGCCGCCGATAGCCGCGCCACCCCACCGCATGCAGATCGCCTTAAACGTCAGTTGCCCCAAGCGGAAATCATCACCGGCGGTTTCAACGCGGATTGTTTTAAAGACATCGATCTCATCGCTATCAGCCCGGGTGTGTCCCTGGCGGACCCCCTGTTGGCTAGCGCGTTACAACGCGGCGTACCGATAGCGGGCGATGTTGAGTTGTTCGCACAAGCGCTTGCCCCCCGTCGCGCCAAAGTGATCGCCATCACCGGCGCCAATGGCAAGAGCACGGTGACCGCACTTTGTGGCGCGATGTGTATAGCAGCCGGGCTCAAAACGGTGGTGGCGGGCAATATCGGCTTGCCGGTATTGGATGCCTTGAGCGCGATCGAGGATGGCGCGTTGATGCCGGAAGTATTCGTGCTGGAATTGTCGAGCTTTCAATTGGAAACCACCGCCTCGCTCAACGCCGATGCGGCAACGGTATTGAACGTGACCCAAGATCATATGGATCGTTACCACGGTATGGACGATTACGCAGCCGCCAAGGCGCGCATCTTTTGGGGCAGCGGTGTGCAAGTACTCAACCGCGAAGACGCTTACAGCTGCGCGATGGCGCTGCCGGGGAGACGCATCGAGACCTTCGGCCTCGACGCGCCGGCCAACGATGCCGATTGGGGAATGCTGAATCAAGGTGGCCAGGAATGGCTGGTGCATGGTTCACAGCCCTTGATCGAAGCGAGTGATGTGCCGCAGGCGGGTCGTCACAACGTGGCCAATGCCTTGGCCGCGCTCGCACTATGCCAAGCCATCGGCTTGCCCTTGGCGCCGCTATTCGCGGCAATTCGTGCATTTAAAGGGTTGCCGCATCGAGTGCAAAAAGTGGCAGAGGTGGCCGGCATTACTTTCTATGACGACTCCAAAGGCACCAACGTCGGCGCCACCGTGGCAGCCTTGAGCGGCATGCGCGAGCCAGTGGTGTTGATCGCGGGCGGCGACGGTAAAGGACAGGATTTCGCGCCACTGAAAGAAACGTGCGCCAAGCACGCGCGCGCGGTGGTACTGATCGGCCGCGACGCTGCACGTATTGAAGCGGCGATTAGCGGCTGTGGTGTGCCGCTACATCATGTGAAAACCTTGGACGATGCAGTGGATCTGGCGTTCAGTACCGCGCAAGCAGGCGACGCGGTGCTCCTGTCGCCGGCCTGCGCCAGCTTCGACATGTTCCGCAACTATGAGCATCGCGCTGCAGTGTTCATCGCCGCGGTGCAAAAACTTCAGCGGGAGCGTGCAGCATGATGTTTTACGCCACCGCATTGAAGACCCAGCATACCAAGCCTGATTACGACCAAGGCTTGTTGTGGGTGACGCTGCTGCTCCTAGCGCTGGGTTTGGTGATGGTGTACTCGGCCTCGATCGCGATCGCAGGCGCGAATCGATTTACCGGCCATCAAGAGAGCTACTACTTGATGCGGCATTTGATCTATCTCGTCGTGAGTTTAATGGCCGGCTTTGTCGCGTTCCAGTTGCCCGTGCGCGCTTGGCAAAAGCTGGCGCCGTATTTGTTCATCGCGGGCATCGTGTTGCTGGCGCTGGTGTTGGTGCCGGGCATTGGGCGCGAGGTGAACGGCTCCAAGCGTTGGATCTCGCTCTTGGTCGTGAATTTGCAACCGTCCGAATTGATGAAGGTCTTCGTGGTGTTGTACGCCGCGGATTACACCATCCGCAAGGCGGGGCATATCGAAAGCTTCACGAAAGGTTTTTTGCCGATGCTGCTGGTGATGCTGTTCATCGGCGGTTTGCTCCTGCTGGAACCCGATTTCGGCGCCTTCGCGGTGATCATCGCCGTCGGGATGGGCATCCTGTTCCTGGGCGGGATCAATGTGAAGCAATTCGCCGCGCTGATCGTGATGTTGATGATCGGTTTCGTGATCGTGATCTGGGTGTCCCCGTATCGCATGCAACGCATTATCGGTTTCATGGATCCTTGGGCCGATCCCTTCGGTAAGGGCTATCAACTCTCGCATGCGCTGATCGCTTTTGGGCGCGGTGAATGGTTCGGCGTCGGGCTTGGCGGTAGCGTGGAAAAGCTGATGTACCTGCCGGAAGCGCATACCGACTTTCTGCTGGCGGTGATCGCGGAAGAATTCGGTTTTGCCGGTGTCACCTTGGTGGTGCTGGCCTTCGCTTATCTCACGCTGCGCGCGTTCGCGATTGCGCGACAAGCCACGCTGCTTGCGCGGCCGTTCGGCGCCCTGGTCGCGCACGGCATCGGCATTTGGCTCGCGGTACAGTCGATTATCAACATGGGCGTGAACATGGGGCTTTTGCCGACCAAAGGGCTCACCTTGCCTTTGTTGTCGTTCGGCGGCAGCGGCATCGTCGCCAACTGCATCGCGCTGGGCATTCTGCTGCGCATCGATTGGGAAAATCGGCAGTTGCTCAAGGGGTATGCGATATGAAACCGGGATTCGGGATTCAGGATTCGGGATTCAGGGGAAATTCAACTGCGCCGCGCTGCATCATGGTGATGGCTGGCGGCACGGGGGGGCATGTGTATCCGGGGCTGGCGGTGGCGAGCGAGCTGCGCGCGCAAGGGTGGCGCGTGGTTTGGCTGGGCACACGAGCCGGGCTGGAAGCGAAGCTGGTGCCCGACGCGGGGATTGAAATGGTGTGGCTGAAGTTTGGCGGGGTGCGCGGCAAAGGGCTGCTGCGCCTGGTGTGGCTGCCGCTGCAAATCGTGATCGCCTTTATTCAGAGTGCGCGTGCGCTGTTCAAGCAGCGGCCTGATGTGGTGCTGGGGCTGGGCGGCTACACCGCTTTTCCAGGGGGCATGATGGCTTCGCTGTTTAATCGACCCTTGGTGATTCATGAGCAAAATTCAATCGCGGGGCTCACCAACCGCGTCTTGGCTTGCCTCGCCGACAAAGTGCTGGTGGCTTTTCCCTCTGCGTTTAACGGCCCCAAAGATAAACCGATTCCCTGCCGCCACGTCACGATGGAGTGTTGCGGCAATCCGGTGCGGTCCGATATTGCTGCGATACCCGAGCCAGCGACACGCATGCAAGGCCGCAGCGGAAAACTGCGTGTGCTGGTGGTGGGCGGCAGCTTGGGCGCACAAGCGCTCAATGAAGCGGTACCGCGCGCGCTGAAATTAATCGAAGAAGCGGTGCGGCCGGAAGTGGTACATCAAGCGGGCTTGAGGCACATCGAAAAATTGCAGGCGAATTATGCCGATGCCGGCGTGAGCGCGGAAGTGTTGGCCTTTATCGACGATATGGCGGCGCGCTATGCCTGGTGCGATGTGGTGGTGTGCCGTGCCGGCGCGTTGACGATTGCAGAATTAGCGGCGGCCGGTGTAACGGGCGTATTGGTGCCGTTCCCACATGCAGTAGATGACCACCAAACTACCAACGCCAAATTTTTGAGTGAAGCCGGTGCGGCGGTGCTGTTGCCGCAAACCGAATTGACACCGCAGAAGCTGGCGCAGTTGCTGCGCGAGTTCACGCGCGAGAAATTATTGGTGATGGCGCAACAAGCGCGTGCGCTGGCGAAGCCGGATGCGACGCGGCGCGTAGCGCAAGTTTGCATGGATCTGGCGGCATGAAGAGCAAAAACATTTACCACGGAGTACACAGAGTACACAGAGTACACGGAGGAGTTCGGGTTTACTCCGTGCCCTCCGTGTACTCCGTGGTGAGAAAGAAAATATGAAACACAAAGTCAAACACATCCACTTCGTGGGCATCGGCGGCGCCGGCATGAGCGGCATTGCCGAGGTGTTGCTCAATCTCGGGTTCAAGATCAGCGGTTCGGATTTGTCCGACAGCGCCGCTACCAAGCGTCTGGTAAAAATGGGCGCAAAAGTATTTCACGGCCATGCGGCGAACCATATTGAAAAAACCGATGTGGTGGTGACTTCGACTGCGGTGAAAGCCGATAACCCAGAAGTAGTGGCAGCGCGTGAGAAGAATATTCCGGTGGTGCCACGCGCCTTGATGCTGGCGGAATTGATGCGCTTCAAGCAAGGCATTGCGGTGGCGGGTACGCATGGTAAGACCACCACCACCAGCTTGATTGCCAGCGTGCTGGCGGAAGGTGGGCTGGATCCGACTTTCGTGATCGGCGGCCGGCTGGAAGCCGCCGGGGCGCATGCCAAACTCGGCAGCGGCGAGTTTCTGGTGGCGGAAGCGGATGAGTCCGATGCCTCTTTCCTGCACCTGATGCCCGTGATGTCGGTAGTGACCAATATCGATGCCGACCACATGGAAACCTACGGCCACGATTTCGAGAAGCTGAAGCAAGCCTTCGTCGATTTCATTCAGCACTTGCCGTTCTACGGCGTGGCGGTGCTGTGCGCCGACGATGCAAACGTGCGCGCCATCTTGCCTAGCTTGACTAAACAGATCGTGACTTACGGCACGACCGAAGATGTCGATTTCCGCGCCACGCACATCAAAGCGGTGGGTGGTCAGATGCATTTCAAAGTGACGCGCCGTGGCGGCAAGCAGCTGGCGATCAAACTCAACTGCGCCGGGCACCACAATGTTTTGAATGCCTTGGCCACGATCGCGGTTGCGATTGAGTTAAGTGTGTCGGACAAAGCGATTCAAAAAGGCTTGGCCGAATTCAAAGGCGTGGGCCGGCGCTTTCAGCGTTACGGCGATATTCCGCTGCCGAGTGGCGGGCATTTCACCTTGATCGATGACTACGGCCATCACCCGGTGGAGATGGCAGCCACGATTGCCGCCGCGCGCGGTGCATTTCCCCGGCAGCGTCTGGTGCTGGCATTTCAGCCTCATCGCTATACCCGCACGCGTGATGTGTTCGAGGATTTCGTGAAAGTGTTATCGAGCGTGGATGCCTTGGTGCTGACCGAAGTGTATGCGGCTGGCGAAGCGCCGATCGTCGCGGCCGATGGACGCGCGCTGACGCGCGCGATTCGCGTGGCGGGCAAGGTGGAGCCGGTGTTCGTGGAGACCGTGGGCGAGATGCCGCAGGCGATTTTGAATGTGGTGCGTGATGGCGATGTGGTGCTGACCATGGGGGCGGGCACGGTGGGACAGGTTCCTGGCCTGTTGCTGCAGGCCGGTGAGGCGTGAAAGGTGAAGCGTGAAGGGCGCGTTACGGTTGAACGAGCCGATGGCCAAGCATGTGAGTTGGCGCGCGGGTGGACGGGCGGCGCGGGCTTATGTGCCAGTAGATTTGGAAGACTTGGCAGGTTTTTTGAAAGCGCTGCCGCAGAACGAGGCGGTGCTGTTCGTGGGTTTGGGCAGCAATCTGTTGGTGCGGGATGGCGGATTTAGGGGAACGGTGATTTTGATGCATGCGGTGCTGAATCAAGTGCGAGTGGAAAACGAGCGAATCTACGCCGAAGCGGGCGTGGCGAGCCCGAAGCTCGCGCGCTTTAGTGCTAAACATGGCTTCGAGGGCGCAGAATTTTTAGCGGGCATCCCCGGCACGATTGGCGGCGCCTTGGCGATGAATGCCGGTTGCTATGGCGCGGAAACCTGGGAAGTCGTGGACGAGGTGCTGACCATCGACCGACATGGCGAACTGCGCCAGCGCAAGCCCGCCGATTACGAGATCAGTTATCGGCATGTGGCGCTGCGTGAAACCGCTCCCCGCTCCCCGCTCCCCGCTCCCGATGAGTTTTACGTCGCCGCTTGGTTCAAATTTCCACACGGCGACGGTGCGCTGTCACAACAGCGTATCAAGGCCTTGCTGCAAAAGCGCATTAGTGCGCAGCCGCTGAATCACCCCAACGCTGGTTCGGTATTCCGCAATCCGCCGGGAGATTTCGCCGCACGGCTAATTGAGGCTAGCGGCTTGAAGGGTAAGCGCATTGGCGGCGCGCAAGTGTCGGAGAAGCACGCCAACTTCATCGTCAATCTAGGCGATGCGACTGCTGCGGATATTGAAAGCCTGATCAGCCTGGTGCAAGACACCGTGCGGCGGGAACGGGGAGTAGTGCTTGAGCGCGAAGTGCGGATCGTCGGGGATTCCGTCTCGGGTTCGGGAGAGGAGCATGAGCAGTAATGCATTTAGATCAGATTGGGAGAGCCCGCAGATGAGCCGGGTGAAAAAAGTAATGGCGGAAGAATCTGGCCGGGGTGGTGCGGGCGGCGTGCACGCACAGGTGCTGCCGTTTGCGCCGAAAGAAGCCAGTCTGGGCAGGGTGGCAGTGCTGCTCGGCGGCCGCTCGGCGGAGCGCGAAGTGTCATTGAAAAGTGGTGGCGCAGTAATGGCGGCGCTACATGCGAGCGGCGTCGATGCGCACGCATTCGATCCGTCTCAATGCGATTTGATGGATCTGAAAGGTTATGACCGCGTGTTCATCGCGCTGCATGGGCGCTACGGCGAAGACGGCACCATCCAAGGCATGCTGGAATTGATGGGGATTCCCTATACCGGCAGTGGCGTGATGGCGTCCGCATTGGCCATGGATAAGTGGCGTACCAAACTGGTGTGGCAGGCGGCCGGTATTCCCACACCGCGCTACCTCATTCTCACCGCCCACTCGAATTTCGAGCAGGCAGCGGCGGAGTTGGGATTGCCGTTGATGGTGAAGCCGGCAAATGAAGGTTCTTCGATCGGCATGAGCAAGGTGACGCGTGCTGAGGATTTGCAGGGCGCATATGAATTGGCGGCCAAGCATGATCGTTTGGTATTTGCTGAGCAATTCATCACCGGTGATGAATATACCGCTGCGATCCTGGGCGATAGCGCGTTGCCCCTAATCCGGCTAGAAACGCCGCGCGTGTTTTATGACTACGAGGCGAAATATCTTGCCGACTCTACACGCTATCTTTGTCCGAGCGGTCTGCCGCCGGAGCGCGAGCGTGGCATCCAAGCCTTGGCGTTGCGAGCGTTTGAGGTTCTCGGCTGCCAAGGCTGGGGCCGTGCGGATGTAATCGTGGATGAAACGGGTACGCCCTATTTTCTCGAGTTGAATACCTCGCCTGGGATGACCGATCACAGTCTGGTGCCGATGGCGGCGCGTCAGGCCGGGCTTTCATTCGAGCAATTGGTGTTGCGGATTTTGGAGCTGGCGCATGTGGGGTAGAGCGGACAAAGGCGATCTCGCGCGTCGGCCGATGGCGGCCACGACGCCGGGCACGTTGGTTTTGTCGCTGTGGGATAAGGCGCAGTTAATGCTGTGGTGCGCCAATTTGTTGTATGCCTTGGCGGCGATTCTGCTCATTTATGCGGTGTTGTTCTTGATGATTCACTTGCCGCTGTTTCCGCTCAAGCATGTGGAAGTGAAAGGGGATTTGCAGCATGTCACCTATCAACAGGTGAGCTACATCGTGACACGCGAATTCAAGGGCAATTTTTTCACCCTCGATTTGGCGCAGGTAGGCCGTGGCTTTCAGAAACTGCCCTGGGTGCGCAACGTGAGTTTGCGCCGGCAGTGGCCAGATACGTTGGAAGTGACGCTGGAAGAGCATGGCGTGTTGGCGCGCTGGTCGGCCGGCGGCTTAGTGAATACGCGCGGGGAGTTGTTTGAGGCCGCGACCAGCAGCGAGTTGCCGGTGCTCAGCGGCCCCGAAGGCAGCGCACGCGAAGTGGCCGAGCAGTATGACCAATTTAAAACCGCGCTCGCACCACTTAAATTAAAGCCGACGAGCGTAACCATGAGTGAGCGCCGTGCCTGGCAGGTGAAGTTGGATAACGGTCTGACGCTGGAGTTAGGGCGCGATCAAACTGGGGCGCGGTTAAGTAAATTTGTGCGGGTGTATGACGCGACCATCGCGCGCATGCCGCGCTTCGTTACGTATGTGGATTTGCGCTATCCCAATGGTTTCGCGGTGCGTTTTGGCGCCGCTGAGACGAAACCGCGGGTAAACAGTTAGGAAGCAGATGGCAAAAAATAAAGAACAGAAAAATTTAATCATCGGCCTGGATATCGGCACCTCTAAAATCGTGGCGCTGGTGGCCGAGGTGATGCCGGAAGGCCGCTTGGAGGTGATCGGGATCGGCGAGACGCCGTCACGCGGCTTGAAGAAGGGTGTGGTGGTGAATATCGAGTCCACGGTGAACGCGATTCAGCGCGCCCTGGAAGAAGCCGAGTTGATGGCCGACTGCAAGATTCGCGATGTGTTAACCGGCATCGCGGGCAGCCATATCAAGAGTATTAACTCGCACGGCATGGTGGCGATCAAAGATAAAGAAGTGACGCAAGCCGATGTCGATCGCGTGATCGAAACCGCGCGCGCGGTGAATATTCCGACCGACCAGCAGATTCTGCACATCCTGACCCAGGAATTCATCATCGACGGCCAGGAAGATGTGCGCGAGCCATTGGGCATGAGCGGCGTGCGCCTGGAGGTGAAGGTGCATATCGTGACCGGCGCCGTCTCGGCCGCACAAAACATCATCAAATGCGTGAAGCGCTGCGGCCTGGATGTGCGCGATCTGATTTTGCAGCCGCTGGCCTCGAGCATGGCGGTGCTGACCGAGGATGAGAAAGACTTGGGCGTATGTCTGGTGGATATCGGTGGCGGTACGGCCGATATCGCCGTGTTCACCAATGGCGCGATTCGCCACACGGCGGTGATCCCGATCGCCGGCGATCAAATCACCAACGACATCGCCATGGCGCTGCGCACGCCGACTAAAGAAGCCGAAGACATCAAGCGCGCGCAAGGCTGCGCGTTGCGGCAACTCGCGCATCCCTCGGAAATGATCGAAGTGCCGAGCGTGGGCGAACGCGCCGCACGCCAATTGTCACGCCAAACGCTGGCCGAGGTGATCGAGCCGCGCATTGAAGAAATGTACTCGCTGGTGCAGGCGGAGTTGCGCCGCAGCGGATTCGAGGAATTGATTTCCTCCGGCATCGTGCTCACCGGCGGCTCGAGCATGATGCAAGGCATGGTCGAGTTGGGCGAAGAAGTGTTCCATATGCCGGTGCGGCTGGGCATGCCGCAATACGTCGGCGGCTTGTCGGAAGTGGTGCGCAACCCGCGCTATGCGACGGGGGTGGGCTTGTTGCTTGCGGGGTTGGAGCAATACCAGCGCCATCAACTGGTGCGCATGCAGAGTTCTTCGATTCAGCAGGTGTTTGAAAAAATGAAGTCGTGGTTCCAAGGTTTTTAGGATGCAACTCGCGCAGCGAGCCTCAATCCCTCTCTCCCGCTAGCGGGA
>JADMJT010000014.1:18185-31670 GCA_018781585.1 Burkholderiales bacterium
TTTTTAGGATGCAACTCGCGCAGCGAGCCTCAATCCCTCTCTCCCGCTAGCGGGACTGCGGAAGGGTCGCTGCGCAGCAGCGGGGCACCCACCGGCGTCCTCCTTGCGGGGGTAGAGCAGGAGAGAGGGCAACAAATTTGTTTTAATTTTTTGTAGTTGTTTTTAACTGAAGGAGGTCGAAATGTTTGAAATTCTGGATAGTCAATCGCAAGACGCAGTCATCAAAGTGATCGGGGTGGGCGGCTGCGGCGGCAACGCAGTGGACCACATGATCGCGAGCGGGCTCCAGGGGGTGGAGTTCATCGCGGCCAATACCGATGCGCAAGCACTCGCCAAGAGTGATGCACACATGAAGCTGCAACTGGGCAATTCCATCACCAAGGGCTTGGGCGCAGGCGCCAATCCGGAAATCGGGCGCGAATCGGCGCTGGAGGATCGCGAAAAAATCGCCGAAGCCATTGATGGCGCGGACATGTTGTTCATTACCGCCGGCATGGGTGGTGGTACCGGAACAGGTGCTGCACCGGTGGTGGCTGAAGTGGCGAAAGAGCTCGGTATTCTGACCGTGGCCGTGGTCACCAAGCCCTTTATGTTCGAAGGTCGCCGCTTGAAAGTGGCGCATGCCGGCATCGAAGCGCTGTCGCAAAATGTGGACTCGCTGATCATCATCCCGAATGAAAAATTGATGCAGGTGTTGGGCGACGACGTGTCGGTGTTGGATGCCTTCCGCGAAGCAAATGAAGTGCTGCATGGCGCCGTATCCGGCATCGCTGAAGTGATCAGCTGCCCCGGTTTGGTTAACGTGGACTTTGCCGACGTGCGCACGGTAATGAGCGAGATGGGGATGGCGATGATGGGCTCGGCCAAAGCGCAAGGCGAGAATCGTGCGCGGCGCGCGGCGGAACAAGCGGTGAAGAGCCCCTTGCTGGAAGATGTGAACCTGTCCGGTGCACGCGGCATGTTGGTGAATATCACGGCTAGCCATTCATTGAAGATGAAAGAAATTCACGAAGTGATGAACACCATCCGCGAGTACACCGCGGATGATTCGACCGTGATCTTCGGTGCGGTATTCGATGAAAGCATGAATGAAGATTTGCGCGTGACCATGGTGGCAACCGGTCTGGGGATGCCGTCCCAAGCGCGCCAACCCAAGCCGCTCACCATCGTCAAGACCGGCACCGACAGCTTTGCGCATGACACCGGTTATGCTGATGCCGATGCGCCGGCGGTGATTCGCTCCGGGCGGCGTGCAGCGGCAGTAGAGGCGATGAAAGCCTCCGGCGTGGATCTGCTCGACATCCCGGCATTCTTGCGTAAGCAAGCGGACTAGCGCGCAGTAGGGCTTGGCTGAACAAATGGGCTTCTAGCCCAGGGACTTGTTCCCGCTAAATTCCGGGGATAGGTCAACGCTATGATAAAATGCGCGTTTTTCGTCGCATGGGCAATATTTAGGATTTAAGCGTGATTAAGCAACGTACATTAAAGAACGTAATCAGCGCCACCGGCGTAGGTTTGCATACTGGGCAAAAGGTCACCCTCACCTTGCGCCCGGCAGCAGCCGACACCGGGATCGTATTCCGGCGGGTTGACCTCCCGCAGCCGGTTGTGATCAAGGCGGACCCGTTCCAGGTGACCGACACCCGTATGTGTTCGGCGCTGGAAGTAGATGGGGTGAAAGTGAATACGGTCGAGCACCTGATGTCGGCTTTGGCCGGCCTCGGGATCGACAATGTATATATAGACTTGACCGCTTCTGAAGTGCCGATCATGGATGGTTCAGCCAGCCCTTTCGTGTTCCTGGTGCAATCCGCCGGGGTGGAAGAGCAAAACGCACCCAAACGCTTCATCCGCGTGAAAAAGACCATCCAGATCACGGATGGCGATAAATGGGTGAAGCTGGAGCCCTATAACGGCTTTCGCGTCACCTTGAGTATCGATTTCAAGCATCCGGTGTTTGACCATTCGGGTAAAGCGGTCACGGTCGATTTCGCGGATACCTCATTTATTAAAGAGATCAGCCGTGCCCGCACCTTCGGTTTCATGCATGAAGTGGAATATCTGCGTAACCATGGCTTAGCCCTCGGCGGCAGCCTGGACAACGCCATCGTAATGGACGAGTTTCGGGTGCTGAACAGCGACGGTTTGCGCTACGACGACGAATTCGTCAAACACAAGGCCTTGGATGCAATTGGTGACCTCTATTTATTGGGTCATCCCTTGATCGGCGCGTTTACCGGACATAAGTCCGGCCATGCGCTGAATAACCAGTTGCTGCGCGGCCTGCTCGCGGATCAATCCGCTTGGGAATACGTGACCTTCAATCGCCTGGAAGAAGCGCCGGCGGGATTTGCCCGGCTTCAGGCACAAAACGCCTAATACTGTTTCTAAGTTAAACCCAAAGCTGCGAACCACGGGGAACACGGGGTTCACGGGGAAGACCTAGGTCACTATGCCCCTTTTATTTCTACGGTTTTATCTGTTGATCGTGGGTTTAGCCATCGTCGGCGCGGTGATCGTCGGCGTGCTGCTGAAAGATAAGCGCTGGTTCCGCTTCGCTTGGCAATTATTCAAATTCTCATTGGTGCTGGTGCTGGTGATTGCTGCGGCGATAGCGATCGGCCGCATCATTCTACTCTGATCCTCGTTGATGCTTAATTAAGTTAGTGAGCGCTTCCTTTAGCGGGGAGTCAGTTAATTCAGCATCTAACTTTTCCAGGCTGGCCAAACTTTGTTGTGAAATGCCCGGTTTTGGTGCAATCACCGTTTCTGGTAACGGGATTTTCACTTGCACGTCTATCCGAATTCCAGTAATTTGGCCTCCCCGCTTCTGAAATTTTTCGAGAAGACTAGGCAATTGCTGCTTGATTTTTGAGGCAATTGCGCCGTTATCAGCTAACAGGGTCAAGACGCCATCATCCAGGCATCCGACCCGACAAGAACGCGCTAAACCAATAGGCGCGATTGTTTCCCAAATGCGCGAGAACGAATTGAGTCGTTGCGCCGAGTGCGCTAAGCGATTCAAGGGTGAAGTCGGCTCGCTAAAGAATGTATCGAGTTTGCGTGCAGTCATGTTTTAAGTGGGCGCAACAGTATGAATGGGGAAGTGTGTGAATATCATATTCGTATCTAGCCGATTTTCCAAAGCGCGCACGCTGTGCGTAGGCCGTTGCCAGACGGGCATCTTGCTCGTGGGTGGGCTGATGCTGTTCATGGCAATGAGCGGTTTGTTCGGTTATCTCATTCTGTTCCAATTTGGCGGCCTGCAAGTGCCTGTGGTGCAAAAACTCCTGATTTCCTCACAACAAACCGAAACCGACAAAAACCGAGAAGCCATGCAACAGCGCATGTCCGCCATGGCGATCAAAGTCGGAGAAATGCAAGCGCAAGTGATGCGTTTGGAAGCGTTGGGCGAGCGCGTGGCTAAAGTTGCGGGCATCAAGAAAGAAGAAATCAATTTCGATCGTAAGCCGGGCCGCGGCGGCTTATACAAGCCTGGTGAAACGGTGAGCCTGGGTGATTTCGAGGGTGAGTTATCCAAACTTGCACGCGTGTTGGATGACAAGTCGGATCATCTCGCCGTGTTGGAGGCGATGCTGTCGCGTGAACAGGTGCGCAAAGCGGCGTTGCCGACCGCATCGCCGGTTACCATCGGCTTTTTCTCCTCTAACTTTGGCTGGCGCCTGGATCCCTTTACCGGCCAACGTGCAATGCACGAGGGGGTGGATTTCGTCGCCGAACCGGGTACGCCCATAAAAGCCGCTGCCGGCGGCATAGTCAGCTACTCGGATTACCATCCCGGCTATGGTAATATGCTCGAAGTCGACCACGGCAACGGGCTGATAAGCCGCTACGGCCACGCTTCCAAGCGGTTAGTGAAGGAAGGTGATGTGGTGCTGCGCGGCCAGAAAATCGGCGAAGTCGGCAGCACGGGCCGTTCCACCGGACCGCATCTGCACTTCGAAGTGCTCCTAAACGGCACACCGCAAAATCCCACCCGTTATTTGAACCTGCCGGGCTGATCATTTAAGTATCTCTATATGAGGTGCATTCGCGGCGTGTAAAACGCTGCGACTGCACCTTAACTTTATTTGTCGAAGAAGAATCATGATCTCTGGCCTACTCAAAAAAGTGTTCGGCAGCCGCAATGAGCGGCTGGTCAAGCAGTACGCGCAAACGGCAAAAACCATCAACGCCCTTGAGCCGCAAATGCAAGCCTTGTCCGATCAGGAATTGGCGGCAAAAACCCCAGAATTTAAGCAGCGTATCGCTAACGGCGAGGCGCTTGACAGCCTCTTGCCTGAAGCCTTCGCCGTGGTGCGTGAAGCGGGCAAGCGTGTCCTGGATATGCGCCACTTTGATGTGCAACTGATCGGCGGTATGGCGTTGCATGACGGCAAGATCAGTGAGATGCGCACCGGTGAGGGTAAGACCCTGGTGGCTACGCTGCCGTCTTACCTCAATGCGCTGACCGGAAAAGGCGTGCACATCATCACCGTGAACGATTACCTGGCGAGCCGCGATGCGGAATGGATGGGGCGTGTCCATCGCTTCTTGGGTTTGAGCGTGGGCTGCAACCTGTCGCAGATGGATCACGAGGCGAAACAGGCGGCCTACGCCGCCGACATCACCTATGGCACCAACAACGAATTCGGCTTCGACTATCTGCGTGACAACATGGTGTTCAGCCCCGGTGAGCGCGTGCAGCGTAAACTCAATTACGCCATCATCGACGAGGTGGATTCGATCCTGATTGACGAAGCGCGCACGCCGCTTATCATCTCCGGCCAAGCGGAAGACAACATCGATCTATATGTAAAAGTTAACGCTTTAGCGCCGAAGCTGACGAAGGTCGAAGGTGAAGAGGGGCCTGGCGATTACACCGTAGACGAAAAAGCGCACCAAGTCTTGTTGACAGAAGCCGGCCACGAACATGCCGAGGAGTTACTGACCCAAGCCGGCTTGTTGCAAACCGGTAGCAGCCTGTACGACGCGGCGAATATCGCGCTCATGCATCATGTGTACGCCGCGCTGCGCGCCAACGCCTTGTACCACCGTGACCAGCATTATGTGGTGCAGGACGGCGAAGTCGTGATCGTGGACGAATTCACCGGCCGTTTGATGTCCGGCCGGCGCTGGTCGGATGGCTTGCACCAAGCGGTGGAAGCGAAAGAGGGTGTGTCGATCCAGAAAGAAAACCAAACGCTGGCGTCGATCACCTTCCAAAATTATTTCCGTCTCTACACCAAGCTTTCCGGCATGACCGGCACCGCCGACACCGAGGCTTACGAATTCCAGGCAATCTACAATCTGGAAACCGTTGTGATACCGACTCACCGCGCCATGGTGCGGGAAGATCGCATGGATCAGGTGTACCGCACGCTCAAGGAAAAATATGCGGCAGTGATCGCCGATATCCAAGACTGCCACTTGCGCGGTCAGCCGGTACTGGTCGGCACCACCTCAATCGAGATCAACGAATTTCTTTCTGGGCTACTGAAAACAGAAAAGCTACCGCACCAAGTGCTGAATGCGAAACAGCATGCGAGCGAAGCCGATATTGTGGTGCAGGCCGGGCGCCCGGGCGTGATCACCATCGCCACCAATATGGCGGGTCGCGGCACGGACATCGTGCTCGGCGGCAACCCGCAAGGTGATATCGACGCTGTGCGCAACGATGACACCCTGAGCGAAGATCAAAAACAAGAACGCATCAATCAGTTGCGCGCCGAATGGCAACAGCGCCACGACCAAGTGATTGCAATGGGTGGTCTGCATATTATCGGCACCGAACGCCACGAGTCGCGCCGGGTGGATAACCAGTTGCGCGGCCGCGCCGGGCGCCAAGGCGATCCGGGTTCGAGCCGGTTTTATTTGTCTTTGGAAGATACGTTGCTGCGCATCTTCGCCTCCGACCGTGTGGCGGCGATTATGGACCGGCTCAAAATGCCGGAAGGCGAGGCGATCGAGCATCCATGGGTCACGCGCGCGATTGAGAATGCGCAGCGCAAAGTGGAAGCGCGCAACTTCGATATGCGCAAACAGTTGCTCGAATACGATGACGTCGCCAACGATCAGCGTAAAGCGATTTACGAAAAGCGCAACGAGTTGTTGGAGTCGGAAGATATCTCCGATTCCATCACCGGCATCCGCGAGCAAGTATTGGAAAGCACCTTTCACCAATTCGTGCCGCCCGAGACCGTGGCCGAGCAGTGGGACATCGTGGGGCTTACCAAAAACCTAAGCGCTGAATTTAATCTGGATTTACCGCTACAAGCCTGGCTGGACGAAGACGAAAAGCTGGATGCAGAAGGCCTGCTGAAAAAAACCATTGCCACGGCAAATGCGAGTTATCAGGAAAAAATTGATCAAGTTGGCGCGCAAGGCATGCATCATTTCGAGCGCGGCATCATGCTACAAAGTCTGGACACGCATTGGCGCGAACATCTGGCGGCGCTTGACCAGCTGCGTCAAGGCATCCACCTGCGCGGTTATGCGCAAAAAAATCCGAAGCAGGAATACAAGCGCGAATCGTTCGAACTCTTCTCGGCCATGCTGGATACGATTTGGTATGAAGTGACGCGCATCACGATGACCGTGCAGATCCGCAGCCCGGAGGACGTGGAAGTCGTCGATGCCCACACCGCACCGGAGAACGTGCAGTACCACCACGCCGACTACGACGAAGCGCTGGGGAAGAACGAGCAAGACGCTGCCGAGGAACACGCGCCGTTCGTGCGCCATGAAGACAAAGTCGGCCGCAATGATCCTTGTCCCTGCGGCAGCGGCAAGAAATACAAGCATTGCCATGGGCGGCTAGCTTAAGTGTAAGGGGCGGCGATTCCCGCTTTTTTCTTTTTGAAAGGTTTTGCCATGAGCACAATTGGAGAAGAAGGAAGGGGCGCTCTCGAAGCCATAAATGATTTGATCGATTTGCTTCGTCTGGCGCACGAAGCATCTCACCGGCTTAATGAGCGCGTGCATAGCGAGTTATTTGACCATGCAGATGCGATTTTTAGAGAGCTTCACGGCCTTCGGCAAAGGGCAGAGTCGCTAAAGCAGGACGTCAATCAATACGTAAAAAAATTGGAATCATAAATAGTGATGCGATAGGCCCGCCCCTAAGGGACGGGATTGGCCCGCTATATTCCTCCGCGGAATCCCACCTGCCGCCACGCTTCATAAACCATCACTGCCGCAGCATTTGATAGATTCAGGCTTCGCACCTGGGGCTGCATCGGCAGCCGCAAGCGATGCTCCTCACTAAACTCCTCCAACACTTCCGGCGGTAGCCCGCGTGTCTCCGGGCCAAGTACGAAAACATCCCCCGCCTCAAAGCGTACATCCGCATGCCAGCGCGTGGCCTTGGTGGTGAGCGCGAAGCGTCGGCGCGGGCCGAGCACCTGCTTACACGCCTCCCAGTTCGTATGTACGACCAGGCGGGCGAATTCGTGATAATCCAAGCCGGCGCGAATGAGTTGTTTATCATCCAAAGTAAATCCCAGCGGCTCAACTAAATGCAGTTTTGTGCCGCTATTAGCACATAAGCGAATGATATTTCCCGTGTTTGGCGGGATTTCCGGTTGGTACAGCACGAGTTCAAACATTCCCTTGTATCCCTAGTTAAAAACAGTTACTGTTTAGTATCAATGACCTGCAAATTAAATATGAAGTTGCACATAAACATTAACGGAATGAGTAATGGCGCGTCCTGAGAAAGTTCGCCTGGGCGAAATCCTCGTCGGCCAAAAATTCATCTCTGAAGAACAATTAAAGCTCGCGCTTGAAGAGCAGAAACGCACTGGGCGCAAACTAGGCCGATTCCTGGTTGAGCAAAGCTATGTCACCGAAGAGCAGATATCGGAAGCGATCGCCAAGCAGCTCAACATCCCGTTTATTAACCTCAAATTCTACAACCTCAAGCCTGAAACCGTGCGCTTGTTGCCGGAAACCCAGGCACGGCGCTTCCGTGCGGTGGTGATGGAGCAAAAAGCCGGCGCTGTCCTGGTCGGCATGGCGGACCCGACCGATCTCTTCGCTTATGACGAGATCGCGCGCATTGTGAAGAGCGATATCAATCTGGCGGTGGTGAATGAAGCATTGCTGCTCGCCGCCATTGACCGCTTATATCGTCGGACGGATGAAATATCTAACTTAGCGCATGAGTTAGAAGATGACTTGGGCGATAGCGCGGTCGATTTCGGCACGCTAGGGCTGAATCAGAGTTTAGAAGACGCGCCTGTGGTCAAGTTACTGCAATCGGTGTTTGAGGATGCAGCGCAGATTCGCGCGTCAGACGTCCACATCGAGCCGCAAGAAGCCCGTTTGCAAATTCGCTTCCGTATCGACGGTGTGATGCACATGCAGACCGAGGCCGACCCCAAGATCGCCACCGCGCTGGCCTTGCGTCTCAAACTCATGTCGGGCCTGGATATCTCAGAGAAGCGCCTGCCGCAGGATGGCCGCTTCAATGTGAAGTTAAAAAATCAGTCGATCGATGTGCGTATTTCCACCATGCCGACACAGCATGGCGAATCGGTCGTCATGCGTTTGCTCTCCCAGAGCGCGGGCGCGCTGGGCCTCGACCGGCTTGGGTTTCCGCCGGATATGCTGAAGCGCTTTCGCGAGCTGTTCACCCGCCCGCACGGCATGGTGCTGGTGACCGGCCCCACCGGTAGCGGCAAAACCACGACGCTCTATTCCGTATTGTCCGAGTTGAATTCGGTCGAGACCAAAATCATCACCGTGGAAGACCCGGTGGAATATCGTCTGCCCGGTATCAACCAAGTGCAGGTGAATGAAAAGATCGATCTCACTTTCTCGCGCGTGTTGCGCTCAGCACTCAGGCAAGATCCGGACATCATGCTGATCGGCGAGATGCGCGATCAAGAGACCGCGCAAATCGCCATGCGTGCCGCTATTACCGGTCACATGGTGCTCTCGACGCTGCATACCAATGATGCAGTCAGCACACCGATTCGGCTGCTCGACATGGGCGTGCCGCGCTACATGGTAGCGATGTCTATCCAAGCGGTACTAGCGCAGCGCTTGGTGCGCATGGTGTGCGAGGGCTGTGCCTCAGATTATGCTCCCCTACCCTCGGAGCTGACTTGGCTGAGCCTAGAGATCGGAGCGGAAGCAAATAAGCGCCGCTACGTACAGGGCCGCGGCTGCTCGCAATGCAACGGTACCGGTTTCCAAGGCCGCATGGGCGTATACGAAATGATGGAAATGACTGCGCCGCTGGCCGAAGCCGTCAACCACGATGACCCCAACCATTTCATTAAACTCGCGCGACAAAGCATGGCGGGGTGGTCACTACGCCGCCACGCAGTCGTCCTTGCGGTCAATGGTAAAACCACCGTAGCGGAAGCGATGCGAGTGAGCAATGTGGCGGAGGAGTGATCATGCCCCCCATGGTTAAAAGGGTGTAAAAAACCATGCCAACTTTCGCCTACAAAGGCCGCAACCCACGCGGCGAGTTGGTGCAAGGGGTGCTTGAATCCGCCGACTCGAGCGCGGTTGCCAGCCAGCTCTTTAACAACAGCATTACGCCGATCGAGATCAACCTGGCGCCGGCGGCGCAAAAATTCATGGCCGGTGGTTGGCTGGATAAACTGTTGGAACAGAAGGTTACGACCATTGATGTACTGATGTTCAGCCGCCAGATGCATACCCTACTGCGTGCTGGGGTGCCGATTATGCGCGCACTCGCAGGCTTGCAAGAATCGACCATCAACAAAACTTTCGCCAAGGTTATTCAAGAGTTGCGTGACAGCTTGGATGCAGGGCGCGAGCTTTCAGCCGCGCTGCGCCGGAATGAGAAAGTGTTCACCCCGTTTTATATCAGCATGGTGCGCGTGGGTGAAATGACCGGCCGACTAGATGAAATATTCATACGATTATTTCATCACTTGGATTTCGAACGCCACACGCGCGAGCAAATCAAGGCCGCGCTGCGTTATCCGATATTCGTGGTGATTACCGTCATCGTTGCGCTGGTTGTAATCAATATTTTTGTTATCCCGGCCTTCGCCAAAGTGTATGCCAGCTTCAAAGCAGAGCTGCCGTTACTGACTAAAATTCTCATCGCTACTTCCAACTTCATGCTGAATTATTGGCCCTTGTTGCTGGCGGCGACGGTAGCGGCAGTGATCGGGTTCCGCCTTTATACCCAGAGCAAAAACGGCAAATATAAGTGGGATAAATTTAAGCTGCACATTCCGATCGTGGGCGACATCGTGAAAAAAGCCACGCTCGCCCGCTTCGCGCGCAGCTTGTCCTTAGCGGCGAAAAGCGGCGTGCCCATCGTGCAAGGGCTTACCGTCGTATCGCAAGTGGTGGACAACGATTACATCGCACAGCGCATCGAACAAATGCGCGACAGCGTGGAGCGCGGCGAAACCATTTTGCGCACCGCCGTCACCAGCGGCGTATTTACCCCGGTGGTATTGCAAATGATCGCCGTGGGTGAAGAAACCGGCGCCATCGACGAGTTGATGGACGAGATCGCGGATATGTACGACCGCGAGGTGGAATACCAAGTGAAAAATCTCTCGGCGCAAGTTGAGCCGATTTTGATCGTTTTCATCGGCGTGATCGTGTTGATCCTGGCGCTGGGCGTGTTCCTGCCGATTTGGGATCTGGGCTCGGTGGCGTTGAAGAAATGATGTCGAGGCGCACACACGGCTTCACCTTAATCGAATTCTTGGTGGTGATCATCATCATCAGCACTTTAGGCGCGGTGCTGCTGGATCGAATGTTTTTTTACCAAGAGGCGGCCGAAAAAGCGGCGATGGAACAAATAGCGGGCACCTTGCGCAGCGCCTTGCATTTGCAAATCGCCGACCGGTTGCTGAAGGGGAAAACGTCAGATATTGCCGCATTAGGGCAAGACAACCCGATGGATTGGCTGGCCGAGCCGCCGGCCAACTACCTGGGCGAGCGGTTCGGTTCGCAGGCCGGGGCAGTGCCTAAAGGGAATTGGTATTTCGATTTAAAAGATAAGCAACTGGTGTATGTCGTTGCGCGCGGCACTCACTTTGCCCCGGATAAACAGGGCTTGAAAGTTGTGCGTTATCAGGTGCGGCTGGTATATGGCCGCACGGCTCAAGCAAACCTGAATTTTGCCGATAAAACAGAAGTGAATGGCGTGATTCTGGCCTTGGTGGAACCTTATCGATGGTTCTGAAAAGCGACAAGTGCCCTCGGGCATGCTTATTGCTGTAGTTAGGCACAGGGTTTAGCGGGCTGTTGAAAGGGTGGTTGCACACGCTAGCGCGTTTTCACCAGTCTGTTGGGCAGATTTTAAATAGATTACCGAAGGAGATAGACATGCGAAACCAACGTGGTTTTACCATGATTGAATTGATAGTAGTGATTGTGATTTTGGGTATTTTGGCGGCAACGGCATTGCCAAGATTTGTCAATTTGCAACAAGATGCACGCTTTGCCAGCGTCAACGGCGTGGCAGGCGGGCTTCGCTCGGCAGCCGCGCTGGCTAAAGCAGCCTGGCTCGTGGGTGGGGCGAGTGGCACCAGCATCACCATGGATGGTCAGACTGTAACGGTGGACGGCACGAGTGGCTATCCCGTAAACACCGCACTTGGTATTGGGGTCGCTTTGCAAGGCGTAGACGGCTACACCGTTGCGTATGGCTCGCCAGTGACCTATACACCGTCTGGTGGTAGTGCAACGTGCCGAGCCGAGTACAACCTCGGAACCGTAACGGCTACGCCGACCACCAAGGCAAATTGCTAACCGGGCAGTGCGCTCATTTGTTACCTGATTCAAACAGGCATGGCACGTAGTGGCTTCACGCTCGTTGAGCTGATCGTTGTCATCGTTATCGTCGGATTCGTGGCGCTCATTGCAGCGCCACGTTTTTTTTCGCAGCCGACTTTTGATGCTGCGCGTTTTCATGAAGCGTCGATCAGCGCTGTTCGCTACGGGCAAAAAGTAGCGGTGGCGCAGCGCACGAACGTGTATGTCGTAACAACCGTATCTTCGGTGGCGCTTTGCTATAACACCAGCTGCAGCAGCTCGGTGCAGAGTCCCGGAGATAACACCGCGTTCGTAATTAATGCACCGAACAACATCACACTTGCTGGCGCGAGCTTCAGCTTCAATGCTCTGGGGCAACCTGGCGACACAGCCGGGCCACCCGTGCCGCTGGCGGCGAACACGACGCTCACTATCAACGGTGACGGTACATCACGCCAAATTGTGGTGGAGCGGGAGACCGGCTATGTCCATAAATAACGCTGTTAGGGCTAGGCATGTTTCGCCCGCGTGGCTGCGCGGTTTTAGCCTGGTTGAAGTCATCGTTTTCATCATGATTGTGAGCGTAGCGCTAGTGGGTGTGTTGTCGGTAATGAACCAGACGACCCAGCGCAGCGCCGATCCCTTGGTGCGCAAGCAGGCGATCGCAGTAGCGGAATCCATGCTGGAGGAGGTGGCGCTGCATGATTTTGCCGTCACGAGTGCGCCAGTCGCGCCAACGCAAGCAAATCGTCAATCTTTTGACGATATCGGCGATTATCACAACTTCACGACCAGCGGCATCTACCCCATCGACAGCGTCACGCGGATTACCGGGCTCACCGGGTACAGCGTATTAGTGACTGTGGCATCTACCGATTTAGGCCCGGCGACGAGTCTCATTACCACCGCTTCTAACAAAGCGAAATTGATCACGGTAACCGTGAGCGGACCAGATAACGTGAACGTGGTTTTGACCGGCTACCGGACTGCATATGGACCATAAGCGGCAAATGCGCGCAAAACCCCCTCGCCCCTCGTGGGAGAGGGATGATCGCGGTTTTACCCTGATCGAGATGATTGTCGTGATCGTGCTCACCAGCATCATCGCGTCGGCGGTGGCGGTGTTCATCAAGCTACCCGTTCAAGGCTATGTCGATACCGCGCGGCGTGCGGAGATGACCGATATCGCCGATACCGCACTGCGGCGTATGGGGCGAGATCTGCGCTTGGCGCTGCCAAACAGTGTGCGCTTAACAGATAGTGATGCGACGATCGAAATTCTGCTGTCCAAAACCGGTGGGCGTTATCGAATCGAGAGCGAGGCCACCGCGACTGCTGACGCACTCAATTTTTCCTCCACCGATACACTGTTCGATCAGCTCGGCTCACTTTCTGTTCTCACCGGACAAGCGATCACGATCAACAGTGATAGCGTCGTGATCTACAACCTGGGGCCAGGGAACACCAACGCCGATGCTTACGCCGGGAACAATCGAAGTCTGATTATCGGTACCCCTGCCGGTGCGTTGGCGAACGAACAGCGTATTCAGATTAATTTCAGGCAGTTCCCCTTAGAATCACCCGGCAATCGCTTTCAAGTAATCGAGGGACCGATCAGTTATGTCTGTGCAAACGGCCAATTGACGCGCTATTGGGGCTATCCGATTCAAGCCGCACAGCCCAATGCAGCCACGCTGCCGACCTTAGGCGGCTCATCTGCTT
>JADMJT010000014.1:31770-42431 GCA_018781585.1 Burkholderiales bacterium
CAAGCCGCACAGCCCAATGCAGCCACGCTGCCGACCTTAGGCGGCTCATCTGCTTTGCTGGCGACCAATGTGGGTGCCGGTGGCTGCGCGTTCGACTATAACCCCGGCGTCACCACGCGTTCGGGCTTGGTGACGTTAACGCTCATCATCACTCAGGCGGCTGAGTCGGTGCGACTTTATCATGAGGTGCATGTCACCAATGTTCCGTAGATCAGGATTCAGACAAAGCGGGTTTGCGCTGGTCACGGCGATTTTTATTTTGGTGGTGCTGGCGGGATTGGGGGCGGCCATGGTGACCATCTCGACCTCACAGCACACAACGGTGGCCATGGATATCCAAAGCACGCGCGCGTATCAGTCAGCACGCGCCGGCATTGAGTGGGGGGCGTATCAATCGCTTCAAACACCGCTCCCGTCCGGCTTTACCTGTCCCCTCTTGCCTGCGGCGCCAGCCTCCTACAGCATGACGCCGATTACCGGTTTTACCACGACGGTGACGTGCAATTCGACCACGCATAGCGAGGGTGCGGCTACCGTGACGATGTATGCGCTAACCTCAACCGCGACCTTTGGGGCGGTAAATACAACTGATTACATCGCGCGGCAACTTCAAGCGCGAGTGGCGAAATAGTCGCCATGATGATTGCCGGCAAAATGAACCGGGAAAGGACGCAGCGATGAAAACCTTGACGATTTCTCTGGGGTGGCGCGCGTTGCGTGCTGCGTCGCATCAGGCGGCGGCTGTTGAGATGAAGGAGCGAGCGATGTATAGCTGCATATCGATGCTGAAATACTGGTGGGTTGTGTATTGCGCCCTGCTACTCGCGGCGCTCCCCGCGCAGGCCGCGATTACCCGAGTGAGTTTTACCGGTACCAACGCCAATTCCAATCAGATCACCATTACCCGTCCCGCCAGTTTGCTGGTGGGCGATGTGATGCTGTCGCAAATCGCCGCGCGTCAATCCGGCGTGACCATTACCGCGCCCGCAGGCTGGGTTCTGGTGCCTGGGATCAATCCCATCGTTGGCACCAATATCCGTCAGGCGATTTACTACAAGGTCGTGGCGGGCGCGGAGCCGGCAAACTATACGTGGTTGTTTTCTTCGTCGCAGCGCGTGGCGGGCAGCGTGACGGCCTATCGCGAAGTCAGTACCAGTAACCCGATTGACGTATATGGCGGGCAGGCCAACGCTTCATCTACCAGCATCACCGCGCCTTCGGTTACCACGACCATGGCCAATACTATGGTGGTGGGATTCTTCGGCCTCACGCGCGGCAACGGCATCACCAGCCCCGCCGGTATGACGGCGGGTTACGCTACCAATGCCGGTGGTGCGACCGGCATTGCGGTTCGCTCCGCGAATGTGCTGCAAGCAGTGGCCGGCGCCACCGGCAACAAGGTCGCTACCACCAGCACCGGCAGCACGAACATCGGGCAACTAGTGGCCTTGCGCCCTGCGCCTATCCCCGATCCTTATCTCGAATACCGCATGGAAGAGGCGAGTTGGAACGGCACCGTCAGCGAGGTCATTGACAGCTCGGGTTTCGCGCGCAACGGTACCGCCGTTGGCACAGCGCAAACCACTGCCAGCGGGCGCATTTGCCGAGGCGCGACCATTCCCAACAACACCACGGCCGCCGCGATTTCCGCAATCAACAGCGGCATCGATGTGAATACTGTCGGCAATCAGGGCGGCATCACCTTCTGGTATCGATTGGCTGAAACTTGGGGCACGAACAACCGGCAGTTGTTCGATGCCACGGTAGCGAACAACCGCTGGTTCTTTCTGACCAAGCGCAGCAACCGGCAATTACGTTTCGTGTTCACGGACAGTTCCAATAGCAACATCGCGTTGAATTACACCGCCCCCAATTACGCTGCCAACACCTGGGTGCACATCGGCGTGTCATGGAATCTGACCGCGAATCGATACTACCTGTACGTGAACGGCGTTCAGGTTGCGAGTTCCTCCACAGTGAGCAGCGGCGCCTTGAACAACACCATTGGCACGCTCTATATCGGTGATAACCGCAGCGCATTCGTCGGCTCGAATGGCACTGGCAATTCGGCCAATGGCACCATCGACGAGTTCCGCCTCTACAACAGTGCAATTACGTCATCGGTTGCCGCGCGTGATTTCGCACTGACCCGCGCTTGTACCACGCTCGACCACATTCGTCTGGAGCACGATGGCGCGGGTGTGACCTGTGCCCCGGAAATGGTGGCGGTTAAAGCTTGCGTAGACGTAACGTGCTCCGCGCTGTCAACCAGCCCGGCCACCGTGACGCTTTCCGGCACAGGATGGGCGACGAACCCGATTACTTTTACCGGTTCCACCACGGTCAATCTATCGATTACCGCACCCTCGACGTTCACCTTGGGAACCAGTGCTGTCACTCCCACGCCTTCCGGTACGAGCCCCGTGTGCATTAACAGCAGCGGGGGGGTTGCCTGCAATCTTATTTTTGCGGATACCGGTTTTATTTTTTCGACGATTCCCACTCAAACGGCTGGGGTGACATCGGGCAATGTGACGATTCAAGCGGTGAAAAAATCCGACAACTCGGCCGCGTGTACCGGTGTGTTCAGCGGTAATGTCGCCATCGACATGGCATCGCAATGTATCGACCCGACTACTTGCAACGGTAAGCAGGTGACAATCAATGCCACGACGATTGCAAATAATCCGGCATCGGGCATTGGAAGTTATACACCGGTTTTGCTGAATTTTGGCGGCAGTTCAACCGCGATCTTTACACTTAATTATCCCGATGTCGGGAATATGAGCTTGAGCGCGCGATACGCGCTAGGTGGCGGCAATTTTATGACGGGCGCTAGCAATACGTTCGTGGTCAAACCGTTCGGATTTAGCGTGACCGGCATTCAGCGCACCGCGGATGGTTTCGCCAATCCGGCGGCGGGCAGTGCGGCAGGATCTAAATTTATTCACGCTGGCGAGAGCTTCACGGCTACGGTGACCGCCATCGCGCAAGGCGGCGCGGCGACGCCAAACTACGGCCGGGAGACCGCACCCGAGGGCGTGCTCCTGACGCCGAGTATCGTGCTGCCCGCAGCCGGGGCTAATCCGGCGCTCACGAACGGCACAGTTAGTAGTTTCACGAATGGCGGGTCGACGCCGACGAATCTGGCATGGGACGAAGTCGGCATCATCACGCTCACGCCGAGTGTGGGCGATGGAGATTATCTCGGTGCGGGCAATACGACCGGAACCACGACAGGTAATATTGGACGTTTCGTGCCGCATCACTTCGCAGCATTAGGTGAAGTCACCCCCGCATGTGTCAGTGGCGCTTTTACCTACATGGCGCAAAATTTTACACTGTCGAAGGTAGGCAGTAGCCCGCTCACTGCTGAGATGCTGGAGGCCCGCAACCTGGGCGACACCAAGACGGCGAATTACACCGGCGCGTTTGCGCCAGGTTTGGTGAGCTTCGGGTTGGAGAACGCTGATAACGGCACCGATCTTTCGGCGCGCTTGACGGCGCCGGGGAGTTGGTCTGCTGGTGTTTATACCCTGAGCAGTACGAATGCGGTCTTTAGCCGCCCGGTTTCCACTGCGCCGGATACGACCTGGGGCGCTTTCGAGCAGCTTGAAATGGGTATTACCGCAGCGGATACCGATGTGACCACAACCCCACGGGTCGTCGGCGCGGATATGAATCCGGCGGCGGTCGGCTGCGGCACGGGTTGCACCTATAAAAAAATCACTGTAGTCGGCGGAACCAAAATGCGCTATGGCCGCGCTCGCCTCAACAATGCGCATGGCTCGGAATTGCTGCCACTGCCGGTGCCGATCAAAGCGCAGTATTACAACGGGTCCGGTTTCGTCACCAACAGCTTGGATAGCTGTACGACTTTCACTATCCCGGTATCAGGCAGCCCCTGTACGACGGCTGCTTGCGTTTGGGGCGATCTGACGCTCACGCAGGTCACCCTGGATGCGGATAAGACCAATGTAACGATCAGCAATAATCCACTGCTGAGCGGCGTTTCGCAGTTCAACTTGTCCGCGCCGTTACCTGTTGGAACAAGGGGCGCCGTCGATTTGACACTCAATGTGCCAGCCTGGCTTGAATTCAACTGGACCGGTGTGGTGGGCGACCCAAAATCACGTGCGACTTTTGGCTTGCATCGCAAGGCGGATCAATTTATTTACCAGCGCGAAAACTACTGAGCTTTGCCAAATTAAATCATTTGACAACAAGAACTTAATTCTATAAGTTCAAGTAAATTCCACTATTGTCAGCTTATGTTCGCTAAATTTTTCGGCAGCCAGAAAAAGCAAACCGGATGGATGGCCTTGAGCTTCGTCCCCGAGGGCTTGTGCATGGCGCATGTGCAACCGGTGGCTAATGGCAAGCCGGTGGTGACGGTGTGCGGCGTGTCGGCGGGCCAAGGTATGAATGCGCAGGGCCTGGAAAAGATCGGGCGCGAAATGCATTTTGCGCGCTATCACTGCACCACCGTGCTGAGTCCGCACGAATATCAAATGCTGGTGGTGGAAGCACCGAACGTGCCGCCGCCGGAACTGAAGACTGCGATGCGCTGGCGCATCAAGGATCTGCTGGATTTTCATATCGACGATGCAACCATCGATGTGCTGGATATTCCCCCGGAAAAAAGTGGCGCGGCGCGCGTGCATTCCATGTATGCGGTGGCGGCGCGCAACAGCTCGGTCGAGCGCCGCGTTTCCATGTTCGATAGCGCGAAGGTACCGCTGGAGGTGATTGATATTCCCGAAATGGCGCAACGCAACATTGCGGTACGCCTGGAAGAGTCGGGGCGCGGCTTGGCTTTGTTGTCGTTCGATGATGATAGCGGCCTCTTAACCGTGACCTACAATGGCGAGTTGTATCTGGCACGCCATCTCGATCTGGGTTGGGAGCAGATGGTGAATGCGGATGAAGCGGCCAAGCAAGGTCATTTCGACCGCATCACGCTCGAATTGCAGCGTTCGCTCGATAACATCGAGCGCCAATATCCCTTTATCAGCATCTCGCGCCTATGGGTGGCCCACATGCCAGAAGCGGAGGCCTTGCGCGCTTATCTCGCGAGCAATCTGTATGTTTCGGTTTCGGTGCTGGATCTGAATGACGTGTTTGATTTTTCGCGCGTACCGGCGGTGGGCGCGCTCAACAATCAAGCCCGGTTTTTTCTGACGCTCGGTGCAGCGTTGCGGCACGAGGAGACCGTGCTGTGAGCCAGCAGATCAATCTTTATAACCCGCTGCTGCTCAAGCAGAAAAAAATCTTCTCGGCGCGCACCATGGCGCAGGCGCTGGGCTTGATCGCGCTGGGTTTGGCTGCGGTTTATGGCTACGCACGCTATCAGGTGGCCAATTTACAGACGGAATCCGAGCAAGCGGTCAAACGGCATGAGGCGGTGCAAGCCCGGCTTGCGCGCATCTCGCAGCAATTCGGTCCGCGGCAAAAGAGCACCGAACTGGAAGCGAGCATCAAGCAAGCGGAGGCTGAGCTGCTGGCGCTGACGGAAGTGCAGGCCGCGTTAAAGCAAGGCAGCTTAGTCAGTGCGAGTGGCTTTTCGCCCTATCTCAAGGCGCTGGCACGTCAAGTGGTGGAGGGCGTGTGGCTGACCGAGTTTTCCGCCAGCGGAAGCGAGATGGCAATCAGTGGGCGTACGACGAAGCCGGGCTTGGTGCCGGATTATATTCATCGCTTGGGTGGTGAGGAAGTCATGCAAGGACGCAAATTCGCCATGTTGGAAATGCGCCGACCGCAAGTCCTCGCGACAAAAGACGGTAAGCCTGGCGTCGCGCCGGGCTATATCGAGTTCACCTTGCAATCCGCTTTGAAGGAAGTTAAATGAAAGCGCGGCTAAAACAATTGGCCGAACGCATCGACGCCATGAGTCTGCGCGAGCGGCTGATGATATTCGGCATGCTGGCGGTAACCTTAGTGGCGCTGGTAGTGACGGGTGCGATTGATCCTTTTAGCACGAAGCAAAAGCAACTCTCGCAAACGCTCGTGCAAACCCAGGCGCAGACGCAAGCGCTGGAAGCGCAAATGCAGGCGTTGGCCGACGCGGCGAAGAACGATCCCGATTTACCGAACAAGCTGCGGCTGGCCGATCTGAATGCCAAGCGCAAAGTTGCTTATGCCGAGCTGTCGAATGTGAAGCAAGGCCTGGTTACGCCGGACAAGATGACGCAGGTGTTGCGTGACTTGCTGGGGCGCAATCCGCGCTTAACCTTGGTGAGCATCAAAACCCTTGCCGCTAGCCCGCTTACCCAATCCGGCAAGCCCGCCGAACAGACAACGAAAATTGAGGCGAAGCCCAAAGAAAAGTCCGCTACGCATGACTTAGGGCTGTACAAGCATGGTGTGGAAATCAGTATCGAGGGCAGCTATGCGGAGTTGGTGGGCTATCTTGCGGAATTGGAACAACTACCCTGGCGCATGTACTGGGGTGGCGTGAATTTGTCGGCGCAAGCCTATCCAGTTTCCCGCCTCACCTTGACGGTTTATACCTTGAGTTTGGACAAGACATGGTTATCCGTCTGAGCCTGATTTTGCTTGTCCTGAGCGGGGCTGTGCAGGCGGAGAACCTGCTCGACCCGACGCGCCCGCCCGCCAGTGTGGATGCGGCTGCGCCGACAACGGCGCCGAGTGGCCCCGCGTTGCAGGCGATCCGCACCCTCGACGGCAAGCGTATGGCGATCATCAGCGGGCAAGCGGTCAAGGTCGGCGGCAAAGTGGGTGACGCCATCGTGACGCGCATCGACGAAGATCGCGTCGTGTTGCGTGGTGCGGAAGGTGTGCAGACGCTCAAGCTGTTCCCGGATGTGGAAAAAAGCCCGGCTGCATCGGGCCAAATCGAATCCAAGCCGCGGGCGAAGGTGTCCAGCGCGCGAGCAAAACGGAAGGAACAAAAATGAAAAGACTGGGCTTGATACTGCTGCTGTTAGTGGCGGGCTGTCAGACGCCGCCCGAGAAGCGACCGACCACCTTGGATCAGATTAATGACGAGATGGCGCAAGCCGTGCGTGAGAACGCCAAGCCCGTCGCGCCCGATGCGGTGAGCCAAGCGCTGCTACCGCCGCTTAAAATTGAGATGCCGAAAAATGGCGCGCGTATCGTGGAGCAAAAATTTGATTTGGTGGTGAACAATGCGCCGGCAAGCCAAGTATTCCTGGGCATCATATCCGGCACGCGCTACAGCATGCTGGTGCATCCCGAGGTCGCGGGATCGATCACGGTGAATTTGAAAGATGTGACCGTGATCGAGGCGCTGGAAGCGATTCGTGAGCTGTATGGCTACGACTACAAGCTGGATGGGCCACGTATTTTCGTGCAGCCCTTGACGCTGCAAACGCGGGTGTTTCAGGTGAATTATCTGACCTCCTTGCGCAAGGGCACGTCGGAAATCAACGTGACCTCGGGTTCGATCAGCAGCACTACGCCCGGCAGCACTTCGTCGACTGGCGCGAGTACTTCTTCTACCAGTACAGCGACCTCGCTCCAAAGCAGCAAAATTTCAACGACCTCCAACAGCGATTTTTGGACCGAATTAAAAGTGGCCTTGGCAGTGATCGTAGGCGAAGGCAATGGCCGCAGCCTAGTGGTCAGCCCCCAATCCGGCGTGGTGGTGATCAAAGCCATGCCGAATGAACTGCGCTCGGTGGAGCAGTTTTTGCGCGCCACGCAAATCTCCGTGGACCGGCAAGTCATTCTGGAAGCAAAGATCATCGAGGTGAAGTTGAGCGATGGCTTTCAATCCGGCATCAATTGGGCTGGATTCGGCAAGGGTGATAAGTTTCGCGGCGGCGTTGGCACCGATACGAGCGCCGTCACGATTCCCGGCGGCTCGCTGGTGGCCGATACCACTTTATCCAGCTTGCTGGGCGGGGGCCTGGCCACGGCTTCGGGCGCCACCGCTGGCGGCTTGTTCGGCTTAGCATTTCGCACGTCCAGCTTCGCCGCGCTGCTTGAATTCTTGGAAACGCAGGGTACGGTGTCAGTGCTGTCCAGCCCGCGTATCGCCACTTTGAACAACCAAAAAGCGGTGCTGAAAGTGGGCACCGACGAATTTTTCGTTACCAACGTCAGTACCAGCACCACCACGGGCACCGCCACCACCTCCAGCCCGAGCGTGACGCTGCAACCTTTCTTTTCCGGCATTGCACTTGACGTGACGCCGCAGATCGACGAGAACAACAACATCACCCTGCATATCCATCCCTCGGTGAGCGATGTAACGACGAAGAGTAAAGATATTAATCTCGGCTCATCCGGCACGTTGAGCCTGCCGTTGGCATCGAGTTCGGTGAGTGAAACCGACAGCATCGTGCGTGCGCAAGATGGCCAAGTGGTCGCGATCGGCGGCTTGATGCGCTCGGCGTCCACTTCCGACAACTCGCAAATACCCGGGGTGGGTGAAGTGCCGGTGGTGGGCAATTTATTCCGCCATACCAATCGCAGCATCAGTAAACGGGAATTGATCATTCTGCTCAAGCCGACGGTGGTGAAGGGCAATGAGGCCTGGTCGCAAAATATCCTCGAATCGCAGCGCCATATTCAGCGCATTCAAGATCAGTACGTGCCGGCGCAGTAGGAGTGAGGGAATACAGCCTGCGCGCGTGCCCAAACTCGGTATAATGCCCGCAAGTCTTGTGGGCAGGAGCCATGTACAACAAACATTTTGGACTGCGCGAAGCGCCCTTTTCGATTACCCCCGACACCTCGTTTTCCTTCGCCTCGGGCGTGTTTCAGGAAGCGCTCAATACCTTGCTCATCGCCGTCAAGAATGGCGAGGGCTTCATCAAAATCACGGGTGAAGTCGGTACCGGCAAAACCCTGCTTTGCCGAAAATTTCTCGCCAGCTTGGACGAGAGCTTTATCACGGCGTATATCCCCAACCCTTATCTCGAGCCCCGCACGCTGCTCATCGCGTTGGCCGAGGAATTGACCCTCAAAGTCCGGCGCGATCTCGATCAGCACTTAATGCTGAAAGCGCTGACGCTGGCCATGCTTGATTTCGCTCGTCAAGGCAAGCGTGTGCTGGTCTGCTTGGATGAAGCGCAAGCGATGCCGCTGGAGACGCTGGAAGCCTTGCGCCTGTTATCCAATCTGGAAACTGAAAAGCGCAAATTGATTCAAGTCGTGTTGTTTGGTCAGCCGGAATTGAACGATAAGCTGGAGTTGCCTTCCCTACGCCAACTGAAGCAGCGCATCGCTTTTCATTATGAATTGCAGCCGCTGTCGCGCGATGAGTTGGATTATTATGTGGCCCACCGCTTAACCGTGGCGGGCCAGCAAGGCGGCACGCTGTTCAGCAAGAGCGCGCTCGCCGCACTCTATCGCACCAGCGGCGGCGTACCGCGATTGGTGAATATCATTTGTCACAAATCACTGCTCCTGGTGTTTGGTGAAGGTAAGCAGCAAGTCGAAGAAAAACATATTCGGCTCGCCGCGTCCGATACGCCCGCGGCCAAGCCCGAGCACCGAGTTCGCTGGTGGTGGGCAATGTTGGCGCTGCTAGGCGTGGGCCTCGGAATTGGCAGTTGGGCACTGCTGCGATGAGCGTGATTAATCGCATGCTGCAAGAATTGGAAGAGCGGCACGACGACGCGGTGCAAAAACGTATGCCAGGCCTCGTGCGCGCGGTGCCGGCGCGTTTGCCTGCCACGTCGCGCCGCCCCTGGATGGCCGTACTGAGCGTTGTTTTGGCGGTGTTGCTCGGCGTGTTGGTCTGGCAAGTCGCCGTCCGTTGGACCAAAAAGTCGAATGCTCCGCTCGCTCCGCTTGCGATCGCGCCGCCACTGCCACCCCAAGCGAACCTCATCGAACCGTTGCTGTTAACCACCGACAGCCTCAAGCCATTACCCGCGCCGGAAGTTGAAGCGGCGCAGCCAACGCCGGAGGAATCCGCCCCCACGGCGCAGCCAGTCAAACCCAATGAAGCCAAACCCGAGCGCGCTAACCATTTCGACAGCACAAAGCGCGAGCCGCCAACCATTCCGCCAACCATTCCGAAAGACAAGCCGGACGCGGTGACCAAAACCAAACCCGGTGCAGAGCCGGTCAATACCACGAGCTTTAAGCAAGTATCTACGGAACAGCACATGGAAAATCGCTACCGTGAGGCCTTGTCGCTCATTTCACAAGGTCGAATGCTGGATGCGCAAGCGGCGCTAGAGGAAATTTTACGTCTCGCCCCGCGCAATTTAAGTGCACGCCAAGTACTGCTGGGGATGCATGTGGAGGCAAAGCGATATGTACAGGCTGAACAATTGCTGCAAGAAGGACTGCAATTGAACATCGCCCCCGTTAGCCAGGCGATGGCCCTCGCGCGCGTGCAATTCGAGCGCGGCGATCAAACTGCGGCGTTGGCGACACTGGAAAAATATGCACCCCAAGCCGGCAACCAGGGTGAGTATCACGGCTTTCACGCCGCTTTGCTGCAGCGTGTGGGCCGTCATGCGGAGGCGATTGCGCAGTTTCAAGCGGCGCTCAAGACCCATCCCAATCAAGCCAACTGGCTCATGGGTTTGGGCATTTCACTACAATCGGAAAGACGTTACCCAGAAGCGGAGCAAGCGTACCTGCGCGCACGCGCCAGCAACGCGCTCACACCGGATCTGCAAGCGTTTGTCGAACAGCGTCTGCGGCAAGTGCAACAG
>JADMJT010000014.1:42531-67886 GCA_018781585.1 Burkholderiales bacterium
GCTCACACCGGATCTGCAAGCGTTTGTCGAACAGCGTCTGCGGCAAGTGCAACAGCGGTGAGTGTGGTTCCGACTTGCAAGGCTTAAGCGTATAGTTTCATTATGAGCCCAACGGTATTTCGGGGTGGTGGTTTCCGGTTCTATTTTTTCTCGCGGGAAGAACCGAGAATGCATGTCCACGTCTATGGGCAAAATGGCGAAGCAAAATTCTGGTTGGAACCGGAGATTGAGATGGCACAGAGTCACGGATTGTCTCAGTCGGAATTAAATGCAGCGCTTCGACTCATTCGGGAGCATGAAGATGACATCCGCAACGCTTGGCGCGAGCACTTCGGAAGTTGAAGTCGCCAATATTTCGAAGCATGGGTTCTGGTTGCTGATTCGCAACCAGGAAATGTTTTTATCCTTCGAGCAGTTCCCTTGGTTCAAGGATGCCCCTATTGGCAAGTTACTGAATGTTGAACTGCCTTCGTTAGATCACCTTTACTGGCCAGAGTTGGATATCGATTTGGCGGTAGAATCTATTTCTCATCCCGAGCAATTTCCGTTGGTAAGCAGAAAATAAATGGCGTCTGGCGGCGCTGTGTCGATTCTTCGCTCTGTGTAAAGTGATTAAGAATAAAAAATGGGGCCTCTGGCCCCATTGTATTTTGTGCAACGCGCCTTACGCGTTAACGCGGCGGCGGTATTCGTGGGTGCGGGTGTCGATCTCGATTTTGTCACCGGTGGCGCAGAATAGCGGTACTTGTATTTCAAAATCGGTGGAGAGTTTGGCGGGTTTTAGCACCTTACCCGAGGTGTCGCCGCGCACGGCAGGTTCGGTGTAGATGATTTCGCGTACCACCGAGGTCGGCATTTCGACTGATAATGCCTTACCTTGATAGAACACGACTTCGACCGGCATGCCGTCTTCGAGATAGTTGATGGATTCGCCCAGATTGTCCTTTTCGACCTCATGCTGCTCGTAGTCGGTGTCCATGAACACATACATGGGGTCGGCAAAGTAGGAATAGGTCGCTTCTTTGCGCTCTAGCGTCACAGTGTCGAACTTGTCGTCGGCCTTGTACACGGTTTCGCTGCCTGCACCGGTGAGCAGGTTTTTCATTTTCAGTTTCACCACCGAGGCGTTGCGGCCAGAGCGGGTGTAGTCAGCTTTTTGCACTACCATCGCATCGTTGCCGATCATGACGACGTTGCCAGCGCGCAGTTCTTGTGCGGTTTTCATACGTTACCTACAAAACAGATTGGGAAAAGCCGCGCATTATAACGGGTTTTGGCTAAATTTCACCAGATTCGCGGCCAAATCCGGCAGTCTGGATTGGGCTACTGCCCATTGCCGGGCGTGGGCGGCCAAGTCGGGCAGGGCGGCGGCAAAGGCCGGCCAGGCATGGGCTGGGTCGCCCCGACCGTTCCAGGCGCGCCACAGGCCGGCCAGGTCAGGCGCGTCAGCGCGTAGCCTACCCTCCGGGGTATAGCGGGCGAGAAAAGCCTCTAATTTGGCCTCATGCGCCGCATCGTGCTGGGGATAGATTTGCCATACCAAGGGCTTGGCGGCCCATAGCGCGCGCACGAAAGAATCCTCACCCCGTACGAAATTCAGGTCGCACGTCCACAGAAGCTGGTCATACAATTCCTGGGTCAGAAAGGGGATGCCGACCAGGGTAAGGTTGCCGCGCACGATGCGCGTTCCGGCGTAAATCGGGCCTACATCCAATGCTTGGGCGATGGCGGCTGCGAGCGGTGTTTCCGGCAACGCGCAATAAACCGGTGTGACCGATTGGATCCAAGCCTGCAATAAGGGCGCGACCGGCGCAGTGGGATAGGCGAACAAGGAAACTTTGAGCGCATTCGGCGCCGGAACTGCGCCCAGTCCATGCCACCATTCGGTATGTGCGCCGTGTTGGAACGCATCGCGTTGCGCAATGAGCCCCGCTTCTCGTATGAGCCCGCCGGTTTTCAGCGAGAAGCCGGGAAAATAAAAATACTTGGTCAGCGGCAGCCGAGGATGCGGGGACGCTAGGCTGTGGTGATCCTCCACCCAGTCTTCCGCGCTGAGGTATTCTAAGTTGATCCATACCGGTTGAGTGGCTTGCGCCGCCATGGCGGCGATATAGGTTTCCGGCAATTGACAGGCAAAGGCTTCGATCACCACCTCAGCCGGAATGGTCTCCGCAAAGGGGGTACGCCAGCGCTGAATTTCCACATTATTGAGTTGTTGCTGATCTTGTTGTGGATCGAGTTGGGGCGCGAGTTGGGCGAAGCTCGCCAAATCATCCACCCACAGCCGCACCGATAAGCCATGCTCAGCAGCAAGCTGGCGCGCGAGCCGCCAGCACACACCGATGTCGCCGTAGTTATCGACAACCGTGCAGAAAATATCCCAGCGCTTGCGGGTGTTCATGGCGTGAGTGCTAAGGTTCGTCGCTCGGCAGTTCTTCTTTCGATCTGCCGGGAATGATGCCCAGCCGCTTCTTGAGTGAAGTGAGCGGGTTGCCGAAGCGCGCCGCGTAGTAAGCGCTGTTGCTCATCACCTTCTTCACGTAATCGCGGGTTTCGTTGAAGGGGATAGATTCGACGTAGGCTGCAGCTTCCATCGGTTTCATCTCTTGCCATTTGCGCGCGCGACCGGGGCCGGCATTATAGGCGGCGGTGGCGAGCACCGGACTGCCGCTTAAGGAGTCCAGCACATGCTTCATGTAATACGTGCCGAGCGCAAAGTTGGTGTCGAGTTTGTTCACTACGCCGAGACTGAAACTTTTCATGCCGAGCTTTTGCGCGACCCATTTAGCGGTGGCGGGCATGAGTTGCATCATGCCCGAGGCGCCAACATTGGATTTCGCGACTTGAATGAAGCGGCTTTCTTGCCGCACCAGGCCATATACCCAAGCCTCGTCCAGATTGAGCGACTTGGTATAACTCTGCATCGTTTCCAGATACGGCGCAGGGAAGCGCAAGCTGAAATCATGCAGCTGCTGGGTACGATCGGCGGTATTGATGGCGCGGTCATATAGGTCGTTGCGGCGCGCCAATTCCGCCGCCGCGAGCAGTTGCTTGTCGTCGAATTGGCGAATGGCCCAAGTCCATTCGCGGATGCCTTCAAGGCGCAGATTGAGCCGGTACAGGGCTAGCGCGCGGAGCAAGGCGGGGTTATTGGCGATGGTTTTGATTTCTTCTTCCGCCGGTTTGTAAGTCGCCATGACCGGGCCGATGACCGTGCCCAACTCTTCGCTCGCGAGCTGGCCATAAAAATGATGCTCGCGCGATAAGACGGCGAATTGCTCATCCGCCGCGACCGGCCGGCCCAGGGATTTCAACGCGCGCGCATACCAATAGCGCCATTCGGGGCGGCGCTTTTCGGTTTCGCTCATCCAAGCGATGGCGGCGAGCAGTGCATTCCAATCCTGCGCGCGCATCGCGGCGCGCGCTTTCCATCCCAACTGCAAATCGGAGAGCGGCGTATCCTTCGCATAGCCGAACCAAGCCAGCGCGTTGGGTTCGTGCCGACGCGCCAGATGCAGCGCGATTTGGCCAGCGACGTAGGCTTGTTCCTCGGGGCTAAAATGCGTCTTGATCGATTCCCAGCGATGAATCGCCTGCTCCGGGTCGGTGCGCGCGATGCGGTGAATAGCGAACAGCACCATCTCCCGCCCGCCGCGCGTGGACAGGTCATAACTGCGCTTGTCCAAGAAGCGAGCAGGATTGTCGGCGACGACTTCCAGCGGCTTCACACCGCTTTGGTATTTCCCGGGTAGATATTGCGTGACATAGCGCGCCACGCTCACATTGCCCGCCTCTAAGGCCAGGCGCAGACGCGCATAGACATCGTCCACACTTAACAATTCTTCATCGGCGAGTTGCTCGAACAGCGGATTGCAACTGCTGGCCAGATCGGCGCCGGAAAACCAGAGGCGCTTGGCTTCGGTTAACGGCGCTTTGTCGGTGGGCAGCGCCGCCAGACGCGCTTGCAGTTGATAGCAGGTGATTTCTCCATCTTCGTTTACCAAAAGCGGGAGTTCGGCCTGAAACAGCGCCCATTGCTTTTGTTTGCCCAAGACCTTCAGCCACTCGGCGCGCAGGCGGTCGGAAACGTAAACCTCGCTCGTGCCATCCAAGAAGGTTTTTACCTCCTCTGGTTTGGCGGCATCGAGATTGAGCGAGAGCTGCCAATACTGCACAAATGGCGCGAGCGGATGGCCCTGTAATTTGCGCGCATATTGATCGAGGCGCGGGCTATTGCGCGCGACGAAAGCATCACGCGCGGCGAGAAAATCGTCATCCGGCGCGGCGAACGCGAGGGTGAAAATGAATTGGAGCGCGATGAAAAGGGCGGCGGTGAGTTGCGTGATACGCGGCTTGCCGAGGCCCTGAAAGATTCTGACCATACCTGCTAATATTAAGGCCTGAGGCGCGGTGTTGCGCCAGTGAAAATAAGGATAACACAATGCCCTACGTGAGCCTCAACCCGAGCGTCAATAAGGTCATGCACACCTACCCGAGTTGGGATAGCCATCGTTTAGCCCTCGTCTTGGAAAAAGCCCACAGCGCACAGACAACTTGGGCGCAAACATCGTTCACTCAACGCGCCGAAATATTGCGTGATGTAGCCATTCATCTAAGGGTGCATCGCGATCAATACGCGGCGCTCATTACCCAGGAAATGGGCAAGCTGTTGCGAGAATCGCGCGCCGAGGTCGAAAAGTGCGCCGGGGGCTGCGATTATTACGCTGAGTACGCCGAATCCTTCTTAAAGCCCGAACTGGTCGAATCCGATGCGGGCAAAAGCTATGTCGCGCATTACCCACTGGGTGTCGTACTCGCCGTCATGCCGTGGAATTTTCCGTTCTGGCAAGTATTTCGCGCAGCTGCCCCCGCATTGATGGCGGGCAACGCTGTGGTATTGAAGCATGCCTCCAACGTGCCGCAATGTGCGCAAATGATAGAAGCGATCTTCCGCGACAGCGGTTTACCGGAAGGGCTTTTCACCACCCTGATGATCGAAGTAGATCAAGTGGCAGATGTAATCGCGAGCCCGCATGTGCAGGCGGTCACCCTCACCGGTTCCGAAGCCGCGGGACGCAAAGTGGCCGCCGCCGCTGGGCAGCATTTAAAAAAATGCGTGTTGGAGTTGGGCGGCTCCGATCCTTTCATCGTCTTGCGTGATGCGGATCTGGATTTCACCAGCAATATGGCGGTAGCGTCGCGCTTCATGAATTGCGGCCAATCCTGTATCGCCGCCAAGCGCTTTATTCTTGCGCCGGAAATCGCCGAGCCCTTTTTACAGGAATTCAAAAGGAAAACCGAAGCGCTGACGCTCGGCGACCCGACGGCAGACGCGACCCAAATCGGCCCCATGGCCCGTCTCGATTTACGTGAAACGCTGCATAAGCAAGTCACCGACTCCATTGCCCAAGGTGCTATCGCACTCACCGGCTGCCAGCCGGATGCGCGCGAAGGTTTTTTCTATCCCCCCTCGATTCTCGATCACGTCACTGCTAAGACGCGTGCCTACCACGAAGAGCTATTCGGCCCGGTCGCGATCATGATCCGCGCCGAGAGTGAATCGCACGCGATTCAAATTTCGAATGAAACCAAGTTTGGCTTGGGCTCGTCGATTTGGAGCAAAGACGTGGCGCGCGCCGAAACTTTAGCCACGCAAATTCAGGCGGGCTGCACCTTCATCAACGGCATGGTGAAATCGGATCCGCGTTTGCCGTTTGGGGGGGTGAAGGCGTCGGGGTTTGGGCGTGAGTTATCGCATCATGGGATACAGGAGTTTGTGAATGCGAAGACGGTTTGGATTAGGCAGGTGAGGGCGACGGTGCGATGAAAAGGGATTGCCACGAATAAGTTAGAAGCTATGATCTTTGCCTTCGCTACCGACGACAAAACATTAACCGTCTTTCCCGATGAGAAGGAAGCTGTTGCCTATTGCGAGGGCTTTGACGTTTTTGCGGGTGGTTGGTTTTTCTTTGGTGCTGACGGCAGTCCAATGGAGCCGCTTTTCTCCGAGCCCGCCTCCAAGAGCGGCTTTGTTGTTTCTCATGGCCGTTATTCCCTGCGCCCAAGCAAATCCGGCGCAGATAATCATCTCCTTGCTCTGCTACCTCAGATTGTCGCTGTTCAAGGCGAAGCCCCGCTTAATTCAGTTGCAGCGATTGAGCAACTCCTAACATCACTCAAGCCGATGCAGCAAAATTCGCGGATTAGTTAGCAGGGTAGGGTGCGCTGCGCGTACCAAGCCAACAGCATTTAGGGCCGGCCCAAGAAAAAGACACCCCCTTTACCGCCCTTCGGGTTCCCTGCGTTGCTCGCCATGCCGGGCGGCTGTGGCATACGATCTTTCGTGCCCGTATGGGCACTGAAAGTCGGAGTCCCCTTGTGGGAAACTCGCGCTACGCGCTCAGACAGTCCTCGCCGACTTCCCCCGGCATGGCTGCGCTACTCAGCGGTGCAGAGGGGCCCCGAAAGGCCAAACCATCGCAGCTTTGAAGCGCGCCAGCATTAGCCCGAACAAGTTGGATAATTCGGGCTTTTGTAGCGCAAGCATCCTGCTTGCATGCCGGCAGGATGCCGGCGCTACATGTTCTGATTTAACCCAAAAACAACTTATACGCTGGGTTTTTGCTTTCATCCCAATACGCGTAGCCCAGCTTGTCCAGGAAGGCTTGAAACGCTGGCTTTTCTTTCGGTGGCACTTGGATGCCGACCAGGACGCGGCCGTAGTCGGTGCCGTGGTTGCGGTAGTGAAAGAGGCTGATGTTCCAGCCTTTGCTCATGCTGTTTAAAAACCGCATCAGCGCGCCGGGGCGTTCGGGGAATTCGAAGCGGTAGAGCAGTTCGTTTTGAGCCAAGGGAGCGCGACCGCCGACGAGGTGGCGGATGTGCAGCTTGGCCATTTCGTTGTCGGTCAGATCGAGTGCGGAGATACCGACTTTTTTCAGCGCGCTGATGAGGTGAGCGATGTCGCCGCGTTCTTGCACTTCGATACCCGCGAACACGTGCGCCACTTTCGGGTCGGCGAAACGGTAGTTGAATTCGGTGATGTTGCGCGGCCCGAGCAGGGTGCAGAATTTCTTGAAGCTGCCCGGCGTCTCGGGGATGGTGACGGCGAGGATGCCTTCGCGCTGCTCGCCCAATTCGGCGCGCTCCGCGACGTGACGCAGGCGGTCGAAATTCATATTGGCGCCGCTGGCGATGGCGACCAGGGTTTTGTCCTTGAGTTTGTGGTGCGTAGCATAGGCCTTAGCACCCGCGATGCTGAGTGCGCCCGCGGGTTCCAGGATGGAGCGCGTGTCGTTGAACACGTCTTTGATCGCGGCGCAGATTTCATCCGTATCCACCAGCACGATTTCATCCACGAATTTTTTGCACAGGCGGAAGGTTTCTTCGCCCACTTGCTTGACGGCTACGCCATCCGCGAACAGGCCCACTTGGCTGAGCAGCACGCGTTCCTTTTTCTTGAGCGAGCGGTACATGGCGTCGGCATCCGATGGCTCGACGCCGATGATTTTGATTTCCGGCCGCAAGGCTTTGACATAGGCGGCGATACCCGCGATTAAGCCGCCGCCACCCACCGGCACGAAGATGGCGTGAATCGCCTCGCCGTGTTGGCGCAGGATTTCCATGCCGACCGTGCCTTGGCCAGCAATCACATCCGGGTCGTCGTAGGGGTGGACGAAGGTGAGCTTGTGTTTCTTTTCCAGGGTGCGCGCGTGGTGGTAGGCCTCGTCGTAGGAATCGCCATGCAGGATGACTTTCGCACCGCGATTTTTCACAGCCGAGACTTTGATCTGCGGCGTGGTGGCAGGCATGACGATAGTGGCATTGCAGCCGAGACGTTGCGCGGCGAGCGCTACGCCCTGTGCATGGTTGCCGGCGGAAGCGGCGATCACGCCGCGCTTCAATGCGGCCGACGGTAGATGCGCCATTTTGTTGTATGCGCCGCGCAGCTTGAAGGAAAACACGCTTTGCATGTCTTCGCGTTTAAGCAGCACGGTGTTGCCGAGCCGCTGCGAGAGTACCGGTGCCAGATCGAGCGGGCTTTCCAGCGCCACATCGTAAACGCGGCTGGTGAGAATTTTTTTCAGGTAATCGGGTGTGGTCATTTTTTTGTTAAGTACGCTAAAAGTCCTATTCTAATTGAGAAAATCCGCCTTAGGCGCTATCCTTCATGGTTTTAGACGATTTGAGAAGCTTAGCCATGACGCAAGACGAAATGAAAAAAGCCACAGCCATCGCCGCCATCGAGTACGTCGAAGCTAATGTCGAGCTTGGCATCATCGGCGTAGGCACCGGCTCCACCGCCAACCACTTCATCGATGCCTTGGCCAAGATCAAACACAAAATTGACGGCGCGGTCGCAAGCAGCGAGGCCACCGCGCAGCGCTTGAAAAGCCACGGCATCGCCGTGCTGGATCTGAACTCCGTGGGGGAGATGCCGGTTTATGTGGATGGTGCGGATGAGATTACCGAGCACATGCACATGATCAAAGGCGGCGGCGGCGCGTTGACGCGCGAGAAAATCGTGGCCGCATGCGCTAAAAAATTCGTGTGCATCGCCGACGAGAGCAAGCTGGTCGGCATGTTAGGTAAATTTCCCTTACCGGTTGAAGTGATCCCCATGGCGCGGAGCTACGTGGCGCGCGAGTTGGTGCGCTTGGGTGGGCAACCCAGACTACGTGAAGGGTTTGTCACGGATAACGGCAACGTCATCTTGGATGTACACCATCTGGAAATCATGAATCCGGTGGAATTGGAAACCGCGATTAACCAGATTACCGGTGTGGTGACCAATGGATTGTTTGCCCGGCGCCCGGCGGATGTGTTCCTCATGGGCACCCCGAATGGGGTCACGGTGCTAAAGACGCATTAGCGCTTTGCCATAAAAGTGCAATAATGCAGTCTTATAGTCTAAAAGTTTCAGTAGTGGGAGAAGGCGATGCCTGAGCATATTTCAAAACAGTTCGACCAGGAGTTAGAAGCGGTGCGCGCACGCGTGCTGCAAATGGGCGGTTTGGTCGAAGAGCAAATTATCAATGCCATGGAAGCGCTCTCCTCGGGCGATGTGGAGTTGGCGAATTCCGTGATGGCCAACGACCATCGCGTCAACGCGCTCGAAGTGGCGCTGGACGAAGAGTGCAGCATGATCATCGCGCGCCGCCAACCGACCGCGCGCGATTTGCGCATGCTGTTGACGGTGATTAAAACCATCACTGATCTGGAGCGCATCGGCGACGAAGCGTCGAAGGTCGCGCGCATGGCCAAGTTAATTTACGAAACCGACCGCATCGTCTCGCCACGCTTCACCGAAATCAAGCACATGACGACCATCGTGCTGGATATGCTGCGTAAGGCACTGGATGGCTTCGCGCGCCTGGAAGCGAGCAACGCCACGCAAATTGCGCGGCTCGATGAGTCGGTGGACGAAGAGTACCGCATGGTGCTGCGCCACCTCGTTACCTACATGATGGAAGACCCGCGCTCGATTTCCATGTTTATCGAAATTATTTTCGCCGCCAAAGCGATTGAGCGCATGGGCGACCACGCCAAAAACATGTCCGAGTATGTGGTGTACATGGTGAAAGGCAAGGATGTACGCCATACCAGTGTGGAAGAAATAGAAAAGGAAGTGTCTCGATAGTTGCTTGAGACCGCCTTGCAAGCACACGACATCATCGCCGCGGTCGATCTGGGCTCGAACAGTTTTCGGCTCCAGATCGCGCGCATTATCGACGATCAGATCTATCCCCTCGATTCGCTCAAAGAATCCGTGCGCCTGGCCTCCGGACTGACGCACGACAACCAACTCGATCCTGACGCGCAGACACGCGCGCTCGCTTGTCTCAAGCGCTTCAATGAGCGCTTGCGCGATTTGCCGCGCGAAGCGGTACGGGCGGTCGGCACCAATACTTTTCGCGTCGCACAAAATGCTCAGGCCTTCATTCAAGCAGCGGAAGACGCGTTGGGATTTCCCATCGACATCATCGCCGGGCGCGAGGAAGCGCGCTTGATTTACCTAGGTGTTTCGCGCGGCTTGCCGATTTCCGCCGCCAAACGCTTGGTGGTGGATATCGGCGGCGGTTCGACCGAATTCATTATCGGGCAAGGCTTCGAACCGCTGAAAATGGAAAGTCTGTATATGGGCTGCGTGAGTTTCTCGCAACGGTTTTTCCCCGACGGCAAGATCGGCAAAAATGCACTGCAACAGGCCGAACTGGCTGCGCGCGCCCAAGTGCAAGCGATTGCCAGCGAGTTCGCCGCTGGCGCATGGCAGGAGGCCGTGGGCTCTTCCGGTACGGCGCGCGCGCTGGCCGACATCATGCAACAGAATGGGTGGAGCGATGGGGGGATCACCGCGCTTGGCATCGAGAAGCTGCGTGCCCTGCTGGTGAAAGCCGGCGAGGTGAAAGCCTTGACGCTGCCCGGCCTTCAAGCGGACCGCATTCCGGTATTACCCGGCGGCTTCAGTATCATGGCAGGCCTATTCGCCGAGCTCGATATCGAGCAGATGATTGTGACTGGCGGCGCGCTGCGCGAAGGCGTGCTGCACGATTTGCTTGGCCGCTTTCATCATCACGACCAACGCGATGCAACCGTCACCCAATTCATGCGCCGTTATCATGTGGATATTGCGCAAGCCGCGCGGGTAGAAACGCTGGCCCTGGCGCTGTTCGATCAAGTGGCCGCGCAACTTACCCAGGATGTGGAAAGTGCTCGGCATTTACTGACCTGGGCGGCGCGCCTGCATGAAGTGGGGATCACCATCGCGCATGCCGGCTACCACAAGCATTCCGCCTACATCCTGGGCAATGCCGACATGCCGGGCTTTTCTAAAATCGATCAGGCGCGGCTCTCGCGCTTGGCGCGCACGCATCGCGGCGGCTTAGTCAAAGCGGCTAAGGAGCAGACGATTGAGGAAGATAGTTGGGAATTGATCGCGATCTTGCGCTTAGCCGTCCTACTGTGCCGCAATCGGCGCGACCCGGATCAGAACGCGCTGTGTTATCAGCGGGATGGCAGCGCCCTGCGTCTGATCATTGATCCGCAATGGCTTGCGGACAGCCCGCTTACCGAAACCTTGCTCGAAGAGGAAATCCAGCAATGGAAGGCGGTAGGCGGCAGCTTGGCAGTGGAGTACCGCTCAGCGCGCCAGAAAGCGGGTTGACGCGCTTTTCAAGCGCGTGGAAAAGGATGCCGGAGGAAGAGGTGGGTTGGAATCGCATGATCCTCCGAAACCCGTGTCAATGCTCGATCTACGTTTTTGGTTGTCGTGAGATGCCCCCAAATATACCCCCACCGGATCGATGCTACCCGTCTAAACCGCCGCCTACCAGATTGGTTAAAACTGATTGCAGTGCTCAACGATTTCATAAGGGTTAATTATTATCAACGAAATCGGGGAACAGTGATTGTGTAAGTAATACCGACAGATTGGCGTCACTTCTCTTTTTGCATGTACAGAGGGGGTGCTACGACTTCACACACTCCGCCATACCTACCCCCCCCAATGTTAGTGTTCATCAACATAATGTAAGGGGCGGTGGAACCATCTCACAGGTACTTGCTAGACCAGTTTATGCTGTATTGCCGCGTAAGCGCCTTGCCCGACGCTTTCACGATGATCCGCATCGGGGACGATAGAGACTACGCAGCCAGTACTAACGGCTTGATCTTATCCATTATCTGCTTCAACGACTTTTCGGCTTGGCGCAAGTCATATTGCGCTTGCAGGTTGATCCAGAAGTCCGGGGTGGTGCCGAAGTACCGCGCCAGACGCAATGCGGTATCGGCGGAGATAGCGCGCTTGCCATGCACGATTTCATTGATCCGTCGTGGCGGAACTGCGACTGCCTGAGCAAGCCGGTATTGCGTCACGCCCAGCGGCCCCAAGAAATCTTCGTTCAGAATCTCGCCCGGATGGATGTCCGGCAGGCGGCCACGGCCAACGACACCGGAAAAATCCGTCCGACCCAAGTTTTCGCGTTTGATGATAGCCATAATTCAATCTCTCCTAGTGATAGTCCGCAATCTCGACTTCATGCGCATCCTTGCCATCCCATTTGAAACAGATGCGCCACTGATCGTTGATGCGGATGCTCCATTGCCCCGCGCGGTTGCCCTTCAACTGCTCCAGCCGGTTGCCTGGCGGTACGCGCATATCGGAAATGTCTCGCGCCGCATCCAGTTGCAATAGCTTCCTGAGCGCCACCTTCTGCATCGGTCTTGGCAGGGACAAGACAGGCTTGCCTTGAAAGATTGCTGCAGTCGGTTTGCCTACGAAGCTAATGATCATGGCTAATGCTAACGAATTGCGTTATTAACGTCAAGCGTTAATATATCGCGGGCCAGGTTTTGCAGCATTTAGCTTAGATTTGCTACGGACGAAAAAAAGGCCGGTAACCCTTATTTTGTCGAGTTTTCCGGCCTGCTTTGGACTGCGTTGGATTGTATCTTGGTGCCGGTTGAGGGAATCGAACCCCCGACCTTCGGTTTACAAAACCGCTGCACTACCGCTGTGCTAAACCGGCATGAGGTGCGGATTATAGTGCTTGCGCGGTCAGCGTCAAAGCGCGCGGACAAAAACACATGACATATATGCAATCTACGGACGAGTATTGTTAGCGTAAGGCTTGTCATCGGATTGGCGGCGCTTGCGTTTAACCTCATGCGTGTTGGCTTTTGAGCAGGTGCTTTGCTGTAGCCCCGATTGCATGGAGAGAAAGTTTTCACGTAATTAAGGTATTTACGATTTAAGCATGAACATTTGATGTTATTTGTTGCCTGAGACAGCGCGTAAAGTAATTTACGAGTGCACCACGTGATGCGTATGCCAGGGTATCAAACTTGGCATTCCAACTTTGTAAAATTGTTTTTTAACCCCTGGAGGGCAAGTCCATGAAGCATCGCAATTTTGTTACCACCCTGTTCGCCTCTTTGTTTTTCCTCGCAGCCGGTTCCGCACTCGCAGCTGATACGCCTGCCGCAGCACCGAACGGCGTCACCCTGGTAGACGCCAAAAAAGTTCAAGAACTGCAAGCCGGCGGCGCCACGCTTGTCGACACGCGTAAAGCTTCCGAATTCGGCGAAGGCAGCATCAAGGGCGCGATTTCCGTGCCTTACGATCCAGAGAAAAGCGCTAAAGAGCCGGTCTTCGATTCGAAGATGGACAAGTTTGACATGTCCAAACTGGCCAATAAAGACGCCAAAATCGTGGTGTTCTGCAACGCCGGCAGCTGCTGGAAATCCTACAAGTCTGCGGTAGTGCTCGCTGCCAACGGCTACAAGCATGTGTACTGGTATCGCGAAGGCGTGCCAGACTGGAAAGCCCGCAAACTCCCCATGGAGTAAGACAGGCATCAAATCAGGCTGCTCGTTAAAAAGCGGCCTGATTTTTTCAACGCTTTAAAAAATCGAAATAATCCATAACAACATCACATGATGCGGATCCTTGACTATGTGCGCTTAGTCGTCATCATGGCCATGTTTATGTTTTTTCTTGTGATGCCCATAGTGATTGCCGTTATCGTGATGCTCGTGTTTGACTCTGTGTTTGGTTTTAATACTTTTGGGGTGCGTTTCAGTTGAGCCGATCGCCGCGCCGGTAGCGCCACCGACTGCGGCCCCGATGATTGCGCCATTTTTGCCGCCCACGGCTGAGCCGACCGCCGCGCCCGCGCCGCCCCCCAATGCGCCACCCACAACTGCTCCGCCATCTATCTCGCCGGCCAGCGCGGGGAGAACGAATGCGCTGGTTATTAATGCTGTGATGATCATGCTTCGTTTCATTACTGCTCCTTTTGGAAAATGGATTCTGTAGGCATTATTTGTGGTTCAGTGTGGCTTGTCCATGCGCTTGCCATTACGTTTAGGTTAACTACGGCGATTCGCCGCTTGGCGGGTACCCAGCGTCAGGTGCAATTAGCGATATTTATTGCATGATCAAAAAATCTGCCTTGATAGGAATGTGATTTCAAAGGAAAATCCGCCGTCCTAAAGATATTGATGTATGCATTTTAGGCTGGTGTCGAATACGGAATAAACCCAAAGCGAGAACTCTCGCTTTTATTTTTGGCATTAATATTAGTAATTTATGATGTAATAACGTACCGGTTCTGAGGGTCAGAACGGTCTATCCTGTTAAGAATTTATGAGCGCTGCGACCATAAAAATCGAAAATCATGAGCAACAAGAGGTGAAATTCACCACTTGTTATATGTGTGCGTGCCGTTGCGGCATCAAAGTTACGCTCGAAGCTGGAAAAGTGCGCTTCATCCAGGGCAATCGCAACCACCCGACCAATCAGGGCGTGCTCTGCGCCAAGGGTTCGGCCGGGATCATGAAGCAGTACTCGCGCGCTAAGCTCTCCAAGCCTTTGATGCGCAAGCCAGGCACCCATCGTGGCGCGGGCGAATTCGTTGAAATCGAGTGGGAGCAGGCGCTCGATATTCTGACCGACCGGCTCGATCTGATTCGCTCGACTGACCCTTCTAAATTAGCGTTCTTCACCGGCCGCGACCAGATGCAGGCGCTGACCGGCCTCTGGGCACAGCAATTCGGTACGCCGAACTGGGCGGCGCATGGCGGTTTCTGCTCGGTGAATATGGCGGCGGCGGGCTTGTACACCATCGGCTTTTCGTTCTGGGAATTCGGCGCGCCGGATTGGGATTACGCCAAATATTTCGTGATGTGGGGCGTGGCGGAAGATCACTCCTCCAACCCGATCAAGATCGGTCTGGAAAAGCTCAAACGCCACGGCGGTAAATTCGTGTCGATCAACCCGGTGCGCACCGGCTATTCGGCGATTGCCGATGAATGGATTCCGATCAAACCCGGTATGGATGGTTTGCTCGCGCTGTCCGTCGTGCATGTGCTGTTGTCGCGTGAATTGTTCGACTGGGAATTTTTAGTACGTTACACCAATGCGCCGTGGATGGTGGTGCAAACGCCGGGCAAGATGGGCGATGGTTTGTTTCTGCGCGATGAGGCGGGCAATCCGCTGGTGTGGGATTTAGAAAAGCAAACCTTTGTCAGCGCGCTGGACGCCGATATCGCGCCTGCCGTGTTCGGCGAATTTGTCGCCCCCGACGGCCGTCCGCTGAAGACCTCGATGCAGCTCATGGCCGAACGCTATCTGGATGAGCGCTATGCCCCGGAAAATGTTGCCGCAGAATGCGGCGTGCCGGCCGAGGCGATTGAGCGCATGGCGCTGGAAATGGCCCATGTCGCCTTCAAAGAAACGGTCGAGTTGGATATCGAATGGACCGACATCTGGGGCCGCAAGCACGATAAGGTGATCGGCCGCCCGGTGGCGATGTACGCCATGCGCGGCATCTCCGCGCACTCCAACGGCTTTCATGCTTGCCGTGCGATTCATTTGATTCAAATGCTGCTGGGCGCGCTCGACGGGCCGGGTAATTTTCGCGCGCGTGCGCCGTATCCGAAGCCGATTCCACCGCACCAGGTGCCGGAAAATAATATCGACATCATCCATGCGCCGAATACGCCGCTGTCGCGCCCGCCCTTGGGCTTTCCGACGCGGCCCGAAGACTTGGTGATCGACCATGACGGCAATCCGCTGCGCATCGACAAAGCCTATTCCTGGGAGACGCCGATCGCCTCGCACGGGCTGATGCATATGGTGATTACCAACGCGACCAATCACGATCCGTATGCGATCGATACGCTGATTTTGTTCATGGCGAATATGGCTTGGAATTCATCGATGAACACCAAGAGCGTGCAACAAATGCTGGTGGAGGAAGATCCGGAAGAGCCGGGCCAGTACAAGATTCCTTTCCTGGTGATGGTGGATGCGTTTCATTCCGAGACGGTGAATTTTGCCGACTTGGTATTGCCCGATACGACTTACCTCGAACGCCACGATTGCATCTCGCTCCTGGATCGCCCGATCTCCGAACCGGATGCCGCGGCGGATGCGATTCGTTATCCCTTGGTGGAACTCGACCGCGATGTGAAACCCTGGCAAGAAGTGCTGGTGGAATTGGCCTCGCGTTTGAAATTCCCCGCCTTCACCCACAAAGACGGCACGCGCAAATTCAAGAACTATCCGGACTTCATCGTCAATTATGAGCGCAGTCCCGGCGTGGGTTTTCTCGCGGGCTGGCGCGGCAAGGACGGCGACAAGTCTCTCAAGGGCGAGCCGAATCCGAAGCAGTGGGAAAAATATATCGAGAACGAATCGTTCTTCGCCCACCACTGGCCGGACAACATGAAATACAACCGCTTCGCCAACAAAGATTATTTGGAGGTGGCGGCGGATGTCGGTTTCGTGGGTAAGGCTGAGCCGATCATCATGCAGTTTTATTCCGAGCCGCTGCAAAAGTTTCGCCTCGCGGGCCAAGGTTTGTACGATGGCCCGCAACCCAAGAACCAAACCGACCGCGACCGCTTGGTGAAATATTTCGATCCGCTGCCGCTGTGGTATCAGCCGCTGGAACAGCAGCGCGTAAATGAAGCAGACTATCCGTTCTACGCGCTCACCCAACGCCCAATGATGATGTACCACTCCTGGGATTCGCAAAATGTATGGCTGCGCCAGATTCTTGCGCAGAATTATATGTATATGAATCGCGGCAAGGCCGAGCGCATGGGCCTTGCGGACGACGACTGGATTTGGGTCGAGTCGCACAACGGCAAGATTCGCTGCCAGTTGAAAACCATGGAAGGCTGCGAAGAAAACACGGTGTGGACTTGGAACGCCATCGGCAAACAAGGCGGCGCTTGGGGGCTGAAGCCGGAAGCATCGGAAGCAAAGAAAGGCTTTTTGCTCAATCACCTGATTTCCGAATTGTTGCCGGAGAAGCAAGGCGAACGGCGCGTCACCAACTCCGATCCCGTCACCGGCCAGGCCGCGTGGTTCGATTTGCGCGTCAAAATTTATAAAGCCGCAGCGGGCGAGGTCGGCACCTGGCCGGAATTTCCCGCCATTAAACCGCTGCCGCACGACGATGGCGAGCGGCCCAATGTGCTGCGTTATAGCACGCGGAGCGATGCAGAATAAATGAGTAGGGGCGAGGCATGCCTCGCCCGAATCACGAATTGGAATGCTGGGCGAGGCATGCCTCGCCCCTACGGGAATGAATTGAAATATGAGACTTGGCCTCGTTATTGATTTAGACGTTTGCGTCGGCTGCCACGCGTGTGCGGTGGCGTGCAAGGAGTGGAATGCCTCCGGCACCACCGCGCCCCTAACCGACTATGAACCCTATGGCGCAGAACCATCGGGCGTGTGGTTTAACCGGATTCGTCACTACGAAGTGGGCGAGTATCCGCATAACAAAACCATTAACTTCCCCATGTCGTGCATGCACTGTGAAGATGCGGCTTGCGTGACGGTGTGCCCCACGGGGGCTTCCTATAAGCGCGCAGAAGACGGCATTGTGCTGGTGGATCAAGATAAGTGCATGGGATGCAACCTCTGCTCGTGGGCTTGCCCCTACGGCGCACGCGAGCTGGATCGCGAATCCGGCACCATGAAGAAATGTACTTTATGCGTGGATCGTATTTACGACACCAAGCTTCCCTTCGAAGAGCGCCAGCCCGCATGTGTGCTGACGTGCCCGACGCATGCGCGCATGTTTGGTGATTTGGATGATCCGGAATCCGCGGTGAGCCAGAGAGTGCGCGAGCGCGAAGGCTATCAACTCATGCCGGAATTGGGCTACAACCCCACCAACCATTACTTGCCGCCGCGCACAGCGACGCCGATTCCGACTGAGAATATGGGCAAGCCGGGGTTTAAGGATCGGTTGAAGAGTCTGGCGAATAAGATTGTTAAGAGATAGGGGTCGGGATTCAGGATTCGGGATTCAGGAAAACCAGTTCGGCGCAGCCGGCATATCCCTGAATCCTGATTCCCGAATCCTGAATCCTCAATAGGGGTTTTCATGCATCCAGCGTTTAGCGTAATTTTTTTCACGGTCAGTTCCGGTGCGGGCTTCGGCTTATTCGCGCTGTTGTTTTTTGCGGATGTATTGAAACTGGGCGGCGGCCTGTCCGGTGAGCAAATTGCCGCTACCGGCGCGATTGCTTTCTTTTTTGTTATCGGCGGCTTGCTATCCTCGGTGCTGCACCTCGCCAATCCAAAAAACGCCTGGCGCGCGTTTAGCCGTTTTCGCACTTCCTGGTTATCGCGTGAGGGGGTGTTTGCGGTGGCTTTCTTTCCATTCGCATTCGGCTATTTGGTTTTAAGCTGGTTCAGCCTGGCTAACTTGGAAGTCTTGCGCTTGCTGCTGGGGTTGGCGGCAGCTTTGCTGGCGTGGATTACGGTGTTTAGCACCGGCATGATTTATGGCAGCTTGAAAACGATACGTCAGTGGAATACCCCGCTGGTGCCGGCGAACTATCTGGCGCTGGGGAATTTCTCCGGTTCCTTGTTGTTGCTGGCGGTGGCGGCGTGGGCTGGATTGATTTTGGCGCCGTTCGCGTATCTTGCCGGCAGTATGCTGATCTTCGCCGCCTTGCTGAAGGCAATTTATTATTTCTGGATTGCCGAGCCGGGCGCTGGGCCCAGCATCCAAACCGCGACCGGTTTCACCCGCGCCCAAGTCCGACTATTAGATGCGGGGCACACGCATGGCACCTTCTTGACTCAGGAGTTTGGTTTTAAATTGGCGCGTGAGTACGCGCTGGCCCTGAAGTTTTTAGTGTTTGTTATCGGTTTTATCGTGCCGCTGGCGCTCTTGATTATGACCTCAGGTAAGCCATCACTTACCTGGAGCGCCCTAATTACCGTCGCAGCTTTAGTGGGTTTGTTCGCTGAGCGGTGGTTGTTTTTTGCCGAGGCGAGGCATGTGGTCAATCTCTATCACGGCAGCCAACGTTGTTAAGAAAGTCATTAAGTCATTGCACCCGGCCTAGCTCCCGATATATTATTATTCGCTAATTTACTCTACACGGAGTAGAACCATGTTCGGTATGTCAATTCAAGAAGTGGATGCTTACGGCTTGCAACAAATGCAGGCGCGTGGCGAAGTGGTGATGATCGATGTGCGCACCGATGTCGAATTCGCACAAGGCACGATTCAGGGCGCCAAACATATGCCCCTGCATATGCTGCCCCTCATGGCGGATCAACTGGAAAATGAAAAGCCGTTGGTGTTGATCTGCCGCAGCGGCGCGCGTTCCGCCCAAGCCTGTGCATTTTTGGCGCAAAAAGGATTCGGGAATGTGTATAACTTGCGCGGCGGTGTGATGGGCTGGGCGCAAGCCGGGCTGGCGCTGGCGGCAGCCTAAGTTGCGTGCGGATGGTAACTAGATCAAAATGCTTGTTTTTACCAATGAACTTACTTTAATTAGGAGATGGATATGAATTTCGATAAAGAACTGGATGCTCGTGGCCTGAATTGCCCGCTGCCGATTCTGCGCACCAAAAAAGGTTTGGCCGAATTGACCAGTGGCCAAGTGCTCAAAGTTATCGCGACTGATCCCGGTTCGGTAAAAGATATGCAGGCGTTTGCCAAGCAAACCGGCAATGAGTTGGTTTCGTCGGCCGAAGCAGGTGGCGAATTTACCTTCTTCATGAAGAAAAAATAAGAATATAAAATAAGTTTTACGCTGTTGGATAGATGCGAGCGGGGCTTTAATCCGTAATTTTGAAGGAGATTTAATAGATGGCAAAAAAACTCGCGATCATCGCAACCAAGGGCACGCTCGATTGGGCCTATCCACCGCTGATTCTAGCGTCGACCGCAGCCGCGCTGGATTATGAAGTACAAGTTTTTTGTACTTTTTACGGATTGCAATTGCTGAAAAAGGATGTGAGCGGCCTCAAAGTGAGCCCGCTGGGTAATCCTGGCATGCCGATGAAAATGCCATTTGGTCCCAAGTGGTTCAAAGACATTAACTGGAACATACCGAACATCGTTCAAGCCAACGTTCCAGGCTATGAATCGCTCGCCACCACGTTGATGAAGATGACCATCAAAAACTGCGGGGTTGCCTCGATTGAGGATTTGCGTGGCTTATGCATTGAGGCAGACGTGAAATTTGTCGCCTGCCAGATGACGGTAGAACTCTTCGGATTTGAACATAGCGAATTCATCGATGGTCTGGATTTTGTCGGCGCCGCTTCCTTCCTCGAATTCGCTGGCGATAGCGATATTTGTTTGTATATTTAATTGCGGTAACAGCAGTATTTTCAACGGCCAAGCGATAACCCGCTTGGCCGTTGGTCTTTTCAGGGGTGGAGAACCCATGCCAGGCGTAGTGGCGCAGCCAATTGCGACAAGCGATAGGTGTAAAATGAACCGGATTAATCGCGAGTGGGGATAACAAGATGGCAAACGTACGCGGCTGTAATTTGCCGGACGATTTGTATTATGACGTCGATGACAATGTTTGGGCGCGTATCGACGCGGATGGGGCGATCACCCTAGGCATGACGTCTTATGCCTGCGCCCTGGCTGGGCAACTGGTTGCTGCGACGCCGAAAAAAATCGGCAAGCAAGTCGAGCAACACAAAACCGTCTGCACCGTCGAATCCGGTAAATGGGTGGGCCCAGTCAAGGCGCCCGTCGGCGGTGAATTGATCGAAATCAACGAAGCGGTGACCGACAAACCGGCGCTCGTGAACGAAGACCCTTACGGCGCGGGCTGGATGGCGAAGATTAAGCCGGCTCACTGGGCGGAAGAAAGCAAAAGCTTAATCAGTGGCGCTGATATTGCTACGGCCTTTGAAGCCAAAATGAATGCGGACGGGTTTGGCGGTTGTTGAAATTCAGGCGTCAGGGGGGCGGGGATGAGTGATTGGTTGGAGGTGGTGCGGCAAGTCGAACCACTGGAAGACGTTGCGCTTGACGCTCCCTTGGTCAAGCAGATGGCGCGACGTGCCAACAATGCTGGCCCATCACGCATCAATTTTTACACCCCCACCTTTAAGGCTTACGCCTCCTCCGAAATAAGCGGGTGCGGCAAAACTGCGTGGCCTGCGGTGTCGATTACCGGCGGCGATTGCAAGCTGGCCTGCGATCACTGCAAGGCAAAAATCCTCGAACCGATGATTCCAGCCCACACGCCGCAAGACTTGTGGCGCGTGGTGCATGAGCAGATCGATCTCGGTGCGCAAGGCATGCTGCTCACCGGCGGCTCGAATCACCGCAATGAAGTCGAATACGCGCCTTACTATGCGACCATTCGCCGCATCAAAGAGATCTTCCCCGCTTTCAAGATTGCCCTGCACACCGCTTTGGTTGATCTCGACATCGCGCGCCGCATGGAAGACGCCGGTATCGATGTGGCGATGATGGATGTGATCGGCGCGCAAGACACCATCACCCAGGTCTATCATTTGCGTCGCAGTGTGGACGATTTTGAGCGTTCGCTCGAATACCTGGTGGCGACCGAGATGAAGATTGTGCCGCACATTGTGCTCGGCTTGCATTACGGCCACTTCCTCGGCGAGTGGCACGCGCTCGATATCGTCAAACGCCATCGGCCCGATGCGCTGGTGCTGGTGGTGGTGATGCCGCACTACGCCCCGCAAGACCGGCCGTTTGCCACACCCGATGCGCATGAGGTGGGCCACTTCTTTTTGGATGCGAGCGCCGCGATGATTGATACCCCTTTATTGTTAGGCTGCGCGCGTCCGGCTGGCCGCGTGAAAAGCCAGATCGATGCTTATGCCGTAATGGCCGGGCTGAACGGCATCGCGCATCCCGCCGACGGCATGGTCGAGTTGGCGGCGCGACTGGGGCGCGAAGTACGCGTGACGCCTGCCTGCTGCTCGATCGCCGTGGGGGATGAGGTGATGGCAGTCGATGCCAAAGATGCGGGCTTGCAGGTGGATGTGCAAAAGGTGATTGAGTTTGAGCGTGCGCGGCGCAGACCACTGGATATCAAAATAGTCCGCGCAGAGGAACTGGCGAGATGAAACCCACTTGGCGCGTCATCGATACCGGCCTGCGCCGCGCGGTGGAGAATATCGCGCTGAATCGTGCCTTGCTCGAAGCGCGACAAGCGGATGAGATACCGAGCACGCTGCGCTTTCTGCGCTTCAAACCTGCTGCCTTATTGGGCTTCCATCAGAGCGCCGAGCAAGAACTCAATCTGGATTACTGCCGCGAACAGGGCGTCGATATTCAGCGCCGCGTCACTGGCGGCGGGGCGATTTATTTTGATGAAACGCAACTGGGCTGGGAATTGTATTTGCACAAGCGTGATCTCGGCACGGCGGATATGCAGGCGATCACCCGCCGCATCTGCGAAACGGCGGCGCGCGGTATTCAGGCCTTGGGGGTTGACGCCCAATTCCGCCCGCGCAATGACATCGAAGTCGATGGCCGGAAAATTTCCGGCACTGGTGGTGCTTTCGATGGCGATGCGCTGATGTTCCAAGGCACGCTGCTGATCCAATTCGATGTGGAAAAAATGCTGCGCGTGCTGCGCATACCCGTGGAGAAGTTGTCGGACAAGGCCATTGCTTCGGCGCGCGAACGGGTGGCGAATATGGCCGATTTGTTGGGCCATGTCCCTGAGATGCAAGACGTGCAGGCGGCATTGATCCAGGCTTTCGCCGACGAATTCGGCGTGGTCTTTGAAACGGGACCTATCTCTCCTGCTGAGCAGGCGCGTTTCGATAGCGCCTTGGCGGAAATCGATACCGAGGATTGGGTGCATATGCTGCATCGTCCGCAAGCCGATGTGCCGATTGTGGAAGCCATGCACAAATTTCCCGGCGGGCTGGTGCGTGCTAGCGTGGCTTACGACCGAGCGCGTCAACGCATCAAGCAAGTCTGGTTCTCCGGCGATTTTTTCGTCAGCCCCAAGCGACTCATCGTGGATCTAGAGGCAGCCTTGCGCGATACCGGTGTAGACGATTATGGTCCTCGCGTGCATGCATTCTTTGCTGCGCATGAAGTGGATATGCTGGGTTTGCAGCCGGCAGATTTTGTCGCGGTTATTCAGTCGGCGCTTAGTCAGTGTGAACCACAGGCCAGCGTGCCGTGAGCGAGCAGATGCAAGTCGATGTCCTGGTGATTGGCCTGGGCCCGGCGGGCGGTGCGGCGGCAGCGGCGGCGGCGCGTGCCGGCTTGTCGGTGTTGGCGGTGGAGCGTAAGACGCAGGTGGGCGTGCCGGTGCAATGTGCCGAGTTTATTCCGCTGCCCTTGGGGAAATATGCTCAAGCCGATGGCGTCTTGGTGCAACGCATCGCCAGCATGAAAAATCACCTCCCTTCGGGCGTGGCTGAATCGGCGGCATTTCCTGGCTTAATGATCGACCGCGCGGCATTTGATCAAGCGCTGGCGCGGGAAGCTGAAGCGCAAGGTGCGGTATTGAGCTTGGCCAGCCGCCTGCTGCGGCTCAATGCGCAACAATCTATCGCTTATATTCTGACCCCCGAGGGCGAGCGTGAAGTAGCGTACCGTTTGCTGATCGCCGCCGATGGGCCTTACTCCACTGTCGCATCGCTTTTAGGTTTAGCGCCCTTGGAAACGGTGTTTACCCGGCAATACACGGTACCTTTGCTGCGGCCTTATGCCGATACGGATATTTGGCTCGCCGACGCGTATCCGGGCGGCTATGCCTGGCTCTTCCCCAAAGGAGATTGCGCGAATCTGGGCGTGGGGGCGGATAAGCATTACACACACGATTTGAAGCAGCCGTTGGATGCTTTGCACGCCCGTTTAGTTGCACAAGGGATAGTGGGCGATGCCATTCTGTCGCTTACCGGCGGCTTAATTCCAGTCGGGGGATTGAGAGCGCATTTAGTCAGGGAGAAAGTGTTATTTGTGGGGGACGCAGCGGGGCTGACGCATCCGATTACCGGTGCGGGCATCGCCGCTGCACTTGTTTCGGGTGAGCGTGCGGGCCAGGCGGCGGCGAGTTACTTGCTGGACAACGATAGAGATGCATTGAATGAATTTGAAGCTGACATGCGCGATCAATTCGAGGCGAGCATCACGCGTGCTATGGCGCGCAGGCAGTGGCTCAATCAGCGCTGGCATACCGCCGTCGCGCACGAGGATGCGATGCATCGTCAGGGTTGGATCGCATTTCCGGAGTATTTTTCAGATATAGGCAATGGACAGGATTAACACCATGAACAATCCCGCGCAGCCGATCAATTTCTACCGCCCCGACTATCACGTCAAAACACCGGCGATGCGCTCGCCCGAGTATGTGCAGATGAGCACCGCGGCGGCGATTACGCTCGGCTTGATTCCGGGTCAGATGTATCGCACCGCGTGCACGCATTGTTTGAATCTGCTCGTAACTTATCCCGAAGGCTGCCGCGCCAATTGCGCGTATTGCGGCTTGGCGCGGCATCGCGAAGAGGCGCGCGATTATGCCGACCGCAATTTCATCCGTGTCGATTGGCCCACCGCGCACTACGACGAGGTGATCGAGCGTGTACGGGCTGGCGCCGACAAGGGTCAATTCCAGCGCATGTGCATTTCCATGATCACCCACCCCAACTCGGATGCCGATACCTTCGTGCTGTTAAAGCAATGGGTGGCAGCGCTGCCGCACATTCCGGTATCCATCCTCTCCAACCCCACCACCATGGAAAAGGCCGATCTGATCGAGATGAAGCGATTAGGGGCGGAGATTTTTACCGTGGCGCTGGATGCGGTCACCCCCGAAATCTTCGAGCGCACGCGCGGTAAGACCGTGGACAGCCCGCATCGTTGGGAAAAATATTGGCAAGCCATCGAATGGGCGGCGGAAGTGTTCGGGCCGGAGCGCTTCGGTGCGCATTTGATTTGCGGCATGGGCGAGACCGAAGCAGAAATATTGAAGATGTGTCAGCGCATTAAAGATATGGGCGGTCACAACCATATGTTCGCCTTCTTCCCCGAACAAGGTTCGCTCATGGAGGATTGGCCGGCAGTGGATCGTGGCCAATGGCGCCGGGTACAACTGGCGCGCTTCATCATCGACTACGCGGGCGGTCGCATCGAAAGTATGACATTTGACGAGCAGGGCCGGCTAGCGGACTTCGGTTTGCCCGAAACGGAGCTAAATTTTCTGATTCAAAGCGGCAAACCTTTCCAAACCTCAGGATGCCCCGGACCCGAAAATGATGTTTCGGCGTGCAATCGTCCTTATGGCGATTCCCCGCCTTCCGACATTCTGTCATTTCCTTTTACGCTCAATGAGATGGACATTGATGTCGTCAAACGCCAAATGGATGGCGAAGATAGTAAAAACCGCTAATCCAAGATGGTGAATGATATTTGTTGCATATTTGCAACAAACTTGGCATTGAATAGTCCATTCGGACTAGAAAGTTTGCCGGAAAATAAAAGTGTGTTGTATGATTCCCGCCACGAAACGCTAGAATCAAGCGTAGAAATTCAGTTGTTTTATAAAGCACAAACCAAAGGAGAACTCCC
>JADMJT010000096.1:0-2019 GCA_018781585.1 Burkholderiales bacterium
TCCCGGGTCGTATCCACGCTGAGGCGTTGCAGCACATAGCCGATTAGCGCGCGCCGCACGTTGATCTCGATCACGTCGCCGCTCGCACCATAATCCAGCAACAGGCTTTCGCGTTTGGGCGCGTCGAGATCGGCGTGGGGGCCGAGCTTTAAGCACACCATTTCTACCCAATCGTCGTCGAATTCAACATTGGACTCGGCTGGCTCATTCAAGCAACTCGCTTGGGTAAATCGCGATAAGACAAAATCCCGAAAATCATAAGTCGCATCAGAATATGCGCGCACATGCCAGCGAATGCCGGTGTCGACCAAGGCATGGGGTTCGAGGATGCGTTGTTCTTGACTGTCCCGATCAGACAGTGAGCGATAGCTCACTTGCAGTTTTTTGTGGCCGCAGATGGCGCGGGTGATTTGCGCCAGGACTTGGGGGTTGGGCAGGCGGGCGGGCAGGGGGAGGGATGCTGTGCTCAGGCCGTAGATTGATTCCGCGCCATAAGGCCCGCCGGCGACAGCCAGGTTTGCCGCAATGATAGGTAGAACGGCGATAGGGGAAAGGTCGGCAAAGACCTCCCGGTAGCCATCGCTCGGCACAAATCCGAACACACTATGGTTGTAAACCAAGTTATTGGGCGCCAAATCGCCGTATAGCTTCAGGTCTTTGGTGGCCGCCGCGTCTGAGATACCGAAGGCCTTGGCCACGTCGCTGCGGGTCACGACCCCGCTGTAGTAGGCCATGATTTCAATATATTGCAGCCGCTGGCGCGCTGCCCATTTCACATCCAGCAGCATTTTCTCTTTAGAAACCACGGCTTACTCCAAAACGTCGGATAAAAATAATTATACAATCTATTTTTACATTACATAGTATAAATTACATAGGTGATAAAAAGTATTGACATAAGTAAATGTATAGCCTAAATTACACCCATGCCGCTTCACCGGCTGCAATCAACGGATCACTTCAGGAGGATATAAGCATGGCAACCGTATCAGCAGATGACAAATTGAAAGCATTGACCGCCGCACTGGGCCAGATTGAAAAACAGTTTGGTAAAGGCTCGGTGATGCGCTTGGGCGATCATGCCGCGTCGCAAGATATTCAAGTGGTGTCCACCGGCTCTTTGGGCCTGGATATTGCGCTGGGCATCGGCGGCTTGCCGCGCGGCCGGGTAGTGGAGATTTACGGCCCGGAATCGTCCGGCAAAACCACGCTGACGCTGCAAGTGATCGCCGAAATGCAAAAACTGGGCGGCACCGCTGCCTTCATCGATGCCGAGCATGCGCTCGACCCGTCGTATGCACAAAAGCTCGGCGTGAATGTGAACGACCTACTCGTGTCGCAGCCCGATACCGGCGAACAAGCGCTGGAAATCGCCGACATGCTGGTGCGTTCCGGTTCGGTTGATGTGGTGGTAGTGGATTCCGTCGCCGCACTCACCCCCAAAGCCGAGATCGAAGGCGAGATGGGCGATTCGCATATGGGCCTGCAAGCCCGCCTCATGTCGCAGGCTTTACGCAAACTCACCGCCAACATCAAGCGTTCCAACACCCTGGTGATTTTCATCAACCAGATCCGCATGAAAATTGGCGTCATGTTCGGCAACCCCGAGACTACCACCGGCGGCAACGCGCTCAAGTTTTATGCTTCGGTGCGTCTCGATATTCGCCGTATCGGCGCCATCAAGCGCGGCGAAGAAGTGGTCGGTTCCGAGACCCGCGTCAAAGTCGTCAAAAACAAAGTCGCCCCGCCGTTCAAGCAAGCGGAGTTTGATATTTTGTACGGCGAAGGCATCTCGCGCGAAGGTGAGATCATCGAGCTCGGCGTCATTCATAAGATCGTGGATAAATCCGGCGCTTGGTATGCCTACAACGGCGAGAAGATCGGCCAAGGCAAAGACAACTCACGCGAATATTTGAAAGAACATCCCGAAGTCGCGCAAGAGATCGAAGCCAAGATTCGCGCTGCGGTGGGTGTGAAGGGCAAGCCATCAACGCTCGAACCGGCTGAGTTGGAAGAGGC